>CALFNG010000367.1 GCA_937902985.1 uncultured Myxococcales bacterium
GATCGTGCCCACGTTCACGTGGGGCTTGTTGCGAACGAATTTCTCCTTGGCCATGGCTTCTCTCGTCTCTCTTCTTGTCGTCTTTGGGGAGGCTTGTTGCGGTCCCTAGCGGCGTTTCTGTCGGTCTCGCTCCCGGATGGGGAGCTCGAGGGGAGCCTTCCGGCTCCCCTCGAATGTGGCTAATGACCTTTTATCTTCGCGACGATCTCGTCCTGGATCGCAGGGGAGACCGGCGCGTAGTGCGAGAACTGCATCGAGGACGTGCCTCGTCCCTGCGTCATCGAGCGCAGGTCGGTCACGTATCCGAACATCGTGGCGAGCGGGATCTCCGCGTCGATGACCTGCGCGTTGCCGCGCTGGGACATGCCGAGGATGCGCCCGCGGCGCGCGTTGAGGTCGCCGATGACGTCGCCCATGTACTGCTCGGGCACGACGACTTCAATCTTCATGACCGGCTCGAGGATCGTGGCCCCCGCGCGCCTGGCGCCCTCCTGGAAGCAGAGCGACGCGGCGACCTCGAACGCCTGCGCGCTCGAGTCGACCTCGTGGTAGCTGCCGTCGGTCAGGCGGCAGCGCATGTCGACGAGGGGGAAGCCGGCGACGACGCCTCGCGCCATCGCCTCTTTGACGCCCTTCTCGATCGCCGGGATGAACTCTTTCGGGATCACGCCGCCGACGATGTCGTTCTCGAACTCGAAGCCCGCGCTGCGCTCGAGCGGCTCGATCTCCATGACGACGTGGCCGTACTGGCCGCGGCCCCCGGACTGCTTGGCGTACTTGTACTCGCACGCCTGCTTCTTCGTGATCGCCTCGCGGTACGCGACCTCGGGCTTGCCCACGTTCGACTCGACCTTGAACTCGCGCTTCAGGCGGTCGACGATGATCTCGAGGTGGAGCTCGCCCATCCCGCGGATGATCGTCTGCCCGCTCTCTTCGTCGGTGTGCACGCGGAAGCTCGGGTCCTCTTGCGCGAGCTTCGAGAGGCCCACGCCGAGCTTCTCGACGTCGACCTTGGTCTTGGGCTCGATCGCGATCGCGATGACGGGCTCGGGGAAGATCATCTGCTCGAGGAGCACCGGGTGCTTCTCGTCGCAGAGCGTGTCGCCGGTGCGCGTGTCGCGGAAGCCGACCGCCGCGAAGATGTTCCCGGCGTCGGCCTCCTGCACCTCTTCGCGCTTGTTCGCGTGCATGCGGAGGATGCGGCCCACGCGCTCGCGCTTGTCGCGCGACGAGTTGAGCACCATCGTGCCGCTGGCGACCTTGCCCGAGTAGACGCGGAAAAACGTCAGGTTGCCGTGGGGGTCGTTCAGGATCTTGAACGCGAGCGCGGCGAAGGGCTCGTCGTCGGACGCCTTGCGCTCCGTCTCGGTCTTCACCTTCTTGCTCGGGTCGATGCCCTTCACCGGGGGGATGTCGACCGGCGACGGCAGGTAGTTGACCACCGCGTCGAGCAGCATCTGCACGCCCTTGTTCTTGAAGGCGGAGCCGCAGAGCACGGGGACGAGCTTGAAGTTGATGGTGCCGAAGCGGAGCGCCCGGTGGAGCATCACGTCGGTCACCTTGTCGGAGTGACCTTCGAGATAGAGCGCCATGATCTCGTCGTCGACGTCGGCGCACGACTCGATGAGCTTGTCGTGCCACTCCTTGCTGACGGCCTTGAGCTCGGCGGGGATCTCGATCCACTCGAACTTCTGGCCCTTCGACTCCTCGTCGAAGACCGCGGCCTTCATCTTCATGAGATCGATGATGCCGCGGTGCTGATCCTCTTCGCCGAGGGGCCACTGGATGGGGACGGGGTTCGTGCCGAGCCGCTCCTTCATGCTGTTGACGCACATGAGGAAGTCCGCCCCGACCTTGTCCATCTTGTTCATGAACGCGATGCGGGGGACGTTGTACTTGTCCGCCTGGCGCCACACCGTCTCGCTCTGGGGCTCGACGCCGTTGCCGCCGTCGAACACGCAGACCGCGCCGTCGAGCACGCGGAGGCTGCGCTCGACTTCGATCGTGAAGTCGACGTGGCCGGGCGTGTCGATGATGTTGATGCGGTTCATGATCCCGCTCGAGGGACCGTCGAGCGGGCGCCAGAAGCAGTTCGTGGCCGCCGAGGTGATCGTGATCCCGCGCTCTTGCTCCTGGATCATGTAGTCCATGGTCGCGGCGCCCTCGTGGACCTCGCCGATCTTGTAGTTCACGCCCGTGTAATAAAGGACGCGCTCGGTCGTCGTCGTCTTACCGGCATCGATGTGCGCCATGATGCCGATATTGCGCGTTCTTTCGAGCGGGTACTCGCGTGCCACGACGGGTTCCTTGTTTGGCGGGCTGGGGTTGAGGGCGGGGTTTACGGGGCGTTTGAGGCGGCGAATGCAAGAAACCCCCTCTGGCCAACCTCCCCGCAATTTGGGGAAGTGCCGCGTCGATTCGCGGCTGAGATCCAGAGAGGGTGTCGGGGCACTGCGGGGTTGCGCGGTGACCCGATCCTTATGTCGTCTTCGCCATAGTCTGGTGGGTGGGGATCCTTGCTCTAGTTCTGCGTGCGCGCGGCCGGCATCGAGAGCCGACTACCAGCGATAGTGGGCGAAGGCCTTGTTCGCCTCGGCCATCTTGTGCGTGTCGTCCTTCTTCTTCACCGCGTTGCCGCGGCCGTTGGCCGCGTCGACGAACTCGGCCGCGAGGCGCTCGCGCATCGTCTTCTCGCCGCGATCGCGGGAGTACATCACGAGCCAGCGCATCGCCAGGGTGACGCGGCGCTCGGGGCGAACCTCGACGGGGACCTGGTAGGTCGCGCCGCCGACGCGCCGGCTCTTCACTTCGAGCTTGGGCTTCACGTTGTCGAGGGCCTTCCGGAAGACCTCGAGCGGGTCCTCCTTGAAGCGCTCCTGGATGACGTCGAGCGCGCCGTAGAGAATGCCCTCGGCCGTCGCCTTCTTGCCCCCGAACATCAGCGTGTTCGTGAACTTGGAGATGAGCTTGTCCTTGAACTTGGGGTCCGGAATGATCCGGCGCTTGGGGACTTCACGGCGGCGGGGCATGAGGGCTCTTGCGGATTCCTACGGGGCTTGAGGCGGTTTCGAACGGGTCAGAAGACGCGAGATCGGCAGGCGGTGCAGTCGAGATCGGCAGGCGGTGCAGTCGTGAACGACGCCTCCCGGTGGGGGGTGTGGGGGGAGGCTCCGCTCCCCCCACTCAAGACTTGGGCCGCTTAACGCCGTACTTCGAGCGCTTGCGGTTCCGATTGATCTTGTTGGTCGACGACGGGCCGATGGCGCCCGACGCGTCGAGGGTGCCCCGGACGACGTGGTAGCGCACGCCCGGGAGGTCCTTCACGCGGCCGCCGCGGATGAGCACGACCGAATGCTCCTGGAGGTTGTGGCCCTCGCCGGGGATGTACGAGGTGACTTCCATGCCGTTCGTGAGGCGCACGCGGCAGACCTTGCGGAGGGCCGAGTTCGGCTTCTTCGGCGTGGTCGTGTACACGCGGACGCAAACGCCACGCTTCTGCGGGCAGGCTTTGAGGGCCGGCGAGGCGGTCTTGACGCGAGCGGCGGTGCGGCCGTGACGAATGAGCTGGTTTATCGTGGGCATCGTTCGGTTCTTCGCGGCGGGCGGGGCAGTCAGGGGGGTGGGCCAGAGAAGACGCACCTCGACCAAACCCCGGGGCCGCGGGGGAGGCGCACTTTACTTACGGTGCCCTCTCTGTCAAGAGCGGTGGCGACGAACATGCCGCTCGAGACCCCCCTCGGCGAGACCCCGGAGGCCGTGCGCGAGGCGCTGGCTCCTTTGAGGAACGACTTCTCGGTCGCTCTCTTCGCGGCTGGCAACGCCTTCGCGGTGGGCGCGGTGATTCGTGTAGCGCACAGCTTCCTGGCGCGCGAGGTCATCGTCATCGGCGACGGCGACTGGTACGCGAAGGCCTCGATGGGCATGCAGAAGTACGAGCGCGTCGTGCGCGCGCCCAGCGCCGCCGCCTTCAAGGAGATCGTCGCCGGCCGCCCCGTCTGGGCCGTCGAGAAGGACTACGCCCGCCGCGCGGTCACCGCGGTCGACCGGTTCCCGCCCGGCGTGGTCTTCCTCTTCGGAAGCGAGCGCCACGGTCTGCCGTCCGAGCTCGCCGATGCGGCCGACGAGGTCCTCGGCATTCCCATCTACGGAGTGAACCACTCCCTCCCCGTCACCGTCGCGGCCGGCATCGTCATGCACGAGTGGGCGCGCCGGCGGTACGCCCCCGGCGCCCTCGTTTGAGGATTTGAACAGGAAGGCGGGAAGGCGGCGTCTTCCCGTCTTCATGTTTCCCGATCTCGGGTTTGTTGGCCGGGTCGGGAAGGTCAGCGCCTACTATCCCACATGCAGGGCGAGGCGTTTTTCAGGGGAGTTGCGGCTTGCGCCGAGTTTCCCAACGATAACCCCCGGCTCCACGCGGGGGCGATCTGGGCTTGTGCTTTCGTGCTTGGACCGCCTTCTCCCGAGCGCCGGGAGATGGCCGGGCCCGGCATGAAGCTGCTGGACGTGACGGTGGAAGCCTCGGAGCGAGATGCCACTGGTGAACCGAGGCCGGCGGCCGAGGTGTCCACGGCGGTCGATGAGTGCACGCCGGAGGTCGCGGTGCTGTCGGGCGAGGACGAAGCGCAAGACCAAGACGAGGAAGACGACGGCGAGGGAGACGACCCGATCGAGATCGTCGACGAGATGTCGGTCGATGGATCGGCCGGCGTTGCCGTCCCCGACCCCTTCGCGACGTTCATGACCGCGCTCGAGGAGACGGCCGCCTCGCTCGGTGCGGGGCCGGATCAACTCGCGTGCGTCCGCGCCCTCTTCGGCGTCACGCGATGGGACGCGATCGAGCCCGGACCGCCGGCGATCGAGGCCCTCGTCGACGCGAAGATCGTCGTCGCGAGCGAAGCCCGGCGCGCGAACGGGCTCTCTCGCGGCCGCGAGTTCACCGAGCAAGTGCTCGCCTGGCAGGGCATCTTGCGAGGCAAGAGCGAAGACTTCACGATGTGCACCGCCCTCGACGAGTGGGCCGCGGACGTGGTCGCTCGCGTGATGGGCACACCGATCCGCGCGGAAGGAATCCGTCGCGAGCTGCGCCGGCGCGGCGTCGCGGCGTTCGGGCTCGTGGCCGACGCGGCCTGACGGCCCGGGCGTTGACCCGAGGCCACTTCTCGCTCGCCCGTGCGTGACGCGACGAAGCGCGCAACGAGTTACTCACTCGAGAGCCGTCCGCACGTCCTGACCCGTCCGGCCATTATCCCCCGAGAGCTGCGGAATATCCGTGGCCGATAACCTATGGGCACGCGTTGCCCGGCCTGGATCGTTCCGCCATACTGCGCGCCTTCCTGGAGGCGGCAACATGGTCAAAGGTATTGCGTGCACTGTGCTCGTAGGTTCGGTCGCGGCGATGTTCGCCTGTTCGTCGAGCTCCAAGTCGACCGTGTTCACCGCATCGGACGACAGCGGCACCGACGACGCCTCCTCCAGCAACGACAGCGGTTCGAGCGGTAGCAGCGGAAGCAGCAGCGGAAGCAGCAGCGGCGGTGCCTGTTCGGCGAGCTCGCTCTCGCTCCCCGCGGCCTGCAAGACCTGCGTGACCACGAACTGCTCGGCCCAGCTGGCCGCCTGCACGACCTGCGACATCACCTGCGCCGAGACCTGCACGACCTGCGCGTCCGCGTGCCTCGGCGGCGGCACCGACTCCGGTACGACGACCCCCAAGGATTCGGGCAGTGCGTCGGGCGACGGCGGGGATCCGTGCGGAAAGCTGACGTCGTGCGGCGGCTGCACGCTCGTCACCGCTGGGGGCCTAGATAACCCCGCAACTCCCTGCGCGTCGTCAGTGAGCAGCGACAACACGGCCGCTTGCCAGACGTACCTGACCGGCCTTCAGGCGGCGGGGCTCTGCAAGTAACGCGTTCCTGATCTCGATCGGCACGTGCGCTGAGGATCGATCGGGTCCTTGATTCCGGAATTCGACTGCCCCTCGGTCCCGGTCCACAGGCTGCTCGCTGTAGCCCACGCGATGATTCCGTTCTGAAGGGATGGACCAGCGGGGTATATCGCGAGGCTGGAATCGTGCTCGACCGTCAGGGCCGCTCCGCCGTCTACCGGAATCTCCATGACCGACGAGAGGCCGATGTCTGCCCAGACCAGCTGCGCGCCATCGCTATCGAATCCCCCCGGCGCGCTCGTCACCGGCGGCTGAGCGACGACCCACGCCTGACAACTGCCCTGAAGGCACGCGCCAGGGAGGCGGCCATGACCACAGCGCCCACAGTGGGCTTCCAGGTCGAACTCGCTTCTCCGAACGACGAAGCCCCCGAAGTGTCGTCTCTCGAGGACGAGCTTCTCGTCCGCTTCGCCGTCGACGGGCAGCTGCCGGTCAGCCGCTTTGGTCACGACGATCACCTCGGTGTCCGTCGTCGGTGTGCCCTTCGCAGCCGTGCGGCGTGGGCTTGGAACCACCGGTCAGCGTCGTTCCGTCGAGCGCCATGTACGCGGTGACCAGCGCTTTGCATGTTTTCGGTCCCGCCTTCCCGTCGACCTGCAACCCGGCGCTGCTCTGGAACTGACGGATCGCCGTCAAGGTCGCGCGGTCGGTCACACCGGACGCGTACCCATTGAAGAACGGTCCCGCGTCGCCGGAGATCGCCGATAGCATCAGCTGCACCTCGCGCGTGCCCCATCGCTTCCGTAGCTCGATCCCGGAGCCGAACCACGCGAGCCATGTCGCTGGATCATTCGTCAGGCAAGCGATGAGAGATCGCGCGCGGTCGAGGGCGACGCTGCTGCCGCCGCAGACCTCGTCGCTCTCGGCGTGACCGATGGCGAGCATCTCGGCGTCCGCGTTCGCGTCGTGCATGGCCACGATGCTGCGGATACCTGGGAGCGCCGAACGGATCGGGCGAAGGCTGGTCGAGTTCGATGTCGACGTCACCGAACCGACCGCGGAGCAGCCACTTCTTGCTTTGCACCCAGCCCATCCCCGCCTGGCGGACCGTACCATGGCAGCATTGCGTGGCGAATCCCTACCGAGACCCCTGGTTCGCCGTTTTTTCGGCCTTCGCTGCTGCCGCCGGAGCGAGCGCCTTCTCCACGTCGTCGACCGATAGCCGCAGCTCGCGAGCTCGCCTGAACGCCGCGTAGAGCGCGGCGCGCACGGTCGTGGGCGCGGCCCCGAGCGCGTCGGCCGCGACACAGACGACCGCGTCGACCACGAGATGCGTCGGGATGGGCGGGGGCGGAGGCGGTAGGGGCGGAGGGGGCGGAGGCGCCGCGACAGGCGCGGGCCGCAGCCCGAGAGACTCGAGGCTCTGACCCGCCGCGGCTGCAAGCTCCGCGGCGATGGAGGCGTCGGTCGCGTAAACGATACGCGCGAGATCGCACACCCGCTGCGCCCCGATGCTCGCCTGGCCGGCCTCCCAGCGCGCTGCGGTGCGCTTCGAACCCCCGAGGGCCTCACCGAGCTTCTGCTGGTTCCATCCGAGGCGCTGGCGTGCCCGGACAACCACCCCCGAGACACGGGGATCCAGCAGGACGAGGAGACTCATCGGTGTCTGGCATCTTATGTGGCACGTGACGCGTGCACCAGCCTTCGATTGGCACTGATCGACGAACGAATGGCAGTCTTTGATGAGGGTGTGGCAATCGGCGACCTTCATATGATGCCATTCTTCGCCGAAGATGCGGTTTTTTGGCGACGAATGGCGCTTCACGAACCTCGACGGCGGTCCGTGAAGGCACGCGTGGCACTTCACGAGGCTCAATGCCGCCAATCCGAACGGTCTCCCGGTGCCAGACGAAGCAGCTCAAGTCATCTATGAAGCTCGGAGCGCGCCACGCCACGCTCGCATGTCGCGTAGCGAGCGAGACCCGGTGCCAGACGAAGAGAAGAAGACGCCAGCTGAACGCAGCTGACTGCCAAGCGAGCGAGAGAGACGCGGCGGCGAGCGTCGCGCGGTGCCTGCACCGGCTCACGAAGCGCCACGCGAGCGCGAGACCCTCGGTTCCGAGCGACGGACGTCACCCCACGAGGCTCGATGCACGCCAGGCGAGACCTGTCCCCGGCCAGGCGAGGCCATCTCGTGACACCGCGAGCGAAGCTCGTGACACCGCGTCGCTCGGAGAATCATCGACGAAGCGAGGCCGCAGCCTTCGACGCGACGCTGGCGCGCTGGTTGCTCAGCCTCCCACCCTTCCTGTTCAATCTCTCCCAGAGCCCGAAATGAGAAACGGCCGCCGCGATCCCTCGCGACGGCCGATCCCCAACTCTCGCCTCGGCGCCCTCTGCGCCTCTGCGGCGATCCGCTCTTACTCCTCGTTGACCGCCGTGAGGGCAGCCTCGGGCGCCCGCACCGGCGCGGGGGACGGGTAGCGCTCCTCGGCGCCGCCGTCGTCGACGATGACCTTGAGCGTCTTGTACGCCGGGAGGCCCGTGCCCGCCGGGATGAGGCGGCCCATGATGACGTTCTCCTTGAGACCGCGCAGGTAGTCGATCTTGCCGGAGACGGCCGCCTCGGTGAGCACCTTCGTCGTCTCCTGGAAGGAGCTGGCGCTGATGAACGACTCCGTCGAGAGGCTCGCCTTGGTGATGCCCAACAAGAGCGCCTCGGCGACCGCGGGTCGACCCCCGCGCTCGATGACGCGCTGGTTCTCCCGCTCGAACACGTGCTTCTCGACCTGCTCGTCGATGAGATGCTGCGTGTCGCCGACGTCCTTGATACGGACGCGGCGGAGCATCTGACGGACGATGACCTCGATGTGCTTGTCGTTGATGGCCACGCCCTGGAGCCGGTAGACCTGCTGGATCTCGTTGACGAGATACGCAGCCAGCTCCTTCTCGCCCTTCACGCGAAGGATGTCGTGGGGGTTCGCCGGCCCGTCCATGAGGGGCTCGCCCGCGCGCACGCGGTCGCCCGGCTGCACCTGGATGTGCTTGCCCTTGGGGATCAGGTACTCGCGGGCCTGGTCCGTCAGGAGTGAGCCGTCCGGGTCGAAGGGCGTGATGACGACCTTCCGCTTGCCCTTCGTGTCCTTGCCGAAGCTCACCTCGCCGTCGATCTCGGCGATGATGGCGTGGTCCTTGGGCTTCCGGGCCTCGAAGAGCTCGGCCACGCGCGGGAGACCGCCCGTGATGTCCTGGGTCTTCGTGGTCTCGCGCGGGATCTTCGCGAGCACGTCGCCGGCGCTGAGCTCGTCGCCGTCTTGCACGACGATGTTCGCGCCGACCGGGAGGAGATAGCGCGCGTCGAGCGTGCTCCCCGGCAGCTTCTTGGTCTCGCCCGAGATCGAGTCCTTCATCGAGATACGCGGGCGGAGATCCGCGGCGCGCGACTCGACGATGACCTTGCGCGAGAGGCCGGTGACCTCGTCGAGCTTCTCCGTCATCGTGACGCCCTCGACGATGTCGCCGAACTTCACGGTGCCGCCGACCTCGCTGAGGATCGGCACAGCGAACGCGTCCCACTCCGCGAGGAGCTGGCCCGCCTTCACCTTGTCGCCCTCGTTCACCTTGAGCAGCGCGCCGTACACCAGGCGGTGATGCTCGCGCTCGCGGCCGGTGTCGTCGACGAGGACGAGCTCGCCGTGACGGTTCATGACGATGGTGCCGTCGTGCTTCTTGGCCACGTTCGCGTTGCGGATGCGGACGTACCCCTCGTTGCGCGCCTCGAGCGAGCTCTGCTCGATCTTGCCGCGCGCCGCAGCGCCGCCGATGTGGAAGGTCCGCATCGTGAGCTGCGTGCCCGGTTCGCCGATCGACTGGCTCGCGATGATGCCGATCGATTCGCCGATGTTGACCTTGTAGCCGCGGGCCAGGTCGCGCCCGTAGCACTTGGCGCACACGCCGCGCTTGGTCTGGCAGGTGAGCACCGAGCGGATGACCACCTCTTCGATGCCCGCCTCTTCGATGAGGTGGACGAGGTGCTCGTCGAGCTCCGTGTTCGCGGCCACGAGGACCTCGCCCGTGAGCGGGTCGACGATGTCTTCGAGCGCCACGCGACCCAAGATACGGTCGCTGAGGGGCTGGATGACTTCGCCCGCGTCTTCGAGCTTGGTGACGCGGATGCCGTCGAGCGTCCCGCAATCGAACTCGGTGATGACCGCGTCCTGCGCGACGTCGACGAGGCGCCGGGTGAGGTACCCGGAGTTCGCCGTCTTGAGCGCCGTGTCGGCGAGGCCCTTGCGCGCGCCGTGGGTCGAGATGAAGTACTCGAGCACCGACAGACCTTCGCGGAAGTTCGCCTTGATCGGGTTCTCGATGATCTCGCCCGACGGCTTCGCCATCAGGCCGCGCATGGCGGCGAGCTGGCGAATCTGCTGGGTCGAGCCGCGCGCGCCCGAGTCGGCCATGATGTAGATCGGGTTGAAGCTCGGCTCGATGAGCTCGTTGCCGGTCTCGTGATCGACGATCTTCTCTTTGCCGATCTCGCTCATCATCTCCTGCGTCACGAGGTCCGCGACGCCGGCCCAGATGTCGACGATCTTGTTGTAGCGCTCGCCGTCGGTGATGAGACCTTCCTGGTACTGGTCGATGACGCGCTGGACCTCGTCCTGCGCCTCGCCCAGGAGGACGCCCTTCGCCTTCGGGATCACCATGTGGTCCATGCAGATCGAGACGCCGGCGCGCGTGGCGTAGTCGAAGCCGAGCGAGCGCAGGCGGTCGGCGAGGAGCACGGTCGCCTTGTTGCGGTACTTGCGGTAGCAGGCGTCGATGAGGGCCGAGAGGGCCTTCTTGTCGAGCGTCTTGTTGACCAGGTCGAACGGCAGCTCGGGCGGCAGCACCTCGGCGATGAGGCAGCGGCCGACTGTGGTCGTCAGGATCTTGACGACGCCCTCCGACGTGGTCGCACGAACCTTGACGCCGGAGTGCAGCGTGACCTCGCCGTGGTCGTAGGCCATGCGCACTTCGTCGACGCTCGAGAAAACGCCGCGGAGGTAACCCTCGGCGTGCCCCTTCTTGTCGATCGTGAACGAGCCCTCGCGGTAGCAGCCCTTGGAGAACTTGCGCTCGCGCGTCGCGTAGTAGAGCCCGAGCACGATGTCCTGCGTCGGGTTGATGATCGGCTTGCCGTTGGCCGGCGAGAGGATGTTGTTGGTGCTCATCATGAGCACCCGCGCTTCCATCTGCGCCTCGACCGAGAGCGGCACGTGGACCGCCATCTGGTCGCCGTCGAAGTCTGCGTTGAACGCGGCGCAGACGAGCGGGTGGAGCTGGATGGCCTTGCCCTCGATGAGCACGGGCTCGAACGCCTGGATGCCGAGGCGGTGAAGGGTCGGCGCGCGGTTCAGGAGGACCGGGTGCTCGGTGATGACCTCTTCGAGGATGTCCCAGACCTCGGGACGCTCCTTCTCCACCATCTTCTTGGCGCTCTTGATGGTGTTGACGTACCCGCGCTCTTCGAGCTTGTTGTAGATGAACGGCTTGAAGAGCTCGATCGCCATCTGCTTCGGCAGACCGCACTGGTGCAGCTTTAGGGTCGGCCCGACCACGATGACCGAGCGGCCCGAGTAGTCGACGCGCTTGCCGAGCAGGTTCTGGCGGAACCGGCCCTGCTTGCCCTTGAGCATGTCGCTCAGGCTCTTCAGCGGTCGCTTGTTCGGGCCCGTGATCGTCTTGCCGCGGCGGCCGTTGTCGAAGAGGGCGTCGACCGCCTCCTGGAGCATGCGACGCTCGTTGCGGATGATGATCTCGGGCGCGTTGAGCTCGAGCAGGCGCTTCAACCGGTTGTTGCGGTTGATGACGCGGCGATAGAGGTCGTTGAGATCGCTGGTGGCGAAGCGGCCGC
This sequence comes from uncultured Myxococcales bacterium, assembly GCA_937902985.1. Lineage (GTDB taxonomy): Bacteria > Myxococcota_A > Polyangia > Polyangiales > Polyangiaceae > Palsa-1150. Next base: position 11,778 of record CALFNG010000367.1, read on the forward strand.
CGTCGAGAGGCACCAGCGGACGGAGATCCGGCGGGAGCACCGGGATGACCGTGAGCATCATCCACTCGGGGCGGTTGCCGCTCTCCTTGAAGGCCTCGGTGACCTTCAGGCGCTTGACGATCTTCTTGCGCTTGGCCTCGCTCGTGGCGGTGCGCATCTCCTGGCGGAGTGTCTCGCTCAGCGTGTGAACGTCGACCTGCTTGAGCATCTCGAGGACCGCCTCGCCGCCCATGCCCGCCTGGAACTTGTCTTCGCCGTACTCCTCGGCGAGCTGCATGTAGCGCTCTTCGCTGAGCAGCTCGGCCTTCGTCAGCCCGGTCTCCTTCGGGTCGATGACGATGTAGCTCTCGCAGTAGAGGACCTTCTCCAGGTCCTTGAGCGAGATATCGAGCATGTTGCCGATGCGGCTCGGCAGCGACTTCAAGAACCAGATGTGCGCGACCGGCGTCGCCAGGTTGATGTGCCCGAGGCGCTCGCGTCGAACCTTCGACTGGATGACCTCGACGCCGCACTTCTCGCAGACGATGCCGCGGTGCTTCATGCGCTTGTACTTGCCGCAGTTGCACTCGTAGTCCTTCACCGGCCCGAAAATCTTCGCGCAGAACAGCCCGTCGCGCTCCGGCTTGAACGTGCGGTAGTTGATCGTCTCCGGCTTCTTGACCTCACCGTGCGACCACTCGCGGATTTTCTCGGGCGACGCGAGCGAGATACGGATCGCGCTGAAAGAGAGCGGATCCTTGGGCTTCTCGAAGAAGCTGAAGATGTCGCGCATCGGGTTCTTCCTTTTCCTAACGACTGCCTAACGAAATCAAAAAACTGGAACGAAGCCGCAAGAGGCGAGTGAAGCGATCACCGGAAGGCGCGAAGCCGGGAACCTGAAATCCTTCCCGTCTTCCCGCCTTCCTGTTCAATCTCTCACTCTTCCGCGGCGTGCTCGACGCGCCCATCGCGGGGCGGGACAGCGTCGGTGAGCTCGACGTTCAGGCAGAGCGCCTGGAGCTCCTTGATGAGGACGTTGAAGCTCTCGGGCAGGCCCGGCTCGAGGTTGTACTCGCCCTTGACGATGGCTTCGTACATCCGCGTGCGACCCTGCACGTCGTCGCTCTTCACGGTCAGGAACTCCTGGAGGGCGTACGCGGTGCCGTACGCTTCCATCGCCCAGACCTCCATCTCGCCGAGCCTCTGCCCGCCGAACTGCGCCTTGCCGCCGAGGGGCTGCTGCGTGACCAGCGAGTAAGGACCGATCGAGCGCGCGTGGATCTTGTCGTCGACCAGGTGGTGGAGCTTCAGGACGTACATGACGCCCACGGTCACCTCTTGATCGAACGCCTCGCCGGTTCGCCCGTCGAAGAGCACGGTCTGTCCGCTCTGGGGCAGGCCCGCGAGCGCCAGGGTGTGCTTGATCTGGCTCTCCTGGGCGCCGTCGAAGACGGGGCTCGCATAGTGGACGCCGCCCTTGAGCTTGGTCGCGAGCTGCCGGACGTCTTCTTCCGACAGCTTCGACACCAGCTTCGCCAGGTCCTCGTCGCCGTCGAAGATCTTCTTCACGTGCTCGCGCATCGCGGCCACGCCGAACTTCTCTTCGACCATGTACCGGAGCTGCGCTCCGAGCACGCGCGCACCCCAGCCGAGGTGCGTCTCGAGGATCTGGCCGACGTTCATGCGGCTCGGAACGCCGAGCGGGTTGAGCACGACGTCGACCGGGGTGCCGTCTTGCAGGTACGGCATGTCTTCTTCCGGCAAGATGCGCGAGATGACGCCCTTGTTGCCGTGGCGTCCGGCCATCTTGTCGCCGACCTGGAGCTTCCTCTTGATGGCGATGTAGACCTTCACCATCTTGATGACGCCCGGGGGCAGCTCGTCGCCCTTGGAAAGGCGGTCGATCTTGTCGCGGAAGTGCTCCTCCCGCATGGTCACGATCTCTTCGAGCTCCTTGACCTTGCCGGCCGTCTCCTCGGCGCCTTCGACGGGCAGATCACCCCAGTACTTGCGGGGGATCGCCTCGAGCTGCTCCTCGTCGAGGACGGCGCCCTTGACGACGAGGACCTTGCCCTTGTCGTCGACGAGCTTGCCGTTCGTCGTCGCCTTGATGAGGCTCTTCTTGATCTGGCGATAGAACGAGTCGCGGAGGATCTTGATCTCCTCGTCGCGCATCTTCTCGAGACGCACGCGCTCCTGATCTTCGATGTCCTTCGACCGCTCGTCCTTCTCGGTGCCCTTGCGGGAGAAGACGCGCGCGTTGATGACGATGCCCGCGACGCCCGGCGGGACCCGGAGGCTGCTGTCGCGGACGTCGCCGGCCTTCTCGCCGAAGATGGCTCGGAGGAGCTTCTCTTCGGGGCTCAGCTGGGTCTCGCCCTTTGGCGTGATCTTGCCGACCAGGATGTCGCCCGGCTTCACTTCGGCGCCGATGCGCACGATGCCCGACTCGTCGAGGTCCTTCAAGGCCTCTTCGCCGACGTTCGGGATGTCGCGCGTGACCTCTTCTTTGCCGAGCTTCGTGTCGCGGGCGACGCACTCGAACTCCTCGATGTGAATCGAGGTGAAGACGTCGTCCTTGGCGATGCGCTCGGAGACGAGGATCGAGTCCTCGAAGTTGTAGCCCTGCCACGGCATGAACGCGACGAGCACGTTCTGGCCGAGCGCGAGCTCGCCGTGGTCGCAGCTCGGGCCGTCGGCCAGCACTTCGCCTTGCTTGACCCGCTCGCCCGCGCGGACGATGGGCGCCTGGTTGTAGCAAGTCGACTGGTTCGACCGCTGGAACTTCATGAGCGGATAAATGTCCGGGATCTCCGGCTTGTCGCTGTCGGGACGGACGACGATACGCGTCGCGTCGACGCTCTCGATGAAGCCGTCGCGCTTGGCCAGGGTGCAGACCCCGGAGTCGCGCGCGAGCTTGCCTTCCATGCCGGTGCCGACGAGCGGCGCGTGGCTGCGGATGAGCGGCACGGCCTGCCGCTGCATGTTGGCGCCCATGAGCGCGCGGTTCGCGTCGTCGTGCTCGAGGAAGGGCACGAGCGCCGCGGCGACGCTCACCATCTGGTTCGGCGCCACGTCGAGGAGCTGGATCATGTCCGGCGCCACCATGTGGAAGTCGCCGTTCAAGCGGGCGCTGACGAGGGACTCGCGGAAGCGACCCTTCTCGTCCATCGAGACCGACGCCTGCGCGATGTACTTCCCCTCTTCTTCGAGGGCGGAGTACCACGCGACCTCGTCGGTCCCGCGGCCCTCGGTCGCGCGGCGGTACGGCGTCTCGACGAAGCCGTACTCGTTGACGCGGGCGAACGTCGAGAGCGACGCGATGAGGCCGATGTTCGGCCCCTCCGGCGTCTCGATCGGGCAAATGCGGCCGTAGTGGGTCGGGTGCACGTCGCGCACTTCGAACCCGGCGCGCTCGCGCGTCAGGCCGCCGGGGCCGAGCGCGCTGAGGCGGCGCTTGTGCGTAACCTCGCTGAGCGGGTTGGTCTGATCCATGAACTGCGAGAGCTGCGAGCTCCCGAAGTACTCCTTCACCACCGCGCTCACGGGCTTCGCGTTGATGAGGTCGTGCGGCATCAGCGTGTCGATCTCTTGCGACATGCTCATGCGCTCTTTGATGGCGCGCTCCATGCGCACGAGGCCGATGCGATACTGATTCTCCATCAGCTCGCCGACCGCGCGCACGCGGCGGTTTCCGAGGTGGTCGATGTCGTCGACCGAGCCGCGGCCGTTCTTCAGCTCGATGAGGTGACGGACGGTCTCGAGGATGTCTTGCGGAGTGAGCACCGCCGTGTCGAGCGCGGGGCGCTGATCCTCGGGGAGGTCGCGGTAGAACTTGTAGTTCAACTTGAGGCGGCCGACCTTGGAGAGGTCGTAGCGCTCGGGGTTGAAGAACAGGTTGTGGAAGAGCGTCTTCGCCGTCTCGAGCGTGGGCGGATCGCCTGGCCGGAGGCGCCGGTAGATCTCCATGATCGCGTCTTCGGTCGTCTTCACCTTCTCTGCGAGCAGGGTGTCGCGGAGGTAGGAGCCGACGTTGAGCCCGTCGATGAACAGGATCTTGAACGACTCGATGCTCGCCTCGCGGAGCTTCTCGAGCTTGGCCTCGGTGACCTCTTCGTTGACCTCGAGGACGACCTCGCCGGTCTCCTTGTCGACGACGTCGTGCGCCGCGACCTTGCCGACCAGCTCTTCGAGATCGATCGGGAGGTGATCGACCTTGGCCTCGCGGAGCTTCTTGATCGCCGCCTTGGTGAACTTGGTGTTCTTCTTGACGATGACCTCGGAGCCGACCTTGATGTCGCGGGTCGCGCGCTGGCCGCCGAGCAGGTCGAACTCGACGCTCTTGGCGTACTTGCCGCCCTTCTCGAGGAACACCTCTTCGGTGTTGTAGAAGTAGTTGAGCAGATCCTGCGTCGAGTATCCGAGGGCGCGGAGCAGGTTCGTCGCGTGCATCTTCCGGCGGCGGTCGATGCGAACGAACATGATGTCCTTCGGGTCGAACTCGAAGTCGAGCCAGGACCCGCGGTACGGGATGATGCGGGCGCTGTAGAGCACCTTGCCGCTCGAGTGGGTCTTGCCCTTGTCGTGGTCGAAGAAGACGCCCGGGCTGCGGTGCAGCTGGCTGACGACGACGCGCTCGGTGCCGTTGATGATGAACGTGCCGGTGTCCGTCATCAGCGGGATCTCGCCGAAGTAGACCTCCTGCTCCTTGATGTCGCGGACGATGCGCTCGCCACCCTCGCGGGTGTCGTAGATCATGAGCTGCGTCGTCACCTTGATCGGTGCGGCATAGGTCATGCCCCGCTGGCGGCACTCCTCGACGTCGTATTTCGGCTTCTCGAGGTTGTAGCTGACGAAGACGAGCTCACTCGTCCCGTTGAAATCCTTGATCGGAAACACGCTCCGGAAGACGGCCTGCAAGCCGACCTCCGCCCGATCGTTCTGCGGTACGTTCGACTGCAGGAACTTGTCGTACGACGTCTTTTGGATGTCGATGAGGTTCGGGACCTCGATGACTTTGCGGACGCGTCCGAGATGCTTGCGGATGCGGAAGTTGGACTGGATGACGTTCGCCATCGATGCTCCTGATCTTTCGTGCGGCTCGTGCAACCGCTTCCTCGACGCTCCCGGCCGAGCGACGCGCGGAACAGAACTAGTTGGGGCTTGTGACGCGGCTTCGATGACCCGCCGGCGCATGGGGCGCTCGCCCGGCGTGGGATTGGCCTGCCGCGGAGACCTTAGTCGGAAATCTGAGCGCGTAAAGCAAAAGGCACGCCGTCTTGGGCCAGCGAGCCTACTCGACGGGAAGGATTATGCAAACGACTCAGCCATAGAGACGGCACGGCAGGTGCCATGACCGTCTCGTTCGAGGGGAGCCGGGAGCTCCCCTCGAGCTCCCCAGCCGGGACAAGCCCAGCTGAGGCGCCCAGGGAGGCCCGGCGGAACGAGGCCAACGAAGGACGGCGCGACGGGAGTCACGCGCGCCATTCCTCGTGGCCACGCAATTGGCAAAACTCTCGTAATTTCGCCGGTTAGCAGCGTTTCCGTGTGACGCGAGCCTACTTGAGCTCGACCTTGGCGCCGGCGTCCTCGAGCTTCTTCTTGAACTCTTCGGACTCGGCCTTCGAGACGCCTTCCTTGACGGTCTTGGGAGCGCCCTCGACGAGGTCCTTCGCTTCCTTGAGGCCGAGGCCGGTGATCTCGCGGACCGCCTTGATGACGGCGATCTTGTTCGCGCCGGTTTCTTTCAGCTCGACGTTGAACTCGGTCTTCTCTTCGACCGCAGCTGCGGGGGCCGCCGCGGTAGCAGGACCCGCCGCGACCGCGACGGGGGCCGCCTTGACGCCCCACTTCTCTTCGAGGGTCTTGATGAGACCGGCGAGCTGGATGACGGGGAGGTTCGAGAGGTGGTCGACGATCTGCTCAGTCGTGATGTCAGGCATTTTGAAATCTCCGTGCGCAATCAGAAAGAAAAATTCTTTTGAGGTTCTTGGCTCGGCGCGCTCGCGCCGAGGGGTTTATTTGTCGCCGCCGGCGCCGCTGTCGCCTTTGCCGAGCTGCTCTTCCTTCGCCGCCAGGAGGTACGCGAAGTTCTGAGCCGGGGCGTTGAGCAACGCGACGAAGCTCTGAAGCGGCGCTTGCATCGTCGCGAGGAGCATGGCGCGGAGCTCGTTCTTGCCGGGCATCGTCGCGAGTTGGTCCTCGACACCCTTCGCGTCGAGCACCGACCCGTCGATGAGGCCGGCCTTCACCTGGAGCTTCTCCCCGGCGGCGTCCTTCTTGAACGCCTTCACGACCTTGGCGGCCGCGCTGGGGTCTTCGTAGCTCCACGCGATGCCCGTCATCCCGATGAGGATGTCGTCGAGCTTCGCCTTGTAGGGCGCGTTCTTGAGGGCGTGCCGAACGAGCGTGTTCTTGACGACCTTGTACTCGACGCCGGCCTTGCGGAACTCGGCGCGCAGCTTGGTGACGTTCTCGACGGTCATCCCCTTGAAGTCGAGGAAGACCGCGGCGGTCATCTTGTCGAAGCGCGCGCGGATCTCTCCGAGCTGCGCGTCTTTGCCTGTGCGATCCATGGCCTAGCTCTCTTCTCCCGCGGTCATGAAGTGAGCGGGGTCGATCTTGATGCCGGGGCCCATGGTCGAACTGACCGTGATGCTCCGGAGATAGCTGCCCTTGGCGGTCGACGGCTTCTGGCGGACGAGCGCGCCGATCAACGCCTTCGCGTTGTCGGTGAGCGCCTGCTCGTTGAAGCTCACCTTGCCGATTCGCGCGTGCACGATGCCCGCCTTCTCGACGCGGTACTCGATCTTGCCGCCCTTCGCGTCGCGAACGGCGTTGCCGACGTCGAACGTGACGGTGCCGACCTTCGGGTTCGGCATCAGGCCGCGGGGCCCGAGGACGCGACCGAGCTTGCCGACGGCGCCCATCATGTCGGGCGTCGCGATGACGCGATCGAAGTCGAGGAAGCCTTCAGCGACCTTGGCGACCAGGTCGTCGCTGCCTGCGAGATCGGCGCCGGCCTCACGGGCCTCGCGCTCTTTCTCGCCCTTGGCGAAGACGAGGACGCGCACGGTCTTTCCGGTCCCGTGCGGGAGAACGAGCGCACCGCGAACCATCTGATCGGCGTGCTTCGGATTGACGCCCAGACGGACCGCGAGATCGACCGTTTCGTCGAACTTGGCGAACTTGACCTGCTTGAGCAGGGCACACGCCTCCTCGACGCTGTATTTGCGCTCACGATCGACGATGGCGTCGACCTTCGCGCGATTCTTGGGGACCTTCGGCATTTTCCTCCTATTCGGCTTTTCGTGGCCTCCCACCGGGGGCCGTAAACATCACGGTCGGTGGTTCGTCTCTCTCGTTCTCAAGCCTCGATGTCGATGCCCATCGAGCGGGCGGTGCCCATCACGATGCGGACGGCCGACTCGACGTCGGTGCAATTCATGTCCGGCATCTTCTGCGCAGCGAGCTCGCGCACCTGCGCCATCGTGACCTTGCCGACCTTGGTCTTGTTCGGCTCCTTCGAGCCGGCGCCCGGCTTCTTGGTGGTCGCAAGGCCCGCCGCCTTCTTGAGCAAGACGCTCGTCGGCGGCGTCTTCAGGATCATGCTGAAGCTGCGGTCGGAGTACACCGTCAGGACGACGGGGATGATCATGTCGCTCCCCTGCGTCTTGGCGTTGAACTCCTTGCAGAAGGCCATGATGTTGATGCCGTGGGGGCCGAGCGCCGGGCCGACGGGCGGCGCCGGACTGGCCTTGCCCGCCGCGAGCTGAAGCTTGACGATTCCCGTTACTTTCTTGGCCATGGCCTTAGACCCTCTTCTCCACCTGACTGAAATCCAGCTCGACCGGCGTTGCGCGGCCGAAGATCGAGACCTTTACCCGTAGCTTCTGCTTGTCGGGCTTGACCTCTTCGACGGTTCCCGAAAAATTCGCGAACGCGCCGTCGATGACGCGAATCTCGTCGCCCGCCTCGAACGAGACGCGCGGCTTCGGCTTCACCGCGCCCTCGACGATGCTCTTGCGGAGATCGTCGATCTGCGGCGGCGTCACCTCTTGCGGGCGCTGGTTGCCGATGAAGCCCGTGACCTTGGGCGTGTCCTTGACGAGGTGCCACACGTCTTCGCTCATCTCCATCTCGACGAAGATGTACCCGGGGAAGCTCGTCTTCTGGCGCACGCGCGACTTTCCGCCGGCGCGCGCCTCGGTGACGGTCTCGGTCGGGATGAGGACCTCGCCGTAGCGATCCTCCATCTTGTGCTCTTTGATGCGCTGGAGGAGCGCTTCGCGGACCTTGTTCTCGTAACCCGAGTAGGTCTGGATGACGTACCACTTCTTGGCCATGACGCCTCAGGAGCCCCCGTATACGAGATTGGTGACAAAGCCCCAGAACTTGTCCATGAGGGCGAAGAACACGGTGGAGACGACGGTCGTCACGATGACGACCACGGTGCCGTTGGTCACTTCGGTCCGGCTGGGCCAGGTGACCTTCGACATCTCGGCGGCGACCTCTTCGGCGAGCTGCCGGGCGCGCGTCCGGTACCAGTAGTAGACGGCCGCGCCCCCGCCGATGACGCCGGACAGCGGCATGATGATCTCGTCGCGCGGATCGCCGATGACCGGCTTGTAGTTCTGGAGCTTGAGCCAGCCGGCATCGAGCACCTTCGACATCATGAACGCGACGAAGATGCCGGCCGCGAAGTAGGCCGCGAACACGAACCGGCGCGCGCCGAGCTGCGTCGGCGCCACCGGCGACACGTCGTGCTCGGCGTCGTCGCCGTCACGCGCCTCGATCGCCGCCGCCTCGGCCCCGCCCATCGCGAGCGGCT
>CALFNG010000368.1 GCA_937902985.1 uncultured Myxococcales bacterium
GCCACTATCGGCGGGAGGCCGCATAGCGCGGCCGATCCTGTTTTCGGACAGGACGGGCGCGAACCTTGAACGCCCACGCTTACCGCAGCGCATCCACCCCGTCCATCGCCTTGCCCGCCGACCCGAGTTCCCGGCATGCCATCCCCACCCGGCCGGCGATTCCACCGGTCGGCGGTGCTAAACTACTAAACTAAGAACCCCCCGCCCGCCATGCGTTACGAAGGCACGCTCTACCGTCCCCCCTCCGAGGCCGACGCCTACATCGTTCAGGCGACGATCGGCTGCTCGTGGAACCACTGCACGTACTGCGACATGTACCGCGCGAAGTCGTTTCGCGTGCGCGACCTCCGCGAGACGCTCGAGGACCTCGAGACCGCCGCGCACTCTTTCGGCCCGACCGTCGAGAAGCTCTTCGTGGCCGACGGCGACGCGCTGGTCCTCCCGATGGACCACTGGCGGCCCATCCTCGAGCGGGCGCGCGCGCTCTTCCCGAACCTGCGCCGCGTTTCGGCGTACGCGATGGCGCGCAACATCCGCGACAAGACTGACGCCGAGCTGCGCGAGCTCCGGGGCGCCGGGCTCTCCACGCTCTACATCGGGCCCGAGTCGGGCGACGACGCGACCCTCAAGCGCATCGCGAAGGGCGACGACGCGGCGGCGCACGTCGAAGCGGCGCGTCGGGCGCACGCGGCCGGGATGTCGCTCAGCGTGATCGCGCTCCTCGGCATTGCGGGCGTACGAAGCGACGAGCACGCGCGCGCCACGGCCGATCTGGTGACGGCGATGAACCCGGCGTACTTCGCGGCGCTGACGGTGACCGTCGTTCCCGGAACGCCGCTGGCGCAGCTCCGGGCGAAGGGGCGCTTCGAGGTGCCCCCGATCCCCGAGCTCTTTCGCGAGTTACGCACGATCATCGACCTCGCCCGGCCGACCGACGCCGTCTTTCGCACGAACCATGCGTCGAACCACTTGCCCCTCGCGGGCCGGCTGCCGCGCGATCGCGCGCGCATCGTCGAAGTGATCGACGCGGCGCTCGCGGGGCACATTCCGCTTCGAACGAGCGGGCGCGGGGGCTCTGAGCCGCGCCGCGACATTGCGGTCCCCGGCGTTGCGTCCCATGCGGTAGGCTGCGGCCGCCGTGAGCTCGGACCACGATCCTTCACCGCCGTGCAACGGCGAGATCGCGCTCTTCGACCTCTTGCCGCAGCTCGGCTGGGTCGCCAACGCCGATGGATCCATCGCGCGTTACAACCACTCCTGGCACGAGTACACGGGAACGACGCCCGAAGACGCGATCGGGTCCGCCTCGGAGTCGATCCACGACGCGGGCCTGGCGGCCGCCGTGTCCGACCGGTGGGCTCAGGCGCTCTCCAGCGGCACTCCGTTCGCCATGGCCTTTCCGTTGCGAAGGCACGACGGCGTCTTTCGGTGGTTCATGACGCACGCCATCCCCCTCCGCGACGACCAGGGTCGCATCGTTCGCTGGATCGGGACCCATACCGATATCGACGACCAGAAGCGCCGGGAAGCGGCGCTCGAGAACGCCGCGAGTGCAGACCGAGAAGCCCGACCTCATCCTGACGGACCTGATGATGCCGATCGTCGACGGCCGGGAGCTTGTGAGGAGCGCTCGCGCCCTGCCGGAGTTTGCGTCGACGCCCGTGATCTTGATGAGTGCGACTACGAGGGCAGTCGCCATGGCGGACCCCTCACTCGGGATCTCAGCATACCTCCGAAAGCCCTTCGAGGAGCTACGCGCCACCATCGCCCGACTCATTGGTGAAGGCGAGAAAGGGATCTTGCCACCGTAGGCGCCGGGACCTCGCGGCGGGCTGGCGGATCGCGCGCAGTCCGCCAGGCGCGCGCGCTATCCGCATGGTCCTCCCCCGGTGGGAAATGGTACGCCCGATCGAGATGGACCCGTCGCCGCTCGCCACGCTCCTCGTCTCCTGTCCGGATCGAAAGGGGCTCGTGGCGGAGTTGGCGCAGATTCTCTACAAACACGGCGCGAACATCCTCGACGCCGACCAGCACACCGACCTGCTGGCCGGCATCTTCTTCAGCGCATTCGCTTCGACCTGACGGAGCCCACGGCGGATCAAGATCATCAATATTCACCACTCGTTCTTGCCGGCGTTCGCCGGGCAGAGGCCGTATCACCAGGCGCACGAGCGGGGCGTGAAGCTCATCGGCGCGACGGCGCACTACGCCACCGCCGAGCTCGATCAGGGGCCGATCATCGATCAAGACGTGACGGGTATCTCCCACCGCGAGGCGGTCGAAGACCTGGTGCGCAAGGGTCGCGACCTCGAGCGGCTCGTGCTGGCGCGGGCGGTCCGCAATCACCTCGAAGACCGCATCCTCGTCTTCGGGAATAAGACGGTCATCTTCGACTGATCGACGAGGCGCGCGTTCACCACGCCCACCACGCCGAGGCGTCGACGAAAGAGTCCCGCCGCTACTTGCTCGCCTACAAGCGCCACTTCTTCCTGGTCGATCGGTTCTTCATCGAGTCGCTCGGCCTCGAGCCCGACGACGCGGACTGGGAAGCGATAGGCTGGGACTGGGCGCGACCGAAGAGCCCGGAGGCGAGGCGCCGGCTCTACGGAAAGTTCCTCACGGCGCGGCGCGCTCCGGTGGCCGACTTTATTAAGGACGAACCGATCGAAGCCTGAGCCACGAAGGTTCGAGCGGCCTCGTCTTGAAGGCGCATCGCGCCACGGTCGCATCCGTGAGCGTGGCGCGATCCGCCGTTTTTCGAAGCAAGAATGCGGGAAATCCGCGGGGAATGCCCATTCCAGATGGCACACCCATTGCTCCCGCGGGGGTCATGAAAACGCGACAAATCCTCTTTCTCTCCTCTACGGCCCTGGTCTCGTTCGTGGCAATGGGCGTGACAATGGGCGTGACAATGGGCGTGACAATCGGCTGCGGCGGCAGCGATCAACCGGCCAAGTCGCCCGATGAGACGACGACCGCGGCGATGACCCCTCCGCCGCCGGTCACTCCGGGCGAGCCCGTGGCTGCGGCCGGTGCCGCGACGACGGGCCGCGAAGGCGATCCTTCGCAGACGCCCCCCGCCGCGCTGTCGACGGGCAACGGCACGTCACCGACCGAGGCGCAGCCGAACTTGACCGACGCGCAGATCGTCGAGATCACGCACACCGCCAACACCGGTGAGATCGAGCAGGCGAAGCTCGCGCAGACCAAGGCCAAGGACGCGCGCGTGAAGAAGTTCGCCGCGATGATGGTCAAGGACCACTCGGAGGCGGACGCGAAGGGGATGAAGCTCGCCAAGAAGGCCAGCTTGACCCCGACCGCCAGCCCGACGAGCGCGTCGCTCGCGAGCGACGCGCAGAGCAACACGACCGCGCTGAAGAGCCAGGTGGGCACGGACTTCGACAAGGCCTACGTCGACGTCCAGGTGAAAGAGCACCAGGCGGTGCTCGACACCATCGACCAGAAGCTCGTGCCAAGCGCGCAGAGCGCCGACCTGAAGGCGTACCTCGCCGATGTCCGCACGGCGGTCGCGACGCACCTTGAGCACGCCAAGGACCTGCAGAGCGCGCTCTCGTCGACCGCAATGACGAAGTAGTCCCGCGCGTCGAGAGGCCAGCCCTGCCGATTGAGGGAACGGGGCCGGTGCGGTATGCGGCTCCCGCCGTATGCCGCCCGACCCGCTCGACCGCGCCCTGAACGAAGCGATCGCCGGACGCCGCGCGCCGCTCTTCGAGCTCCTGACGCGCGGCTCGAAGCTCCCCGGTCCTCGCCACAACGTGGCGCTCGCCGAGGCCTTCGCGCTGGCGACGCGCGCCCGAGGCGCGGCCGGCGATGCGCTCGCGCTCGCCATGGCGCGACTCG
>CALFNG010000369.1 GCA_937902985.1 uncultured Myxococcales bacterium
GGTCCTTGGCCCGCGGGACCCGTTTTCGCAGGATTTCCCTTACGCCGTCGGCAGGAGCAATCTTTGTCTTCATCGGAGGCATTCTATGGGCTCTGTGTTTGCCGCCCGCGGATATCCTCCCCGATTCCTCGGGTTCTGTAGGGGTGCAATGGGAATTGCCAGGGGGTGTAGGGGCGCAATGGGAATTGCCGGGCGCCTGTGGCTCGTAGCCGAGGCACTTTTCCGCCGTCCCGAAGATGGGCATTCTGTCCGGACGGGAGTTCTTCATGCACTCTTCTCGGTCGCCGCGAGGCGGCACTCCTGGTCATGCTGTCGGAGGCCGTTCGCTTGACTCGGCGGCGCTTCCCGCCCTCCTGCGCGCCTCGCACCTTCTCGGCCTCGCTCTCGGCTCGGCCTTCGGTCGCCACGTGTCCGCGCACGAAGGCATCGTATGGGCGGAGGCGCTGGTCTGTGCGCGACAACGCCCGCCTCAATTCCCATTGCGTCCCTACAACGACCCCCAATTTCCATTGCAGCCCCACACCGGAGCTCACTTTGCGATCGAGGGCTCACGATCGAACCGTCGATAGAAGAGCCGTTTCGCCAGCTCTCCCGAAGCGATGTAGAGCGTCACGACCACCGCCGCTGCGCCGAGGTACGTCAGTGGCAGTGGCGTGAAGCCGAGAATCGGAGCGAAGGGGAGGTAGGGCAAGGCCACTGTCGCCATCACCACGCCAAGCGTCGCCAGCAGGAGGCGCCGGCTCGGTTTGCTGTGGAAGAACGGCCGCCGGCTACGTACGACCAGAAGGATCAGAGCGGCGGAGACCACAGACTCCACGAACCACCCCGTGCGGAACTGGTCGGTGTTCGCGTGGAGGAGGTACAAGAGCGCGCCAAACGTCAGGTAGTCGAACACGGAGCTCAGCAAACCGAAGGTCAGCATGAACGAGCGGATGAAGCCGATGTCCCATCGTCGCGGCCTGACCAGCATCTCGTCGTCGACGCCGTCGCTGGAGATGGTCATGGCCGGCATGTCGGTGAGCATGTTCGTAAGCAGGATCTGTTTCGGCAGGAGCGGAAGAAACGGCAGCAGGAGCGAGGCGCCGGCCATGCTGAACATGTTTCCGAAGTTCGCGCTCGTAGCGATCAGCACGTACTTCAACGTATTGGCGAAGGTGATACGGCCTTCGCGTACGCCGTCTATCAGCACATCCAGATTCTTCTCGAGCAGGACGATGTCGGCCACTTCTTTTGCCACGTCGACCGCACTTTCGACGGAAATCCCCACATCGGCGGCATGTAGGGCCGACGCGTCGTTGATCCCGTCGCCCATGTAGCCGACCACGTTCCCCGCCTTGCGCAGCGCTTGAATGATCCGCTCCTTCTGGTTCGGTTCGACCTCGGCGAAGACGTTGACCTTGTCGACGCGCTGCAGGAGTGCGCCGTCGCTCATGTCCCTCAGTTCTCCGCCCGACAGCACCGCGGCATTCTCGAAGCCGATCTGGTGAGCGACCGACTCCGCGACCAGGGCGTTGTCTCCGGTGATGACCTTCAAACTCACCCCCAGCTCTCGCAGCCGTCTAATGGTCGCGGCGATGCCCGGCTTGGGTGGATCCGTGAAGAGGACGAAGCCGATGAAGCACATGCCGGTCTCATCGTTCTTGCCGATCCCGCTCGCCGCGGCGAGCTTCTTGCGGGCCAGGCCGAGGGTGCGCTGGCCGTTCTTGCTGTACTCGGCGAAACGCGTCTCAACCTGCTTTCGCACGCTCTCCAGCGGGTGCTCCGCTCCGCTCGCATCCTCGGCGGTCGCGCACACCTCCAGCACCTGCGCCAGCGCGCCCTTGGTGATCATCAGGTGCCCTTCGGGACCGGACACGAGGACGGTCAGTCGTTTACGCAGGAAGTCGTACGGCACCTCGTCGAGCTTCTTCCAGGCCGAGATGTCGATGACGCAGTGATTGCGGATCGCGGCGTCGATTGGGCTGGCGAAGCCGGTCTCGAAAGCGGCGTTGAGGTAGACGTAGAGCAACGCCTGCTGGCTCTCCTTCCCCTCGAGGTCGTTTACGCACTGAAGCGTGACTTCGCCCTCCGTTAGGGTCCCGGTCTTGTCGGTGCACAACACGTTCATGCTGCCGAAGTTCTCGATCGACGAGAGCCGCTTGACAATCACCTTTCGTTCCGCCATGCGCCTGGCGCCCGCGGCGAGGTTGATACTGACGATGGCCGGCAGGAGCTGCGGGGTCAGCCCAACCGCCAAGGCCATCGAGAAGAGAAACGAGTCGAGTACCGGGCGGTGCAAGTAGACGTTGAACGCGAAGATGCCGATCACCAGCAGGAGCGTGACTTCAAGAAGCAGGTAGCCGAAGCGCCGTACGCCGCGCTCGAAGTCGGTCTCCGGCGGCCTCAGCTTCAGCCGCTCCGAGACCTTGCCGAACTCGGTGTCCCTGCCGGTGGCGACGACCAGCGCCGTTCCGCTCCCAGAGACGATGTGCGTCCCCATGAAGACGAAGTTCGCGCGTTTGCTGAGCGGCGTTTCCGCCGGGAGGACCGCCACCGATTTCTCCGCCGGGAACGTCTCACCGGTGAGAGTAGCCTCGTCGGCGAAGAGGTCGCGCGAGTCGAGCAGCAGGCAATCGCCCGGAGCGGTGGCACCAGCTGAGAGGAGAACGACGTCGCCAGGGACGACCTCCGCGAGCGCCACGTTGGCCGGCACGCCCTCCCGCAGGACTCTTGCCTTCACCTCCACGAGCGAGAGCAGCTTCTCGACCGCTCCCGCCGCGCCGCGCTCCTGCCAGAAGCCGAGCAGGCCGCTGGCCAGCACGATCACCAGGATGATCACGGCGTCGGTGGGGTCGTGCAGGAACATCGAGATCACGGCCGCACCGATGAGCATCAGTACGATCGGACTGGAGAACTGCCCGACGAGTAGCGTGAGGGCGTCGGTCCGTTTCTTCGGAGCGAGCCGGCTACTCGCATAGCGCTTCAGCCGCGCAAGCGCCTCGGCAGGCGACAGCCCTTTCGGCGTCGCCCCCAGCCGTCCCATCGCCTCACCGGCGGGCAGGCTCCAGAACGGTTGACTAGGCTGCTCCACTGAGGCGGCGCCGGTGCAAAGTCTACTCCCGGGTGCTCGGGTAGCTTCGAGGCAGCTCAGATCTCCGGGTGGATGACACAGAGCGCGGTGGTCCGAGACTACCGGACGCTGGAGATCGGCAGACGCTCTAACCGCACTGTCTTCGTGCTCCGAAGCGGCGCTCGGGCCCTAGAATCTATTACTCGGAACTGGCGTCGTTAACCTCATCCATGTTCCCCGCACCCTGATCGTGCGTGGGAGAACGCAACCGCGACGGTTCGATCCGAAGCCCCGGAAGCCTGATGAAGTTTCTCCCCCTCATCTTCAAGAACGCGTTCCGCAAAAAGACGCGGACCCTGCTGACCCTCGGCTCGATCGTCCTGCCGCTCCTCGTCATCTGCCTCATGGGGACGTTCCTGAAGGCGCTGGAGGCGCCAGACCCGAGGACGGCGCACGGGTCGTTCCGGCTCGTCGTGCGTCACCGCGTCTCCCTGGCAAGCATCCTGCCGACGACCTACGAGGAGAAGGTCCGGCAGCTCCCCGGAGTCGAGGCTGTCTCCGACTTCAACTTCTTCGGCGGCCAATATCGCGACGCTGGAGCGCGAAACTCTTTCCCCCGGGTCTTCGTCGATCCAGAGACCTTCCTAAAAGTCTTCGACGACGCCGAGATCGTCGAAGGCTCCTCCCGCGCCTGGCGCCAAGACCGGACTGGCTGCGTCGTCGGCACGAACCTCGCCGCCAGGTATGGCTGGAAGCTGGGAGACCGGGTCGTTCTCGTCGGAGATACCTTCCCGATGACGCTCGAGCTCACGATCCGAGCCGTCTACTACCTTGAGAACGGCACGTCGGCGACCCTCTTTTTCGACCGCCGGATCATCGACGAGCGGTTCCCGTCTTTCAAAGGTTCGGCCTCCACGATCTGGATCAAGGCGAAGGACGCCGCCGCCTCGGAGCGCCTCGGACCCGTGATCGACGCAATGTTCGAAAACTCTCCTTACCCGACGAAGACGGAAACCGAGAACGCATTCCGAAACGGCATGGTGTCGATGCTCGGGAACGTGAAGCTCCTCATGACTTCCATCGGTGCCGTCATCGTTTTCGTCATCCTCCTGATCGCGGGGAACACGATGGCGATGGCCGCGCGCGAAAGGATCACGGAGATCGCCGTCTTCCGCACGCTCGGCTTTCAGAGATCAACGATTCTGGCGCTCGTCCTCGGCGAGAGCGTGTTCATCGCGCTCGCCGGTGGGGTTTTCGGCATCCTTCTCTTCATGGTCGCCGTGCCTCCTCTGAGACATCAGCTCATGTTGACCCCGATGTTGCCCCTCGCGGCGACGTTCCGTGTGTACCCGGAGGTCCTCACCCTGGCTTTCGCGCTGGCTGTCGGAATCGGCGTTCTCGCCGGGCTCGTGCCTGCCCTCAGGTCGGCGAGCCGCTCCATCGCCGACGGCCTGAGACAGGTCTGATGAAGTTCTTCCCGTTAGCGTAGGGGCGCAATGGGAATTGCCGGAGGGCTGAGGCGCGTGAAACTGGGGCAATTCTGCCTCTTTCTCGTCTCCGCCGAGGCGTTTTGATCCCGGCCCCTAGACGGGCATTCTGGCCGGACGGGGGCCTTTCATGCGCTCTTCTCGGTCGCCGCGTGGCGGCAGTCCTCCGACGGCGCTTCCCGCGCTCCTGTGCGCCACCCACCTTTCGGCCTCACTCTCGGCTCTCAGAGCGCCAGGGACGCGAAGAAGTTGGAGGACCTCGCGCGCGCGGTCGGGTACGACCTCGCGCCGAGGCAAGCGTGGAACATAGACTTTTCTTCAAGCGTCCCCGAAGCCGAGCGCGCCGCCGTCAAGGACTACGTCGCCGCTCAGGTCACCCGGAGTGACGTGGCCGTCGAAGCGCCGCCCACCGCCTGGGTCACGCGCGCAGGTCTCCGCCCTGGATCCGTGCCGCAGCCGCCTTCAGCGTTTCGGCGCTCCGCTGCAAGGCCTCCCGTTCTTCATCGGACATCGCAGGCTCCAGGACTTGCACGACACCTGTTTGCCCAAGTACGCTCGGCATCGAGAGCGTGACGCCATACTTGGGGTTGTAAGATCCAATCGGAATCACCTGTCGCTCGTCGCGTAACACGATCTCCGCGATGCGCGCAGACACCATGCCGATGCCGAACTGGCTGGCCTGATTGCCTTCGATGATCGTGATGTTGGCGTACCGGACGTCCTGCTCGATGCTGCGACAGAGCTCCTCACGGCTGCGATCAGCCTGGTGCAGAGCCTCCAAGACTGGAGCGCCTGCAACCTGCGCCGAAGACCACATGAAGACTTCCGACGTCCCGTGCTCGCCCAGGACGTCAGCTTCCACAGATGCCGGAGCGACATTCAGGTACCGGGCCACGTGAAACCGAAAGCGCAGGCTGTCGAGCATCGTCCCCGTACTCAGGACACGCGTGAATCCGAAAGTGCGAACGAAGTCGGCCAACGGGTCCGGTGGATCGGTGACAACCAGGATGACCGCTTTCGGTGCCGTTCTGAAGATCTCGGGAAGGATTTGCCGGTAGATACCGACGTTCGACTCGAGCAGCTTGAGCCGGCCTGCCGGATCGCCGCGATCTGTCGCTCCGCCGGCTTTTTCATTCATCCCGGCGGTAATCATGACGAGTGCCGCGCCGGTCAGATCCGTGTAATCTCCGACACGCATCTCGACGACCGAAGAGAGCGCTGCACCGTACTGCAGATCGGTCACCACGGCCTTTGCCCGCTTAGGGTCGCGGTTTACCACGACAATCTCGCGCGCGACGCCGCGCAGGATGCTAGATAACAGGCAGGCCGAACCGACGGCGCCGGCGCCGATCACTCCGATTTTCAACGGACCCTCCATGCAGCGTGCGGAATCGTACCAGGCAGCGGTTACCACCTGAAGCCCGGTCTTAATGGCCCGCTGCCTCTTCCGGTGTGGAGCGGGCCTAACGAGCCGTGAGCCTGTAGGGGTGCAATGGGAATTGCCCGGGGGGCATTCCGTCGGGACGGCGGTTTAGGTTCGAGAAACCGGCCTTTTCCCTGAAGGATCCCCGAGTGGATGGCTCAAAGCGCGGTGGTCAGGGACTACCGGGCTTTGGCGATTCGCAGGCAACGGGCAAACCTTCTCGTCCTAACCGTCGCGGGATGAAGAGCTTGCCGCGGACTAATCCTGTTCTTGCCGTCTGGAGCGGATGTTGCCAGTGCTGGTTCGATTAGCAGCCTGAAGGGCAATCACGAAGATCGGCCAAGGGCGCTGGGGTAGGCCGACGTCTGTGCGCGGAGTGGAAAAGCAGAGGCGAAACGCTGGTCTCCGAGCGCCAGGACGGGCCGCAATTCCCATTGCGGCCCTACACCCTTCGTCGAAACGAGCCTCGAATCAGTAGCGCTCGCCGCGGACTCGGTTCCAGGCGTCGCGCGTTGCGTCCTTGATGTCGCCCCAGGTCTCCTTCGCCTGTCCCTTGGCCTTCTCCCAGCCGCGCTCAAGGTCGTTCTCGACCTCATGGAACTTCCGGCCGCGATAGTCCGTGTGGTTCGCGCTCTCCCAGCCGTAACGGTACGCGGGCTCGTACACCGAGTACTCCTTGCCCGCCCGGTAGTAGGGGCGGTTGCGGTAGTTCTCGCGCCAGTAAGCGTTCTCGACTTTGGGATCGAGCGCCTCGCCAGCCGCACGTCCAGCGGCTCCTCCGGCCACTGCACCGACGGTTCCCCCGACCACCGCTCCAACCGGACCACCCACCGCTCCGCCGACCACCGCGCCTGCGACGGCGCCACCGCCGGCTCCGAGGCCTGTGCCTACGGGATGAGAACCAATGCCCTTGGGATTTCTGTCTTTGTCGTCCATTTTCGACCTCCTTAGAAAAAAGGTAAGGAAACTCCGACTTCCTTAGGAATAAGTATGAGCAAGATCCGTACCGGCAGCACGCGATCCCAAGTATTGTCGTGATCTCGCGGGTCCCCTCGAGTGCAGCGCACAGGCGTTGTGCTCCCAGACGCCCTCACGCGGAGGCGATAGTCCGAGCTCGCCGGGCGGCACGAAGATATGACGGCCCGCGAGCGAATGCCCCTCCGTAAGGTATGGGCCGGACCGCCCCCGTTTTGCAACCTGCTGAAATCCTTACCGGACCAACGATTGCTGCGACGACGGCAAGCGCCGCTTGACGGCCGTTTTCGCCTCTTCGATACGGTTACGCGACCGGCACGGCTCGTG
Organism: uncultured Myxococcales bacterium; assembly: GCA_937902985.1. Classification (GTDB taxonomy): domain Bacteria; phylum Myxococcota_A; class Polyangia; order Polyangiales; family Polyangiaceae; genus Palsa-1150. Next base: position 7,262 of record CALFNG010000369.1, read on the forward strand.
CTCTGTGTATCTCAAGACGGGAGGGAAAAGACCATGGGAACTATCCTCATAATCGTCGTGTTGCTCTTTCTGTTCGGAGGCGGCGGCTATTACTGGAACAGCAGGCGCGGGTAGGGGCCATGTTCGACGAAGTCGAGCCGGATCTGAGAGCAGGGTGGAACTCCGGGACGGGGTCGTCGTGGGCGGACTCCCGCGAGGCCGTCAGGGACTCCTTTGACCGTATACGCTCTCGAAGCGCGAAGCCCTGACCGTATGCCTGGACGCAAGAAGACCAGGCGTTACGGGGAAAAAGCCTCGGAGAAAGTCGAGCGCGCACTGCACGAGATGAAGCGCGGCGAGCTCAAATCCGGAGGGTCCGGAACACGTGTGCGCAGCCGCAAGCAGGCGATCGCGATCGGTCTCTCCGAGGCGCGAAAGGCTGGCAGCAAGGTGCCGGTGCCGCCCGCCACTAGTTCGCGCTGACGGCACCTCGAGGCTGATTCGTCCGGAGAAGACCGCAAATCCGAGGAGGAAGCGATGCAACGACATGGAATCGTCGTCGGCGTATTGACGCTCGTCCTTGCCCTGCCAGTGCTCGCCGCGGAGCCGTCCCTCGCCGACAGCGCAGGCATCTCATACGTCCTGCCGTCGTGCGCGAACGCCTCGGGCCTGTTCGGGGCCTATTACAAGACCCGCCTGACCCTGCTCAACCCGAACGGCGGTACGCTCGCGCTCCTTTTTTATCTCCTTTCCCCGTCCGGCCCCTTGGGACCCGTGTCGTACACGGTGCCAGCGACCTCAAGCGTCACCTTCGACAATGCGCTGCAGGATCTATTCAGCTATACCGGTGGCGGTGGACTCGTGATCTATACGGACCCTTCCACGCCGAATCGCGGCGACCAGTTTGTCGTCTCGGCACAGGTCTACGTCGAGGGTCCGAACGGGTTGTACACGACGCCGATTCCCGCGATGACGGCTGGGGACCAGATCCACACGTCGTTCGATACCCCCGGCGAATCGGTCTCGGTCGGCGTCCAGGTCGATGCCCAGAACCGCGCCAATGTCGCCTGCGCGAACGACGCTTCCACGAGCACCAGCGTGGTGACCGCGACCCTTCATGACAACTCCGGGGTCCAGGTCTGGCAGACCACGATGACCCTCGGACCCGGCGTGTGGCAGCAGGTTCCCGTGCCGGTCAACGTAGAGCGAGGCTCCATCTCGTGGGTCGCAACGGGTTTCATCACCTACTGCTATGCGGTGAACGTAAACGACACTTCGAATGACGGGACGCTTCTGCCACCCACAGCGGTGACCACGAGCTCGCGGTAAGGCTCCGGCAACCACGAAGCGAACATGGCGCTCGGGCTGACCAGGGACGTCGGGTTTCATTGTCCGTCTCGTGTCCGGTCCTAGGGTCGTAACGTTCCACCTTTCCGGAGGATCGGGGCATGCCGGATCAAGTAACATGCCCTGATGAAAATCCGAAGCTGCCGTTCCGCCTGGGTCGTGTAGAGGCGCAATGGGAATTGCAAGGCGTTGTGGCACAAAAAGACCAGACGCACGCCCTCGGTGTCTTTCTCAGCACGCATACATCGACTAGCGTTGAGCGGCTCGCGCGATACATAGCCGTCAGTCCGGCAGAACGAACGCCTGCTCGAATCGTCGGACGACGTCGTCCAACCCCGCTCCCTCGGGCG
>CALFNG010000370.1 GCA_937902985.1 uncultured Myxococcales bacterium
CCCCCCGCTCGGCCCCCCCCTCCAGCGTCGCCCCCTCTAACATTGGCAAGTCGCCACCTCGAACCTATAGTGTGCTTCGAGATGATCACGATCACCGAGAAGGCCGCCACGAAGGTCCGCGAGATCGCCGAGTCCGAAGCCCTTGGCGGGCAAGGGCTCCGCCTGCGCGTGGTCGGCGGAGGCTGCGCTGGCTTCACCTACGATCTCTACTTCGAGGACAAGATCGGCGACATGGACGAGCAGTTCGAGTCGAACGGGGTGAAGCTCTACATCGATCCGATGAGCTTCCAGTACCTCGAGAACACCGAGATCGACTACGTCGAGGGGCTTCACGGAGCGGGTTTCAAGTTCAACAACCCGAACTCCAAAGGCTCCTGCGGCTGCGGCTCGTCGTTCTCGGCGTAGTCGTAGTCGAGCTCGAGGGGGCGGCGTCCCCCTCAGCCGCGCACGCGGTGTGCATTGGAGCTCGGTAGGGCACATCGCAGGTCTGCGACGCCACGCCGGAAGCCCCAATGCCTTTACTCACTCAGGACACGAACGATCCGCCTCTTCGGCTCGCCGATCGGGCGCCCTCGCCGGGCGTGAGGACCGCGATCGGAACGAGCATGCCATACTACATCGCGCGAGTGCAGGCGATCCCGCCGCTGTCGCGCGAAGACGAGTATGACCTGGCCTGCCGTATCCGCGACGTCGAGGGCGACGAGGATGCGGCAAGGAGGCTCATCGAGGCGAATTTGCGCTACGTCGTGGCGATTGCGCTGAGCTACCGGCGCTACGGCGTGCGCGTTGCCGACCTCATCTCCGAGGGGAACGTCGGCCTCATGATCGCGTTGAAGAAATTCGACCCATCGCGGGGGACGCGCTTCGTCACCTACGCGGCGCACTGGATCCGGGCCTACGTGCTCGACCACGTGATCCGGGCCTGGAGCATCGTCGGCGTCGGCGCCGGGCCCCTGCGCTCGAAGGTGTTCTTCAGGCTCCGGCGCGAAAAGGCGCGGATCCTCGCCTCGACCAGCGACGCGACCGAGGCGAACGAACGCTTGGCCGAGACCTTCGGCACGACGAGCGAGAAGATCTCGCTGATGGCGAACCGGCTCGAGGCGCGCGACGTTTCCCTCGACGCGAAGGTCTTCGAAGACGGCGCCGCCACCGTCCTCGACACCGTTCCCGGCATCGGGCCGTCGCAAGAGGAACAGTATCTCTCGCGCGAGCGCTCGACCTCCGTGCATGCCTGCGTGCGCGAAGCCGTCGAGAAGCTCGATCCGCGCGAGCGGTTCATCGTCGAAGTCCGCATGATGGCGGACCACGCCGACGAACTCTCGCTCGCGGAGATTGGCCGGCGGCTCGGCGTCTCGCGCGAGCGCGCCCGCCAGCTCGAGGCGCGTGCGAAGCAGAAGCTCCGCCGTCACCTCGAGACGCACGGCGGCGAGTTCTCGACGGCGGCTTAAAGCCGAACGCCCGAGGGGTGCTCGGGCGCCGGGTCGACGTCGCTCTGTAAGCCGAGTTCTGTCTCGCGCTCGGGTCACCCCGATGCGCGGAGGCGATCATTCCTCTAGGGCGACGGTTACCCGCCGCCTCGAGCAGCCTACCCGCAAGCTGGGGCGAGCAGCCCTTCACTCGCGAGCGAACGGGTCGCTCGCGAGACGCTTGCCTATGCGGCCTTGCTCCCGATGGGGTTTGCCGTGCCACCCGCGTTACCGCGGGCGCGGTGGGCTCTTACCCCGCCCTTTCACCCTTACCGTCGGTTCGCGCCCTGCGTTGGCGGAGCGCGAGGAGCGACGGCGGTTTTCTTTCTGTTGCACTCTCCTCGGCGTTTCCGCCACCGGGCGTTACCCGGCATCGTGCTCTGTGGAGCTCGGACTTTCCTCCCGCCACCCGCGCCACGCGTTGGCGTGGGCGCGCGTGAGCCGGCGACCGCCCGAGCGGCGTCGACGCCGGCAATGTGCACCGAGGGACGCCCGACCGCAACTCAGGCAGCGGCCGGGGCTCTCGCGAGGAACGCCACCGCTGCGACGAACGGGGCGACCACGAGCCCGTACCGGCCGGCGCCGAAGAACACGGCGTGGGTGGCGGCGGTCGCGGCGACAGCAGCTGCAGCGATCGGGACGACCGCGGGGCCCCGCGCGAGCGCGCGCCACCCCATGAGCGACACGATCACGGGGAGCGCAACGTACCCGACCCAGCCATGGACCGTCAGCGCCCCGAGCGCGCCGATGCATGTGACGGCTCTGCGCAACCACGGGCGAGCGCCTTCGAGCGTCGCGCAAGCGACGAGCGCGCCAAGGAGAAAGAGCCGGCAGACGCACGTCTCGAGCGCGCCGAGCCGCGTCTTGGCGCGCTCGTCGAACGCGTCCGCGTTGCTGGCGTGGAGGTACCATGGCGCGGCGCCGAAGTAGTCGAAGGTCGCGGCGAGCTTCGCCGGTGCGCGGAGCACCCACGCGACCGGCGCTCGCTCGATCTCACGCCATGCCGCCCGCTCGAAGCATGCGTCCTTGCCTGCCTCGTCCCAGACGGTCGCGCACTCTGCGGGCACGGGCATCGGCTGCCACGCGCCGCTGCGCGTCGTGGCGCCGATGAGGAGATTCCACCCGCCGTTGACGCTGACGAGCGCGCAGCGGTTCATGCGCTCGCAGTTACGGATCGTCCACGGCACGACGCACGCGATCGCGACCGCGACCAGCGCGGCCATCGCTCCGAGCCGCGCGCGCCGGGACGCCCGCGGGGGCACCGCGAGAGCGCCGAGCACCGGCGCCAGAGCGAGGCACTGCGGGCGCACCAGGGTCGCCAGACCTACTATCCCCCCCGCGGCCGCGATCCATGGCCAGGCCGCGAGGGTCGCGCGCGCACTCCCAAGGGCGGTCGCGAGCAGCAGATCCCCTCTCGCGGCCTTGCGCGCCGCCGTCGCGACGGACGCGGCAATGACGAGCAGCGCGGCAGTCGCCCCCTCAGTCATCAGGGCCGCGGTGTATGGAACCAGTGCCGGGTGCAGAGCCAGCGCGACGGCGGCGCCGGCGGGACGCCACCGGGCGATCCCGGCGCCGTCGACGAGGCGGTGCATTGCGTAGACGCTGGCGGCGCCGAGGACGGCGTTCGTGGCCATCGCCACGGATGGGGCGGCGCCAAACGCCGCGTAGCCGGCCGCGACGAGGGCTGGATAGCCAACGGGATAATGCGCGACGTAGGTCACCGCGCCGTCCGGCCAGAGCCACGTGTACCCGTCGCCACCGGCGATCCGGCGAGCCAGCACGTCGTAATAGTGCCCGTCCTCGACGGCGGGGAAGCGCGCGCGCGCCCAGACGACCACGGCGAACCGCGCAAGGAGGCCCACGATCGCGATCGCGAGGGCATCGACGCGGCGGTCACGCACGGCGCGGGAGAATACACGCCCCGCGGCGACCTCGACCCTCGGAGCCCGCGTCGTGCGCAATTCGGTGCGACCGTCCGCGAATGCTTTGTACTTTCAGCGCTCGGGCGGAGTGCAAATACGGATTCTGGGATTCGCATGGAGCCGTACATCGCCGGCTCACGGCGGCGCAGAGACTGGAGCGCGGTGGCGTTTGGCGGCGTTGAAGGGGCCCCGCGTTCAGGGCGAAACGAGCCACCCGATCGCGCGCATCGCGACCACGAGCTCGCAGACGGGCAAGCCGACGACGCTCGTGAAGCTCCCGTCGATACGCTCGACGAACACGGCCGCCCGGCCCTGAACGGCGTAGCCTCCCGCCTTGTCTCGCCCTTCGCCGCCCGTGACGTATGCCGCGATCTCGCCCGGCGAAAGAGCACGGAAGGTGACGCGCGTGGTGACCGTCTGGGCATGCGCGAGGTCCGCGCGCGGATCGGGCGCCGCCAGGGCGAAGCGCGTCGACACCTGGTGCGTCGCGCCCGCGAGCCGCTCGAGCATCCCGCGCGCCTCGTCGTCGTCGCATGGCTTGCCGAGGAGCCCGCCGTCGGGCGCGACGACGATCGTGTCGGCCACGAGCACGCCTTTCGCCGCCCCGAGGTCCTTCCGGCGCACCGCCTCGAGCTTTGCCCGTGTGACCCGCTCGACGTAATCGAGAGGGGCCTCGCCGGGCACGACCGTCTCGTCGGCCTCGGCGCTCGTGACCACGAACGGGACGCCGAGCATGGCGAGCAGCTCCCGCCGCCGCGGTGACGCGCTACCGAGCGCCAGCACGAAATACGGGTCGGCCGGGCAGATTTCCACGCGGGCCCTTTAGCACGCGCGTTCTCCTGTCATTGGTGTAAGGTCCCGCGCCGATGCGCCCCCGCATCGCGGCTTTCGCTTTCATTTGTGCCCTATCGTGGTCGGCGCGCGGCGTTTCGGCGCACGCGACCGAATGCGCGGGGCCCGTGAGCCCATGCATCAATGACGACACCCTCTGGCCCCACGCGGGTCCTGCGACCTTCGCGGCCGTCGGATCGACGGACACCGTGGCGCGGGGCCAGCTCGGGTTCGGTCTGGTCACGAGCTATCTGTCGCGTCCCATCGTGATCCAGGTTCCCGCGCCCGGCGCCGGCGGCAGCTCCCAGTACGCCGTGAACGACCAGGTCAACGCTACGTTCCTCTGGTCCTATGGCGCCACCGACCGCCTCGAGCTCGATCTCGCCCTTCCACTGACGTTCGGCCAGGGCGGCACGGGTCTCCAGCCCATCACGGGGGGCTCGGATCTGCATGACACGGCGGTGCGCGATCTTCGCTTCGGGCTCGCCTACGCGCTCGTGCCTCATCTGCGCATCGACCCCGACGTTTCCGGCGACTCGGCCTTCGGCAGCCGCGGCACCTTCGGGCTCAGCGCCCGCCTCGAAGTGAGCGCACCCACAGGAGATCACGATCAGTTCGCGAGCGACGGCGCGGGCGTATTCGTGCCCAGCGTGGCGGCGGATCTCCGTCACGCTCGATGGTCGCTCGGCGCCGAGGTCGGAGCGCGGGTGCGGCCCATCACCCAGCTGCTCGGAGCGCGCATCGGGACGCAGATCGTGACTGCGCTGGGCGTCGGATACGACTTCCTCCCGCGCCAGCTCCTCACCGCGACCCTCGAAGCCTGGGCCTTGCCGTCGCTGACGGGGGACGCGGCGAACCTCGATTCGGTCTCGCCCGCGGAGTGGCAGCTCTCCGTGCGCACCGCGCCCATTCGCGGCGGCGATCTCGCGCTCCAGTTCGGCGGAGGGAGTGCGATTCCCATCGGGGGAAGCGATCCCGAGCTCACATCACCGCGCTTCCGGTTTACCGTCGGCGTCCGCTGGGCACCTCTTTCCCGCGACACCGACGGCGACGGCATCCTCGACGTGACGGACCGCTGCCCCCGAACTCCTGCGCCCGGCACGCCCGATGGCTGCCCGGTCGCGACCCTCCCCAGCCCCCAGGAGAATCCATGAGCGTTCGTGTCCACAGGAGCGAGCGATCGAGGCACCTCGTCCTCCGAGTGACCGCGGGAGAGTCGTTGCCTTCGGCGCTCGTCGCCGGCCTGCGCCAGGAGCGCGTCACGAGCGGGTGGCTGCGCGCCAGCGGCGTGCTCGCCGACGTCGAGCTCAGCGCGTTCGACAGCGCGCTCGGTCGCCTCGGCGAACCTCGCCGGATCGCAGGCCTCGTTCACGTGCTCTCCCTCGAGAGCAGCATCGGTCTCGTCGGCGGCGCGCCCGCCTTCTCGCTTCGCGCGGTGCTCGCGCGCGAGAGCGATCGCGGCCTCGAGACGATCGCCGGCGAGATCGCGAGCGCCCGCACGATCGCGCTCGAGGCGCTGGTGACGGTGTTCGAAGACCTCGCCCTCGATCGAAGCCTCGATCCTGTCGCCGGCGTCTCGCTCGTCGACTCGCCTTCCACTCCGGCCGCCACGGTGCCCGCGGTGCCCGCCGTGCCCCGAGCCCCGGCGGCTGCGACGCCTCGCGCGAGCCCGGCCGCCTCGGCAACGACGTGGTCGGCGGCTGCCAGCGCGAGCGCCCAAAGCGATCGAGGGGCCCCAGGTGGAGCCCGCTCCGCCACGTCGCAAGCGGTGCCGGTCCCCGTCCCTCGCCCCGTTCGCGCCGACGTCGACGTCGACCAGCCAACCCCCGAGCCGGGCGACTTCGTCGACCACTTCGCCTTCGGCCGTTGCGAAGTCATCAAGAGCGATGGCGACCGCCTGCATCTGCGCATCCCCAAAGACGGCCGGGTCCGCGAGATTGCGCTCGAGATGCTGCGCGTGACGCCCCTAGACGGTGTAGAGGGCGAAGGACCGGGACGCCGCTTCAAACTCGAGCGTAGGATCTGAGGATCGTGTCAGGCTTGACGGTAGCCGCGAAGCAAGATTAAGCCGTCCCGAGCCGTTGGGCCGTTATCGTGAACTTCTGGAGGAACCGATGAGAGTCCCGTTTGCTTCTTTGAACCGTGCGTTCGCGCTGCGCTCCGCAGGCTCGGTCGCTGTTCTCGCGCTCGCTGCGGTTGTCGCTTGCGGCGGCGACCCGCCGACCCCGAAGACGCCCGAGCCCGTACCCCCCCCGGCGGCCGCTCCCTCGAGTCGCCTGCCCGACAAGGCTCCCGACTCACCCACCGCGAGCGCCGTCCGCATCTCGGACGAGATCGTGAAGGCCTGCGGAATCAACGAGCCGGACGCGTACTTCGCCTTCGACTCATCCAACATCCGCGCCGAGGACTCGAAGGTCCTCCAGCAGGTCATCACCTGCTTCACGACCGGGCCGCTCAAGGGCCGCACCCTGAAGCTCGTCGGCCACGCCGATCCGCGCGGCGACAGCGATTACAACATGACGCTCGGCCAGTCCCGCGCCGACTCCGTCGCCGGCTATATGCGCTCGAAGGGCATGGACAAGTCGAAGACCGAGTCGACCTCGCGCGGCGCCATGGATGCCACCGGCAGCGACGACCCGAGCTGGGCGCGCGACCGACGCGTCGATCTGATGCTCGGCCAATAGCCGGACGAACACCGTCCGATGATTGCACTCTCCGCTGCTTATGCCGTTCAAGCGGCTGTCGAAGGGGCCTCGCCGGCCGATGCGACGCCGACGGTGAAGCTCGATCTCGTCGGCCTCTTTCAGAACGCCGCGTGGCCCGTGAAGATCACGATCGGCCTCCTCCTCGGGTGCTCGCTGCTCGTCTGGATCATCGCCGTCTTGAAGATGCTCCAGCTCGCGCGCTTGCGCTCGACCGAGGGCAACTTCGACCGGCGGGCGCGGCACGTGGGCTCGCCCCGCGAGCTGTTCGAGGTCGCGGGGTCCCATCGCGCACCCGGCGCGCGGGTGGTGGCCGAGCTCTATGCACGCGGCGCGGGGGCTCAGGCCGAGCGACTGCGGGCCGTTGCCGACCGGGTGATCCTGGCCGAAGGGCAGAGCGCGCGTGCGCTCATGTGGCTGCTCGCCTTCATCGCCGCGGGCGCTCCCTTCATCGGCCTCTTCGGCACCGTCTACGGGATCATGGACGCGTTCATCCGCATCGGCGCCGCGAAGTCCGCCAGCCTCCCGGTCGTGGCGCCGGCCATCGGCGAGGCCCTCATCACCACAGCCATCGGGCTGGCGGCCGCCATTCCGGCCGTGTTCTTTTACAACTGGATCGACAAGAGCGTCGGTGACTTCGTCGCCGAGCTCGAGACCGCCGCCGCCGAATGGGTCGCGCTCGTCACCGAGACCACGCCCTCGATGGACCCCGCCATTCCGCTCGTCGCCTCCGTTCGGCCCAGCAGCGGTCGCCCGCGCGGCTGAGGGGGAGCGGAAAGCATGGCGCTCTCGACGGGCAAGCGCGGCGGCGGGGCCATGCGGGACATCAACGTCACGCCCATGGTCGACGTGATGCTCGTGCTCCTCATCGTGTTCATGGTGGCGGCGCCGCTCCTGACCTCCGGGCTGCACATCGATCTCCCCGAAGTGCAGGCGACGAACACGCCCGTCAAAGACGCGAAGCTCATCGTCTCGATCACCAAGGAAGAGAAGATCCTCTTCGGTGAAGACGACGTCACCGCCGACATCGAAAAGGCATTGCTCCAGAACCCGCGCGTGCAGAGAGAGCACGAGCTCTACATCCGCGCCGACAAGGACGCGCGCTACGGGGTGGTTGCGCGCGCCGTTGCCGCCGCGCGCGTCGCGGGGGTCACTTCTCTCAACTTGCTGGTCGATCCCGAAGAGCTCAAACCGTGAGCGCCGGGGCGCGGCGCAACTTCGACGCGCAAGACCTGACCATCGCCTTCGCCGCGGCGCTGCTGGCCCAGCTCGTCTTCGTCGCCGTCTTTTCTCTGCCGTCCCCCAAGCTCATCGAAGCCGATATCTCGAACGAGAACTCGCAGCCGATCTCCGTGTCGATCACGCCCGTCCTCAAGCTCGGCACCAAGAACCCGACGAAGCTGCCCTCGCAATGGCAGCGCAAGCAGCCGGTCGCGGCCAAGAACCAGCCGCAAGCGCCGGCGCCCTCGCCGCAGGCCGCGAAGACCCTCGAGGCGATCCCGAAGACGAGCGCCTCGGCCGCGAATCCCGTCGTCGACGCCGGCAAGGCCGAGCCCATGACCACGGCGGCCGCCGCGCCCGAGGGCTCGAGCTCCGCCGCGCCGGTCGCGTCGACGCTGGGCTCCGAACAGGGGGCCGAGAACGGAACCGAGACCGACCCGCTGAAGGCCCGCGCCGCCGACATGTACAAGGCGCAGCTCGCCGCGTGGTTCGCATCGCGCTTCAACATCAAAGGCAAAATCCCGTTCGACAAGCTGAAGACGCTCCACGCCCTCGCCACAGTGACCGTGGCGGACCGCAGGGTGACCGGCTATTCGCTCGCGAAGCCGAGCGGCGACGCGACCTTCGACGCCGAGGTCGAGGCCACCCTCGCCCGCATCCAGTCGAGCGGAACCGAGCTTCCGGCACCACCGCCGATGTACCCCGAGATGTTGGCCAAGTCGCAAGCGTTCAGCTTTCAATGCACCCTGCAGAAGCTCTGCGAATGACGCCATTCGACGCCCCCTGACCACCGCACAACCAAGCCGTTTCAAGCCGTTCCATGATCCCACGCCGACTGCTGCTGATCGTCCTCCCGCTCGCGGTCGCGCCGATCGCTCGACCCCACGTGGCCCGCGCCGACACGCCCGACGGGCAGGTCGCACCCGACGAGAGCATCCTCGGCACCGTCGATGTGAACGGGTCCGCGTCCGACGGACTGCCACCGCTACCGAAGATGGCGGTCGTGCCCATCGTTCCGACCGGGTCGGCCGACAGCCTCGTGAACCTGGTCGTCCGTCACGACATGGAGCTCAGCGGACAGTTCGAGGTCCTCAGCGAAGACGCGGCGCCGCCCGGGCCGTTCACGCACACGACGCCGCTCGACCTCGGCGCCTGGCGCGCCAAGGGGGCCGAGTACGTCCTCCGGATCTTCTCGCAGCCCGCCGCGACCGATTCGACCAAGACGGAGCTCGTCGGCGAAGCGTTTGTGACGCCGACCGCCGCCCAGGCTGCGGCGCAGAAGTCGCGAGCGACCGCGGCACCCGTGGACGCTGCCGGCGCTGCCGCCGACCCGAAGCCTTCGTTTCGCGCCGTCGTCCCGACCGCGACGACCGAGGTGCGCGCCGCCTCGCACCGCCTGGTCGACCTGCTCCTCGGGGCGCTGACGGGTCACCCGGGGGGCTTCGCGAGCCAGATGACCTACGCCGAGAAGGTCGGGCGCTGGCGCCGTGTCTTCACGATCGACTCCGACGGATTCGACCTTCGCGCCATCGGTCCAGACAGCGCGACCGCGCTATCGCCGTCGTTCGGGCCCGGCGGGCAGGTGTTCTACGCCCTGTCCGACGACTACTCCCCGTTCCGGGTCGTGCAAGGGCCGAACGCCACGCCGGTGCCCATCAACGTGCCGGGCTCGATCATGGGTCTCGCGTTCAGCGCGGACCACTCGCGCATGGCCCTCACGGTGATGGACGCCGGGCAGAGCAAGCTCTGGTACGGCGCTCGCGACAAGCTCCAGCCCATGACGACCGCGCCCCTCGCGAACCATCCCGCCTTCGGACCGATGGACAAGATCGCGTACGTCGCGGGCACGCCCGTGCAGCGAATCTTCGTCGGTGAAAAGGCCATCTCGCCGCCGGGCTTCATGGCGAGCGCGCCGGTGTTCTGCGACACGCCGCAGGGCCTTCTGATCGTTTACACCGTGGGCGTGGGCGCCGGCGCCGACATCATCGCGACCGACAGCGGCGGCGGCGGCCTGAAGCGCCTCACGCAGCACGAAGGCGCGAACACTTACGCGGCGTGCAGCCCCGACGGGCGGCTCGTAGCGTTCTTCTCGACCGGCAAGCGGAAGCTCGGGGCCGCGGCGACCGGCGGCCGCGACGACAGCGGCGCCGGGCTCTTCATCATGCCAATCCAGCGGCCCTGGCTCGCCAAGAAGATCTCGAACGAGGTCGGCGAGTCCCTTCGGTGGGAGGCGTTGCCTCCGGTGCCAGCGAAGTGAGTCACCTGACCGGCTGAGGAGCCGGCTGTGCGGGTGCGCCTTCGTCGGGACTGCTGAGCAGGGAGATCTCGACGCGGCGATTGCGCGCCCGGTCGTCGGCGCTGTCGTTGGCCGCGATCGGATCGAACGCGCCTGCGCCAGCCGCGGTGAGCGCCGTCGCCGGGACCCCGAGCGAGACGAGGTACCTCACGACCGTCACGGCGCGCGCGGTCGTCAGGTCCCACACCGACTCGTAGTGCTTCGACTTGAGGGGCTCGTCATCGACGCTCGAGGTCACGAGGAAGCGACGCGGCGCGGTGGACTGCGGCTCCGTCTCCATCGCGCGGGCAATCTCCATCAGCGCTCCCTTGCCCGCGGGACGCAGCTCGGCGTGCCCGGCGTCGAACAGGAGATCGCCCTTCACGTTCATGACGAGGCGGTTGCCGCGGGTCTCGACGCGCACCTGGCCCGCATCGACCAGGGGCTTGAAGCGGTGCTCGAGGTCGCGAAAGAGTTGCGTTCGCGTCTCGGCCGCGGCTTGCGCTTTGCGTAGCTCGTCGAGGCGCGCCTTCGCGTCATCGAGAGCTTTTGCCAGCGTGCCGCGATCCGCGAGCACCTTGTCGACGTCTTTTCCAAGCCGTTCGAGCTCGCCGCGCAGCTGCTGATTGATCGCGGTTGCCTCGTCGAGCTGCGCCTGGAGGTTGTGGCTCGAAGTGGAGAGCTCGCTCAGCTTCGCGTCGCGGTCCTGGGTCGTCGCCTCGGCGGCGGCGACCTGCTGCTGGAGGGCGAGAATCTGAACCGCCGCGTCTTTCTGCTTCGCGTCGGCCTCGGCCTGCGCCTTGGTCGCGTCGGCCACGGCCCGGTCGTAGACGACCTGCGATACGCAACCCGCGGAAGCCAGTGAAACGGAGGCCGTGGCCGCGACGGCGACGATGGATCGGAGCGTCACGCGTGGAGTCATATCGGGGGCGTCATACCCTCAGGCGGGCCGCGCGACCACCGTCGCGTTGGCGCCTCCGGCCCCGCCGACCACGATGCGCGCGCCCTCTACGGCCTGCGCGCGTTTGAGCATCGCGAAGCCGACGGGTACGCCGAGCGTGGGCGACAGCGCGAGGCTCGTGATCTCGCCCACAGCGGCCCCCGTCTCGTCGGCAACGGCGGCCCCTGGGCGCTCGCCGGCCCCCGTCGCGTCGAGCACGATGGAGACCAGCTTGCGCTTCACATGGCCGCGCATCTCGAGCATGCACACCACTTCTTGGCCGAGGTAGCAGCCCTTGTTGAAGCTCACCGCGGCCTTCTCGAGCGACGCCTCTTGCGGATAGGTCTTTTCGTCGAAGTCGACGCCGAACCGCGCGACCCCTCGTTCGAGACGCAGCGCCTCCCACCCCGCGGCGTCCCCCACGAGACCGCCCACCTCGCGCACCGCCGACTCGATCGCGGCGCGGACCGCCGAGGCCTGCGCGACTGGCGCGAGAATGATCCCGCCGCCCCCGAGACCCGTGCGATCGAGCGAGCCGGCCGCCGCGCCGGCTCGACGGGCCGCCGAGAGCACCCCCGGAGACGCCGGGCCGTGGACCATCCAGATCTCGAAGGCCTCGGCCCCCGGAGCCACCTCGGCGTCTTCCATGACGAGATAATGATCGAGGTGTTCACGCAGCCGGTCGACGAGGCTCGCCGCGAGGGCCGCGATCACGCGCTCGCCGTCGGCGATCAGAATCGGGTCGGCGAGGACGCGACCGCTCCGGGCCACGAGGAGCGCATAACGAGCCTCCCCCGCGGGATCCGCCCCCCACCCCGCCAGATCGCAGGTGACGAGGCCGTTCAACCAGGAAACGCGATCGACGCCGGTGACCACGAGGCCGGCGAGCTCCGGGCTCGGGATCGCCAGCACGGCGCGACGCGCGGCTTCGACTTGAAGCTCGGGCAAGGGAGAAGACGGCATTGGACGCCCTTATCATAAGCAGCCGTTGACGGCGGTCGAGCGCACGCGTCACTCTGGGCCCCCATTCATGTCCGGGATCGGCGTCGTTCTCAACCCGAAGAGCCGCAGGAATTTGCGCGACCCCGGCGCAGCCAACCGACTCGCGCGACGCCTGGGCGATCACGGCGTGCTTCGAACGGCGGGCTCGGTCGAAGAGCTCTACCGGATCGCCGAAGACTTTCGACGCGTGGACATCGACGTCCTCGCCATCAGCGGAGGCGACGGCACCGGACACGTGACCTTGACGGGGTTCCTGAACGTCTACGGCGGCCACACGATGCCTCACGTCGCGCTCCTCCGCGGGGGCACGATGAACACCGTCGCGAACTCCGTGGGCATCCGCCACGGCAAGCCCGAGGGCCTCCTCGGTCGCCTGATCCACGCCTACGCGCAGCGCGCGATCGCACCGCTCGCCGGCGTCGACCGGCACGTCATGAGCGTCAAGCCGCTCGCTGGCGCCGGGCCGGGCGACGACAAGTTCGGGTTCCTCTTCGGCACCGGCGTCGTCCATGGTTTTCTCGCCGAGTACTACCGAGACGGTGAGCCCTCGCCCCTCGTCGCCGCGCAAACGCTCGCGCGCGGGATCGGGAGCGCGCTCGTCGGCGGAGAGACCATCCGCCGAATGGCCGAGCCCTTTCGTGGTTCGGTCGAGCTCGACGATGGAACGCGCTGGCCCGAGCGCGACTACCTGGCCGTCGCCGCCGGCACCATCGCCGACATCGGACTGAACTTCAAACCGTTCTACCGCTACGGCGAGCGGCCCGGCACCTTTCAGGTGCTCGGCATTCACGCCTCGCCGGTCGCATTCGTTAAGGAGCTGCCCCGGATTCACAAGAGCCGACCGATGCGCTCCGGAAAGACCTACGACGCCGTCACCAGCCGCATGGTCGTCCGCAGCGCAGACGGCCGCATGCGCTACATGATCGACGGCGACCTGCACGAGACGCGCGGCGATCTCGCCGTGTCGATCGGGCCGCGCGTCCGCCTCGTCGTCGTCAAGTGACTCGAGTGACTCGCCGCCCCTCGCGGCTCAGGCGCAGAGCCGTGACGCGCTGCACCGCGAGAGGCGCAGGCGTCGGCCCGGCGACTCAGCCGCCAAAAAAGCGTGTAGTCTCGCCTCGGCTTGATCTCGCGAATCGTCGCCATCGCCCTCAACACCTACCGCGAGGCCGTGCGGGCGCGCCTTCTCCTCGGTGTCTTCGCGGTCAGCCTCGCCACATGCGCCTACTCGCTCGTCGTCGCGGCGCTCTCGCTCGGCAACGAAGCGCGCGTCGTCGCCGATCTCGGGAGCGGCTCGTTCTCGATGTACGGGGTCGTCATCGCGATCGTTCTCGGTTCGACGTCGCTTTACCGAGAGCTCGAGTACAAGACCATCTTCCCGATCCTGTCGCGACCCATCCGGCGCTGGGAGTACCTCGTCGCCAAGTACGTGGGCGCAGTGCTCACCGTGTTCGTGTTCGTCTTGGTCGAGGCCGCAGCGGTGCTCGCCATACTGGCCGTCGAGACCGAGCAGGCCGGGTGGAAGGTCGGCGCCTTGGCCGCGGGGTCGAGCGCGGCTCTCGCGCTCACGTGGTGGCGCGTGTCGCGGACGGCTCGCGTCTTCGTCGTCATTCCGTGGGCGATCGGGCTCGCCCTCGTCGCCTGGTTCGTGGCCTCCACGGCCCCGGAGGAGCGGCAGCTCGTCACGGCATCCGCCGCCCTCGCGGTGTGCGAGATCGCCATCGTCGCCGCCGTGGCCACCCTCTTCGCTTCGTTCTCGTCGCCGTTTCTCACCGCAACGTTCACGGCCATGGTGTTCCTCGTCGGGCGTTCGGCCGACACGCTGGCGCACCTGCCAAAGAAGCTCTTCGGCCCGGCCCTCGCGACCGGGTTCGCCGGGATCGCGCGCGTCGTCCCGAACCTTCATCTC
Organism: uncultured Myxococcales bacterium; assembly: GCA_937902985.1. Lineage (GTDB taxonomy): Bacteria > Myxococcota_A > Polyangia > Polyangiales > Polyangiaceae > Palsa-1150. The sequence goes on from CALFNG010000370.1 coordinate 14,269, forward strand.
TATGTTCCGCCGCGTCCTCTCCTGCTGGGCGAAGTCGCCGACCACCCGGTCTGGGGTTACGTCGGGTGGGCCGCCCTGCACGCCGCGTTCTACGCGGTGGTGCTGCTGGCTGGCGGGGCGCTGGCCTTTCGAAAGCGCGACTTCTCTTGAGCGAGCGCGGCGCGGCACCTCGCCGCGCGACGCGGGGCCGCGTCGTTGCCCCCCGCCGCGCGAGTTCGATACCGTCCGAGGTCGAGTCAGGAGGCCCCTCGAGATGCGCTTGTTCCGGAAAATCGTGTCTCCGATTCGTGATGAAGGCACCGAACTCTTCGCCGCCGACGATTGGCTCATCGGGGCGAGCGGATCGGCCTTCCTCGCGACGGACGTCAGGTACCCGTAGTGCTCGCGGATAGCCTTGCTGGCTGGATGGTGCTGCCGCACGTACGCCTTCACGTTGGTGTCGAGGGATAGTGCCATCGTTTCCAAACACGTGAGAAGAGGCTTCTAGTCGCCGGACGCGTCTACGCTGCACGGCGCCGCGCACGAGGCGCCCGCGCCCCCGTCGCCGGCGCAGTCAGCGAGGGCCCTGGCTGACGCATTCACGGTCGTCTGGGCCGGACTCGTTTCCCCCTTGGCACACGCGATGTCTTCGGCGCACGCCGTGACCTCCGCGCAGCAGTGGGCGCCCAGGCACTGGTTGCAGGCATTGGCCCCGCCGATGTCGTGGCAGAACGAGGTGGGGAGCGGCTGACAGACCGCCGCGTCGAGGGGCGCCTGCCAGATGCACGGGATCCCGCCGGAGCAGTCCGCGGGCGCCGAGCAGGCGCGAAAACAGGCCCCTGGGCTGCCGAGGGGCGAGGGGCCACCGTCGGCCGCCTTGGGTTCGGGGACGCAAACGCCCTGGTCGCCGCACTCCGCGCTGGCGCTGCACCCGGACGAGCAGAGGCCCACCGCGTTCATCGAATTGTCGCTCAGGAGCATGCAGAAGGCGCTCGCGCCGCACGCCGACGCGTCCGCGCAGAGCCGCCCGGCGGTCCCGATCGAACCGGCGTCCGCCGCCGCTCCCCCGCCGTCGGTGTTGACGTGCTCGTTCGTTCCACACGCCGCGAGCGCGGCGCCCGCGAGAGGAAGCAAACCCAGGCCGGCCCCGACCATCCAGCGGATCAAGTGCATCTTGGCTTGCAGCGTAGCCCCAAAGGAGCCGAGAGCACGCGCCGAGAGCACGCGCCGAAGGGCGCGACCCGGCCCCCGGAGTAGCCTATTCTCCAGGTATCGAGGGAAAACGCGCGATGGCCACGGTTCCCATGGATCTCGGCAAGGTGGCTCGATGCCGTGCGCTCGCTGGCGAGATCGCGAACGACGTTCAGCGGTACATCGACGCACACACCACGGTCGGCGTCGAGCGGACCATCCTTCGGGCATACGGCGCCGACGGGATCGACGACCAGGGAGCGCCGCTCGTGAACACGGCGGTGGAGCGCTATCGCGAGGCTGGGCTCATCGGGCGCGGGATCGCGACGCCGCTCGGGCGAGCGCTCCTGGCGGGCGCCTCAGACATTCAGGAGGCCGCCGAGCGTCTGGCCTTCGCGCCGGACCTCGACCGCCTCGAAGGCGGGCCGAGCGCAGCCGACCTGCGCGGCGTGCTCGCGCCGCACACCGCGGCCGCGCTCGCGCGTATCGACCGCGCTCGCGAGGAGCGCGACGCCCTTCGACGTCGAGTCCCGACCGGGCCGACGCCGCTCAAGTACGTCATCGTCGCCACCGGCAACATCTACGACGACGCCGTGCAGGCCAAGGCGGCCGCCGCCGCGGGCGCCGACATCGTCGCGGTCATCCGCGCCACCGCGCAGTCGTTGCTCGACTACGTCCCTCACGGCGCGACGACCGAGGGCTATGGCGGCACCTTCGCGACCCAGGAGAACTTCAAGATCATTCGCCGGGCACTCGACGAGGCCACCGGGCGGCACGGCCGCTACGTGCTCCAGACGAACTACTCGTCGGGCCTCTGCATGGCCGAGATCGCATGGATGGCGGCGGTCGAGCGCCTCGACATGCTCCTGAACGACGCGATGTACGGCATCCTGTTTCGAGACATCAACATGTGTCGCACGTTCGTCGACCAGTACGTCTCGCGCCGGTTCATCGCCCGCGCCGGCATCGTCATCAACACCGGCGAAGACAACTACCTGACGACGGCCAACGCCGTCGACAAGGCGCACACGGTGCTCGCGAGCCAGTTCATCAACGAGGCGTTCGCGCTTCGGGCCGGGCTCGTCGAAGAGCAGATGGGGCTGGGCCACGCCTACGAGATCGATCCCTGGGTCGAAGACTCGTTCTTGCTCGAAATCGCGCAGGCCCAGCTCATTCGTCAGATCTTCGACCGTCACCCCATCAAGTGGATGCCGCCGACGAAGCACAAGACCGGCGACATCTTCTTCGCGCACGTGCACGACGCGATGTTCGACCTCGTCGGAGTCACGACCAAGCAGACCATCGAGCTGCTCGGGATGTTCAGCGAGGCTATCCAGAACCCGCTCCTCATGGACCGCTACCTCGCGCTCAAGGCGACCCGGTACGTCCACGGCGCGTGCAAGCACCTCGGCGACGAGATCGAGTTCAAGACCGACGGCATCGTGGCGCGACGCGCGGAGCAAGTCCTGGCCGAGGCGCTCGCTCTTCTCGACGAGGTCAACAGCGAGTCGATCTGGGAAGCGATCGCGCGAGGAGCCTTCGCCGACGTGAAACGAACGCGTACGGGCGGGCGAGGGTTCGCCGGCGTGGTCGAGAGGAGCCCCGACTACCTGAACCCGCTGCTTGACGCGCTCGAAGCCCCGAGCGGGCCGTTCGCGGCGCGTGCGGCCGATGGGTGCTACCGATCAGGGTAACGTCCGTGCATCCGATCCCGCCGAAGCCGCCCCTCCGCGCGTACGGGGATCGCGAAGGCGATGGCATGGTCCAGATGTCGTTCGTGCTCACGGTGCCCCCGAGCGGGCGCGCGAGAGAAGCGGCCAAGCGCTTCGCCGAGATGCACGGTCTGGCCGACCCCATCGTCGCCACGATGGAGGCGTGCTCGGAGGGCGCTTCGTTCTTCGTCGTCTACGGGCAGTCGCGTCACGAGGTCGATTTCGCCTCGATCGACGTGGCCGAGGTGCGAACGGACCCGCTCTCGCACGACGAGATCGAGAACCGCGTGCAAGCCCGGCTTGGCCGCAAGATCGTCGTCGTCGGGGCCTGCACCGGCAGCGACGCGCACACCGTCGGCATCGACGCGATCCTGAACTACAAAGGCTACGCGGGCGACAAGGGGCTCGAGAGCTACCGGGCGTTCGAGGTCTACAACCTCGGAGCGCAGGTCGAGAACGAGACGCTCGCGGCGCGAGCTCGCGCTGTTCGTGCCGACGCCATTCTCGTCAGCCAGGTCATCACGCAGCGCAACTGCCACAAGGAAAACGGCCGGTCGCTGGTCGAGCTCCTCGAGCGTCAGGGCTGGCGAGACGACGTCGTCTTGCTCTTCGGCGGCCCGCGGGTCGACCATCAGACCGCCCTCGATCTCGGGTTCGATGCGGGGTTCGGCACCGGCACCAAGCCGGGGGACGTCGCGTCTTACTTGGTCGAGCGACTCTGCGGGGCTACGCCGCCCGCTCCCGCCGACGCGGACCCTCGCCCGCCTCGCTGAGCACGGTCAGATGGCGGCTGCAGTCGCCCCAGCGGTCTTCGATCATGTCTTCGATCGCGCCCCGGCAGGCTCCGCAGTCGTCGCCGGCGCAGCACGACCGGGTGACGGCCTGGACCGAGGTCGCCCCCTCCTCAATCGCCGCCTTGACCTCTTGCTCCGTAACCGCGCGGCAAATGCAGACGAACATCGTGGCCCTCGGGACTAAAGATAATGAACTTCGTTTTCAACGTCCAGGGCACGCGACACTTTTTCGAAACGACTGGGGCTAACCCATTGGAACTAAGACCAAATAATTTGTTCAATCTCGTATCTGCTGGGCCAAGTAATGCGCGTCGCCCACCTGATTGACGAGCTCGACCTGGGACTCGAGCCAGTCGACATGGTGCTCGGACTCGACGAGGATGTAGGCGAGGAGCTCTTCACTGCCGTTGTCGCCCACATCGCGACACAGCTGGATACCCTTGTTCAACCGGGGAACGGTGCCCGACTCGAGAGCGAGATCGCTCTTCAGGATCTCGACCACGTTCTGGCCGATCGTCAGCTTGTTGAGCTTCTGCAGGTTCGGCAGCCCGTCGAGGAAGAGGATGCGCTCGACGAGCTTGTCGGCGTGCTTCATCTCGTCGATGGACTCCTTGTAGATCTCTTTTCCGAGGTGCTTGTAGCCCCAGTTGAGGCACATCTTGGCGTGCAAGAAGTACTGGTTGATGGCGGTGAGCTCGCCAGCCAGAACCTCGTTCAACAAGTCGATGATGCGCGGGTCGCCCTTCATGGCGAGCACGAGACCACCACCGCGCACCCGGAGCAAGACGCTATTGTGGCAAGGACGGGCGTCAAGGACGGGCATCAAGGACTCGCGCCGCTAGGGATCGGCAAGTCGACGGCGATCCACGCGTCGACGCCGTCGCGCCCGATGCGATGCGCGGCAGTGGCGCGAACGACCACGCAGCCGCACGGGTCGTGAAGCTCGAGAGAGGCCACGGCGGCGACGAGATCGCCGGCGGTGAGATCGACGTCCGCGCCGCCGCGCGTGGTGACGCGCGAGCCGAGGGGAAGGCCGACCCTCGCGCCGCCGGTCCACCCCGGGGTCGAGAGAAAGCCGCTCGCGGCCTCCAAGGGGGCGTCGACGATCGCGCGCGCCACGACCGGGTCGACGCCGTCTCGTTCGGCGGCGTGCGCCGTGACGTGAAGGCCAGAAGCGGGACCGAGCCGCGCCGTTCCGATGAACGCGCCCCCGACCCTGGCGGCGAAGTCCAGCGACGGCACCGGGACGATCCGCGCGACCTCGGCGCGGACCCCGACCCATGGACCGCTGGCTGACGCGGTGCCGCGGAGAAGCGGCCGGACCCCCGTCGCGTCTCCCAGGGTGCCCGCGACGGCGTCGACCTCGGCCGCGGTGCGCGAGCCGACGCGACCGAACGCGTTCGACCAGCCGGTCGCCGCGATCCAGGCCGCCCCCGCGCCAAACGCGTCAGGCAGGCCTCGGCCCGCCGGTACGACGAGCACGTCGCCAGTGTGCGCGACCAGAACGGACGCCTCGACCCGGGGCTCGGTGCGGTGCGCCCATGGGTCGTCCGGATCGGCGGACTCGTACGCGCGCGTGAGAGGCAAGGACAGCGACGCGCGTGCTTGCGCGACGCCATCGACCCCGGCGCGAGAGCCGTCGTCGGCCAAGTCGCCGAGGCCCCGCGTCGCGAGGGATGCGCCGAGCGCACCGAGCCGCGTCGCGAGGAGCACGCCCCCTTCGGCCCGGGCGAAGCTCATCGCGCCGAGTCCGCTGCCTGCGAGCTCCCCTCCCTCGAAGGTCGCGTCGTACGTTCCGGCCCGCCCGAGAGCGTCCGCGCGGCGAAGCAGCACCACCGGGCCGCCGACACCGGCATCGAGCACCGCGCTTCCGCGGAGCGCGACCGTGCGCACTCCGGCACCGAGCGTCCAGCCGTCCGGGCGCCATGCGGCTTGAGCCGCCGCCCGGTCGAAAGGGCGGGCCGCGGCGTCGACGTCGGTCGTCGCCGCGACCGCCCGTCCGCCCCGCAGGGCGTCGACGTCCCACGCGACCGAGTCGGTGCGGTCGCCGTTGGCGATGGCCGTCGCTCCGTGCGCGGCGATCGCGACGCCATCGTCTCCGTGGAGGCGGTCCCACCGCACGTGCGTCTCGGTGGCTGTCGTGCGCAGCGACGCTTCGACCGCGACGCCGCCGTCGACGTAGCCGCCCCCATGGAGGTCGAGCCCGCGAACCAGATCGCCTTGCGTCCACGGAACGTGAACGCCCCCACCCGCGAAGAGTCCGTCCCCTCCGCGCCAGGCGAGATCCGGAGGCAGAAGCCCGATGCGTCCCGGCGAGCGCAGCCAGAATGCGGGGGCCCACGCCACGGGGACCCCGAAGACTTCGAGGATCGGGTCCTTCAAGATCAGGTCGTGTGGAGGGGCCAGAGTGGCTCCGGCGAAGCGGATGGCCAGCGGCGCACCCAGGCACGGGCAGAACGCGACGGTCCCGTGCCCCTCGAGGAGCATGCCGATCGAGACGCGGCGGAGCGTGAGCGCGTCGCTCGTCAGGTGGAACGGCGGCTCGTCAACGCGCACGTGCCCCACCGCATCGAGGGCCTGGGAGTGCGCGTCCAGCTGTAACTCGTCGGCCCCGAACCCGACGGGGAGCGGGCCGGGATCCGTGGCCGCCGGACCCGCAGCATCTAGAGCGGCCGGACCGGGAGCGGCAATCGTTTGCGCCCGTACGACGCCGCTGGTGCTCAACGTGCTCATCGCGGCCGACGCCGCGAGGGCGAGCCCGGTCCGCATCGTGCGCCGCCGGGCGGTCACGCCCGCGCTCACGATCGCGAGCGCGGCGTCAGCGCGCGGGGGCGTTCTCGGAGGCCGGCGCGCCCTTCGGCGTCGCCGGCGGGTCGGCCTGCGAAGAGGCCGCGGGGGCCGCGGCCGACCCGGGCAGATAGGCGCCCTTGGGGAGCTCGATTCGCATCACGGCGCTCCCGTCCTTGCCGGCGTCCATCGAGACCGTGGGCTGCACGTCGGCGCGGAGCTCGACGACGAACCAGAGGTCGTGTCCGTGCGGAACCAGGCGAGCGGTGGTCACGGGCGTGTTGAAGTGCACCGTCACGAGCGGGTTGGTGTTGTTGCGCCGGAGGACGTGCGTTTCCTTGAGGACGTACGTGACCGACCCGCGCGCGGCTTTCGTGTCGTAGGCCACCGGCTTCGAGAGCTCGATGAAGAGCCGGCTCGACCCGTCTGCGAGCGTCTCGAAGCCCGCCATGACCGCGCCCGCGCGTGCGTCGCTCGAGGCGCGCGCTCTCGCGTTCGCAGCCGCCGGCCGCGCCACGGACGCCTGCGCGAGCGCGACGGGGGGCGTCAGCAGGGTGAGATTGACGAACGCGCCCGAGGCGACAGCGATGGCAAGCAACCCTGCAGAAGCCGAGATCGCCATGAATGAAAGTAGAGCACGACGCGCGGCAGCGCTCCAACTTGGCTACTTTCCTTGTTCGCGTCCGCGTTCGCGCTGTTCGCCCAGGTCGGCGATGTGGCGCGCCCGAGCGAGCTCACCGGCCGGCTGCGAGTAGCGATGGTGGTCGGCGTCATCGAAGAGCACGTCGAGATTGGCCGTAATGTCGAAGAAGAGCCGGGCATCCGGGCTCCACCAGACGTTGTTCGAGCTGAAGAGCCCACGATGCTGCCCGTCGGGCCCGAGGTCGTTCGCGAGGTTGTAGTAGCCGATCGTGAGGTCGAGCTCGTCGAAGAGCAGGTAGTCGATGCCGCCGAGGAGCCAGATGTTCTGAGCGTACTGGTGGTCGTCGACCGGTGCGGGGCTCACGGCGCCGGTGCCGATCGTGACCCCTGTGCTCGTGGGCTTGTAGTGCCACTGATTGATGATCACGGCGTCGACCGTGACCGACAAGCGTGGCGTGATCTGGAGCCCGGTGTCGAAGACCGCCCACAGGTTATGATTGACGAGCGTCTGCCCCTGCAGCTGGTCGCTCAAGATTGAGTGGTCGTCGTCGCCCACGTCCTGGCGCGCGTAGGCGAAGTTGCCGTACGACGTCGGCGTCGTCGCCTTGGTGAACGGATGCAGGTACGTCAAGCTCACGCCCGCGTGAAACTCGTTGAGGGCGGGCGCGCCGTCGCCGTGGATCTCGAACCTGTGAAGCGCGCCTGCGGTCGCCCCGAGGGTCACGTAGGTGCCGTTGCCCTGGCTGACCTTGGACGTCGGCAAGAGCGCGCGAGGGCCGATGCTCACGCGCGTGCCCGGCCAGAGCGCGTCGAGCTTGGCGCCGTAAACGAGGTCGGTCCAGACGTCGCCGAAGACGTCTTCGCGGTAATAAGTGGTCGGCTGGTTGTTCGTGAGCTCCTTCGTGTAGTCGAAGCGCCCGCGCAGGCTCCAGTGCTCGTTGAAGTAGTACCGCGGGCGAAAACTCAGCCATAGCTCGTAGAGGGGCACGTACGACTGCTCGGCCGACGGCTGCAGCTGCGTCGTCTGCGTCGTCATGCTCTGCTCGAAGACGAGCGCCGAGCCCCGGAACGGGTTCTCTCCCTGCTCCTTGTCGGTGGTTCGGCGATGCAGCCCCGAGCTGAGCTCTTCGCGTGCCGGGCCGACTTCCTGGGCGTGCGCGTCGCCGGCGGCTGCGAGGGTGGTCAGGCCTGCCAGGATCGCAGCGCAGAGCGGTACCGTCGGGGGCAAAGGAGGGCGACGCACTTCCGGCCTGCCAGCAGGATGCAGCCGGCCGAGATCGGCGGTCAAGGCGCTCAGCGCGGCCGCGCGCGCCCGACAGTTGCCCGACCGGGCCGCGGCCTGGTAGGCCCCACGCATGGAACAGCAGCTCCCGGCCACGGAGATCACCGCCTTGCTCGGGCGCGGCACTCAGTTCGAGGGGAAGCTCCACTTCGAGGGACGCGTACGAATCGACGGGGTCTTCAAGGGCGAAATCCTGAGCGAAGACACGCTCGTCATCGGTGATGGCGCGGAAGTCCACGCCGAGATCGAGGTCGCAACCGTCATCGTCCGGGGCGGAATCGTTCACGGGAACATCCGCGCGAAGAACTCGATCGAGATCCATGCCCCGGGCAAGATGGTCGGAAATCTCCACTCCCCTTCCCTGTTCATCGATCGCGGCGTCGAATTCCAGGGCAGCTGCCGGATGGACGCGGTCGAGGAAAAGGCGGCGGTCCGTTCCACGCCCAGCGGCACCAAGCCGGCGAGCGGAAGCGCGACCAGCGGAGGCGGGACCGGCGGAAGTGGAACCGGCGGAACGAGCGCGTCGCGTGCGTGAAGCCGTCGCGTTCCTCTTGCTCGCGTGCGCCTGCGGGGCGGCCACGGTGAAGGGACGCGCGGACGACGCGCAGCGCCTCAGGCGGAACAGCCGAGCGGACGCCGCCGACGGCGGCGGCGGAGCCTCCGGCGGCGGCGACAGGAGCTTCGTCTCCCTCGAGGGGCGGGCGACGGTCGTCGCCCCCGGGTTGCACCAGGCGGCCGAACGCGAGACCGGCGGCGAGCGCGTCGAGCTCGTTCGCGCCGCGAGCCACGACGCATGCGTCCGGGTCGCGTTCGAGTCGTCCAGCCCGGTGACCGCCCGACTGCTCGACGCGGACGGAGGGGTGCTCGCCGAAATGCATGCGGCGGCGGCAGAGGGCGTTCTTGGCGAGCACGGTCCCGTGTGCATTCGCAGGGGCGACGCGGTGAGCGCCGTGGCCGAGGGCAGCGGGGTCCGGGTGAAGTGGATCGCCTGGACGTCGCCATGACCCGCGTCTAGCTACGCTATAGCTAGGAAGAAACCGCGGGCCAACGTATCGAAATCGTTGGGCCGCCGATCGCGAGTTTCATCCGGCGTGGGTGGGCCCTCCGCCCGTGGAAAACTAGAGCGAGCGACGGCTAGGCGGAACGGGTTCGGCTCGGCGGTCGCCGCGCGCAGCCGGACTTCCCGTCCGGCGAGCACGGCGGGCGTCGAGAC
>CALFNG010000371.1 GCA_937902985.1 uncultured Myxococcales bacterium
TGGGCCACATGACGTTCGGTCGAAGCCGAGACCGAGATCGACGCATGCACCTCGTAGTCTCCCAATTCTCGACCGCGACGGCTCACGCGGCGTTTCGCTCGTAGAAGGAGAGGATGCCACCGAGCCTTTCGCGTCGCTCGATGCGGCCGACGGAGGAAATGTCTTCCAGGGCATCGTCCTTCCCCGGAGCGGAGCGGGTTCGATGCCATGCTCGGTGAGGATGCGCTGGATGGTGGACCGGCCGAGGTCGAAGCCCAGGTTCTCGAGTGCGCCGCGAAGCCGCGTGTACCCCCACGACGGATTCTCGCGCGCCATCGTGAGCAATTGCTGGACCTTGTCACCTCGGACGGCTGGACGGCCCAGACGGCCGCGGGTACGACTCCCGTCGTACTTCGCAACAACCTGCTCGCGGTACCACCGAAGGATGGTCTCCGGCGCCGCGAGCGACGCCATCTCGGCCAGAAGCTTTCGGCCGAGCGGCTTTCCCCTCTCGGCCAGCAGCCGTCGCTCGGCATCGGCGAAGCGAAGACGCTTGTGCCCGAGCCGGGCGCGCAGCACGCGGTTCTCGGCGCGCAAGTAGGCGATCGCTTCGCCCTGCCGGCGACCGATCCAGCTGGCGACCAGCAGAATGAGGAAGTGAAGCGGAGCGGTGGACGTCACGGTCGGCGGACGATAGCCCACCGTCGGTAGCGAGGGACGCACGGCCGAACCTGCGTGCGATCGACTTCTGGGATACTACGGCCTGGTGCCGGGGGGCGGCGACGGCTGATCACGCTCTGCCCGGGCGTGGCGTTACGTCCCATCCTTGCGCCGCCGATCGCGCAGCTCCTGGATCGGGTTCACGAAGGACCGGAGTTCGCTCCACTCGCGGACGATCTCGTCGCGTGCCGGGCGGCGAGCCACGATTTCGAAGCGTATCCCGTCGGGGTCTGCGAAGAACGTGGCGTAGTAGTCCTCGACATACTCGGAATAAAACTGCGGCGGGGTGGGCTCGACGCCAAGCGCGACCAGGGCGGCGTGCCCGTCATCGACGGCCTGGCGATCGGGCGCTTGCAGGCAAAGGTGGTGCAGCCCGGGCGCGTACGGATTGTGTGGCCCCGGCGCGCGCGTGGGTCGGATCGAGATCTGGAGCGCGCGATTGAAATAGTGCGCGTGCCGTTCACCGGCGATGGCGCGGTCCCCCTTGAAGAAACCGAGTGCGCGCATGACGCCATCGTAGAAGTTCTCGGACCGAGCGAAGTCCGAGACAGCGAGGTAGACGTGGTCGAGGCCTATGATTTCCATGGGTGGTCACCAACGAGACTGACGCGACGTTCGCGTCGAGCGTCGTTCATAGCTTGTACGTGAGCTCTTCTCCGTTACCCACGGGTAACGTCACGGAGAAGAGCCCCGGGGCGCGCATCCCCATCGCGTTGGGATGATACGGGACGACCGCAGGAGGCGTCTGCCCCTCGACCCAGCGTTGGCCGTCTGGAGCGCAAGCGTCGTGGCCCTGACTCGCGCTGTAGACGTCGACGAAGTGCACGTCGGCTTCTTGCGCGGCGCCACGGAACGCGTCCTGGAGGCTCTTGCCAAGCATACCCAGGAACGTGTGGCTGCGTGGCTTGCGATCGGCTGCGCCAGCGCGTGCGGCGCGGCCTCCTCGCCCACGGCGATGGCGCCGACGCCTGGACCGGCCGGCTCCGCCGACATCTCGGGGCGACTCTCGCGGTGGTCCGGTCCCCTGCCAGGCGAGGCTGCCGCAGGCCCGACTCCACCCGCTCTGCACTTCTACACTCGCAGCAGACGCGCATTCGACATTGCCTTGACACGACCGATTCCCCTCGTCACGGTGGCCGTAGGCCTTGTGGCCGAGCCCCGGAGACAATCATGCATTGCGCAGGCAACCACACGCTCGTCGGCGCGTTTCTCGTTGCCGTGATCTGCGGCTGCAGCAGTCAGTCAACGACCCTGCCGGGGGGCGGCGCCGGCTCGGTCGCATCCAGCGGCGGCGGATCCGGCGGGGCGACAGGTTCTTCCGGCAACGCGGGCTCCAGCGGTGGTAGCGCGTCCGGTAGCGGCTCCGCGAGCGGGGGCAACGGCAGCAGTGGCAGCGGCTCCGCAAGCGGGGGATCCGGGGGAAGCTCGGGGTCTGCGAACCGCGGCGGTGACGGCGGGCTTCAAACGTATCCGCCGTTGACGTCCTCGGCCGTCTCGGCCCTCCAGGCCGTTCTGGTCCCTGGTCAATTCTACTTTACTGAAGGCCCCGTTTGGGATCCTAAGAAGAACGTCCTCTACTTCACCGATATTCAGGCTCACCAAGGGACACAGAATGTGGGCGCCATTTACCGGCTCACGTTGCCCAACCAGATTGATGCGCTGCTTGAGCCCGACGGCAACACTGATGGCATTGGGCTCGATCCCCAGGGGAACATCATTGCGGCGGGGTTCGCGTCGCGCGAGGTCTGGCGCTTGTCGAACGGCATCATGCAACCCCTTGCGACTTGCTCGTCCTCAGCGAGCACGACTTGTTACAATGGGCAGGAGGTGAACACCCCCGACGACATCACGTCCCGTGCCGACGGGATCATCTACTTTACGGATCCGACGTTCGGAAGCGGTCTGGGCTTACCGAACCAGACCTTCGTCCTCGGGAGCGCCCAAGGCGTTTACCGCCTCACGCAGGATGGCGCCTTGCATGTAGAAGACACGTCAACCCAAGGGCCCAATGGGGTCAACCTCTCTCCCGACCAGACGACGCTGTACGTTGCGTATACTCTGGGCGGCTCGGTCGCAAAGTTCGATGTGCAGCCCGACGGGTCGCTGAAAAACAAGCAGACCTTCGCCACCGGAACCACGCTTGCGGACAGCATGTGTGTGGACCACGGCGGAAACGTATATGTCGGCACGTACAGCGGCCTGGCGGTCTTCAATCCAGCAGGCCAGGCTCTTGGCACGGTCGCCGCTGGGGGTCAGATCGTGACCAACTGCGCGTTCGGCGGCGCAGACCAAAAGACGCTGTTTATCACGGCCCGGGCCCAATCCACCCTCACCGGCACGCCCGCTATGGGCAACGGTTTCCTCTACAAGGTCGACAGCATGCCGGTCCCAGGAATTCCCGGTCAGAACTAACCTTGATGGGGCGGACGTGTCCGAGGCCGCAGCGCTGCGAGCAATGCGCGAACGATGGCCTCGCGAGCGCGACCGCTCCGTTGCCCCCACCGCGAGTCACCTGAGTCCGTAGAGCGCGACCTCGATACGGTCCCGCGCCTACCCGACTACTGTTCCCCCCCACCGGCATCGTCCCCGCTGCCGCCCTGGAAGCACGCCGAAAGACAATGCGCGTCGAGACACATCGTCAGCATCGTCAGCGCAGGGTTTCCACCCATGACGGCCGCGATGGCATCCGGACACTGCGTGAAGTTATGGTTCGGCGAAGTCTCGAGGCAAACCTCGATCGGGCCGCAGGCACAGTCGTCCGCGCACAGCGCGGATTCGGACGCGCAGTTCTTCACCCTGCAAGCCGTGCAGGCCGCGCCGGCTCCGGCGCCCATGGTCGGAAGGGAACCGTCGCAAGCCATGGCCGCGCCGGAGTCGGGCGACTCCGTCCCGGAGTCGGGCGACTCCGGCCCGGCGTCGGAGGATCCTGGAGAACCTCCCGACGACGAGCTGCACCCCTGCGCAGCCACCGTCGTGACAGCAAAGCCAAAAGACAACCAAGCGCCAAACCTCATCGCGTCGATCCTCGGTATGCCGCACACTATGTGACCCATCGCCGTCCTGCAAACACCGCGGGCTAGCGTTACGGCAACCTCTCGCCCCGGCAAACTCGATATGCCAAGGGGGTTCGGCGCGAAGCCCCGAGGGACTAATTGCAGTACGGATTGAGCGTGCCCTGCGTCTGGACGGTGGCAGGGAAGTAGTAACCGATCGACATGCACATCTCGCCCGTCGCCGCCGTCTCACCAAATGTGACCAGCGTCGCGTCCTTGTTCACGAAGTGGCAGTCGTACTGGAACTGATCTCCGGACTGCACGGTCAGATAGTTCGGCGCGCTCCACAACGCTACGTCTGGACTCTCCCAATCGGTCGAGTGAACGAGGTTGGTCTTGGTTCCGCCCCTCATCAAGTTGACGTCGGTGAAGGCGCCCGTCGCGGTCGAGCCCCCGTGCCGGTGCACGTGCGTGGTAAACGCGAAGAACTTGGAGCCAGCCGGCGGAGAGCAGCTCCCCGTCACGTCTTGCGTGGCGCCCGGTTGAACGGCGATTCCTGCGTTGAACGACACCATGGCGCCGGCGGTAGCCGTCGCGTTCTTCGCATAGAGAACGTTCAGCTTGATCTTCGGCGAGATGGCCGTCGTGCCGGTATTGATGAGGTGGATGTTGAAGATGAACATCTGGCCCGCGGGCATCGGCAGCCCTACGCCGTCAGGCATCTTCAACTCGATGATCTCTCCCGCGGTGGAGGTGGCGTAGACCCAGCTCCCTTGTGGAACGCAGCCCACTCCCGCCCCACCCGAGACCACTCCACCCGAAACGGTGTTATCGGCCCCGTTGTTGCCCGTGAACAAGATGAAATGGTGGCTGGCGCCCGGGGTCATCCACGACTGGAACGCCCCGACGTTGATCGCCGCGTTCCCCGGGATGAGCTTGAAGTAGCAGTAGTAGGCTTCCGTGTTGGGTCGAATCGTGAACGCGTTGTCGGGCGTGGCGATCTGAAAACCGTCGGCCGCGGCGGGGGGCGCAAGATCGTCGGCCGGCGTGCACGAGGTCGCCTGTCCGCATCCCCGAGTCGGGAGTGCGGGGCCGGCGTCTCCGCTCGAGCTCCCTGACGAGCTGCCGTTCGATCCGCCGCTGCTCGTCGACGACGAGGATCCGCCGCTCTGGTCGTTGCCGCCGCTCGATCCCGTGCCGCTCGACGCGTCGGCCCCGCTGCTCGAACCGCCACTACCGCCGGCGCCGCTGCTTCCGCCGCTCGATCCCGGATCGGTAGATCCAAAGGTGGAGGGTGGAGGGGCGGCGCTGCAACCGGCGATCGAGGCCGCGATCGAAGCCACGGCCAAGATGGCGACCAGCCCCATGAAATGTAGGATTCTCATCTTTGCCTCTCCCGCGAGCAGAAGCACTGTGCCAACCCAGCGCGCACGGTCAAGCTGCATCGCCACGCGCGTGGCCGCGTGCGATGCGATTTCGCACGCGCTGAATACCATCGCGGGCCTCGGCGCTGTCCTGGTAGCGGAATATAGAGCCCGCACTAGAACTCGGGCGCCAATGGCTCTCTTCAGAAAGCACTTGCGCGCGGCACCGAGCAGCAGAGTCATGAGAGGCCCGATGGCACTTGTTGGAGTGCAGGCAGCTCGAAGAACTGAACGGTACCTGCAAGCGCCGCTGGCCCGGATCTTCACACTCGCTCACGTGAGGGACACGATGACCCCCGAGTCAAAAAAATCCACTGATAGCACCATCTCTCGCGGATCGTTCAAGTATGCCGTCGGCGGCCCGTGGCGTCCGGAAAGCCATCGTCGCCGATTGTCGCATGATTCGCGTGCAAATCGCAGGCTTGAAGCGCGGCGGGTGCGGGCAGCATGGGCCCGACTTGACGCTCCCGGCGCCGCTCCAGTTCATCAAGGGCAAGGAGCTGACGGCCGATGAACGCCGGGCCTGCTGCCAGATCGTGCGCCCGGAGACGATCCTCGCCTGGTTTCGCCAGCTGGCCGCAAAGAAGTACGACAGCTCCAAGGGCCGCAAGGTGGGCCGGCCAGGACTTCTTCAGCGTCGAGGTCCTCGGCGTGTTCGGGACGGTCCGCTACATGGTGTTCTTCGTGATCGAAGTAAAGCTTCGCCCGGATCGCGCGGTATCCTGGCCGTCGGCCGGCGCTGGCCCCCCGCGCCCCAGTAAGCCCTCCAAAGCGAGTTTTTCGCCACCACAGGTGAATGAGTGAAGGAATTGCCGAACAAGACGCCGCTCCGCGTGCTGTTCCGGCGCGCCTGGAAGCGCCTCCGCGGCGGAGAGCTCACCCCGGCGCGCGCCTTCTGGTCGGTCGCGCTTGGGCTGTTCGTAGGTGTGCAGCCGACGCCCGGCCTCCACCTCCCCATGGTACTCGCCGTATGTGTTCCGCTGCGCCTCGACGGCGCGTTGGGCTACCTCGCGACCAACATCTCGATTCCCCCCGTGGCTCCGTTCCTTTGGCTTGCCGCCCTGCAGACTGGCGAGCGCATCCTCACCGGGCGCTTCGCGCCGCTGACCAAGGAGGGCATGCGTGCGCTCATTCGCGCTCCCGGCCCGCTCCTCGGCGCGCTGGTGCTCGGGTCGAGCGTGCTCGGCGCGCTGCTGGGCCTCGTGGGGGGCTCGCTCGCGTACGTCACGGCCCTCCACCGGTCTTCCGGCACACCAGAAGAACCTCGTCGACATCGGCGACGTCCATCATTCCCGGAGTGAGCTCGAGCTTCTTCTGGAACCGGGCGCCGAGCCGCAGGAAGACGCGGTCGTACCACCAGATGGCGCGTTCCCGTCGGTGGGTGAGGGCCCAGACACTGAAGTCGAGCAGCAGCGACGACCGCGGCTGCATTCCGTAGACGGCGGAGCCCGCCACCGACAGCCCTCGTCGAGCGAGCTTGGACAGAAGATCCCCCGGCTCGTAGCGGCGACGGTGGCCGACCAGGTCGTCGAACTTGGTCCATCGCGACGGATGCAACGGTGCGGAGAGCAGGACCGACGACATCGGTGCGGTGACGCGCGCGAGCTCCGCGAGCGCGGCCTCGTCGTCGTCCACGTGCTCGACGATGTCGAACGCCGCGACGAGATCGAACGTCCTGTCGCCGAAGGGAAGACGCGACACGAGCCCGATCTCCGCGCACGCGCCATACTCTCGAAGCCTGGTCACAGCCGGGAGACTCGCGTCGACGAAGCACGTCCCCTCGAGGGGCAGCCGCGGTCGGAGGCCCGGCCCCACCTCCAGTCGTGACTGGGGCTGCGTGAGAAGGGAGCGCACCAGGGGCCAGGTGTTGAACTGCTCCGCAGATTCCAGTCGACATCGTTGCCAGAGAGGGTCGTAGAAGGCCAGGTTGGCTTCCAGCAGCTCCTCTTCGCTGCGTAGGCCCGACGGCGTGTGGCCCATGACGCTCAACATACTCTACTGGAGTGGTCTCGATGGACGAGGAAGCCGACATCGCCGCCCGCTACGGGCAGGAGTTTCTCGACCGCCTGCGCCACTGGGGCCAGTAGACCGCGCGCGGAACGCTCGCACCCCTGGATCGGACGTGTTGACGAGCGCGAGGAAGCGGAGAAATCGGGGCAGCCCGGGCCGGGCGCGAATGCGGGGTTGGGGGGTTGGTCGTGAAGACGGCCGAGGGGTTGAAATGTCTCGTCGACGCAGTTAGTTTCGAGGGATGCCGGATGTTGAGTCGACAATTCGGGTGCTGGAGGAACGGCTCTGGAGAGCGCAGCTTTCGGCTGACGTGGAGACGCTCGATGATCTGATTGCAGACGACCTTCTGTTCACTGGGTTGAGCGGCTCGTTGGAGACAACGGCCGCGGACCTGCAGCAACACCAGTCAGGGGCATTGAAGATCACGAAGCTCGATCCACTGGAGTTCCGGGTGCGCGTCATCCCCGGAGGTGCCATCACCAGCGTCAAGATGGATGCTGCGGCTCTGGTGGCGGGCAAACTCACCTCCGCCACCCTGCGCTACACTAGGATATGGATTTCCGAGGGCGGTCGCTGGCAGATCGCCGGTGGCCACATGAGTGTGGTCTCGTAGTCGCCGAATCGGCCACGCTTTTCGTCGTGACGGGGATTGACCGGTCCGCCAGCGCGCGTCGCGACCCCTGGATTTCGGCGCCGCGCGTATCAAGGATATCTCTCGATGCGCGAACCACGACCCGCCGACTCGGCCGAAGCGAGCTTGCTGGGGGCAACGCCCCTCCCCCGACCTCGTCCGTCGGCGCCGGCGCTCTTCGTGGATCTCGCGTGGGCGTCGGAGCGGGTCGCTCGCGTGCGCGCCCGTCTCCAGAAGAAGCGCTTTCTCGTCGACGCTCTGGCAAAGGTGCCTGACGACGAGATCGCCGCGGCGGTCGGCTGGCTCGTCGAAGAGCCGCTCTGCGGCCCGCTCGGCGTCGGGCCTGCGCAGCTCTGGGCTCTGTCGCAAGCGCAAACGCGAGCGCCGGACGAGGCCACGGTCACGCTGCGTGAGGTCGAGGCCACGCTCGCGGAGGCCAAAAGCGCTCCGCGAGAGGTCTTGCTCGCGAGGGTCTCGGCGCTCTTCGCGAAGCTCACGCGCCCCGAGCGCGCGCTCTTCACCGGGGCTCTCACCGGCTCGCTCCGCCAGGGGAGCCTCGGGGGCGTGATGCTCCTCGCGCTGGTCGAGCTGTCAGGCCTCGACGAGGAAGCCGTGCGCCGGACCGTCATGGTGACCGGCTCGATTCCCCGGGCGGCCGACGCTCTCCTGGGGCGCGGAGGCACCGACGCGCCTCCGAGCGCGCTCGAGCTCTTTCGCCCGCTCGCGCCCATGCTGGCGTCGGCCGCCGCTTCCCTCGAAGACGCGTTCGCCACGGCGGGCCAAGACGCGGGACCCCGGCTCCTCGAATGGAAGGTCGACGGGCTGCGCGCGCAGATTCACAAGAAGGGCGAGCGCGTCGCCGTCTTCTCGCGACAGGGAAACGACATCACGGCCGGCTGCGCGCCCGCAATGGCGGCGCTGGCGGCGATGGACGTCGGCTCCGCGGTCGTCGACGGAGAGGTCGTCCTCGTCGGTCCAGGCGGCGTCGCGCGGCCGTTCCAGGACACGTTCTCGGCCGTCGCCTCGAAGGGGGCCCCGCGCGAAGGCGACCAGCTCCGGGTCTATCTCTTCGACTGCATCAACTGCGAGGGTCGCGATCTCCTCGACGAGCCGCTCTCCGTCCGCCGCGACGCGCTCCAGGCGTTTGCGCCCGAGTTGCTCCGTATGCCGTCGCTGCTGGCCACGACCCTCGACGAGGCGAGGGAGTTCCAGCGCGCGGCCCTAGCGGCCGGCCACGAAGGCGTGATGGTCAAGGACGCCGCGTCGCACTACCGCTTCGGCGCTCGGGGCCGAGCGTGGCAGAAGGTCAAGGAGTTCACGACCGTGGAGCTCGTCGTGCTGGCAGCGGAATGGGGGAGCGGCCGGCGCACGGGCTACCTCTCGAACCTGCACCTCGGAGCGCGGCGCGACGACGGAACCTTCTGCATGGTGGGCAAGACCTTCAAAGGGTTGACCGACGAGCTCCTGCGCTGGCAGACCGAGCGCCTCCAGGCGCTCGCGACCGACACGGAGCGCCACGTGGTCCACGTGCGGCCGGAGCTCGTCGTCGAGGTTCGCTTCAACGACGTGCAGCGCAGTCGTCGCTACGCCGGCGGTGTCGCGCTGCGCTTCGCGCGCGTGGTGCGCTATCGCGAGGACAAATCGGCGGCCGAGACGGACACGCTGGCGTCGCTCGTGGCCAGGGTGCCTGAAGCGGCTGCCTCCTGGGCCGGGTCCTCGCCAGCGAAGCCGTCGAGATCGAAGAAGAGCGACCAGCAGCTTTCGCTCTTCGGCGAAATACTCGTTCAAGAGCGCCGTCGAATGCGCAACGCATAGACGAAATACGTCCCGCGCGTGGCACGCTCACCCGCCCGCTAGCGCGCTTGCCCTACTGGCACTTCGTCTTGCAGGCCTTCGATGCGACCGCCTTCTTGGCGCACGTCTCGTAAGCCGCGGCGAGCTTCTTCGGCTTCGCGCTCGAGGGCGCAGTCGCTCCGTCGAAACACGACGCCGCGCTCCCCGAACAGCCGTGGATCGAGTCGAGGGTCGACTGGCAATCGCTGTTCTTGCCGCAGGCCGCCTCTTGCTTCGCGCAGGTCTTGTCGACGCATTTGCCGCAGTCGGTGCTCCCGAACGTCGGGGGGGGCGGGGTCGTCGCCGCGGGTGCGTCGGAGCTCGGGCTGGGCGCCGACGTGTCGGCTGCGGCTGCCGAGGACGCCGAGGACGCCGACGCGGCCGGGCTCGGGGTCTCGGAGTCGGCAGGCGCGTCAGAGCTGGCGGACCCGGAGCTCTCGCTCGCCGGGCTCTCGGCGGGCTTGGATTCACCGCCTCCGCACGCGAGCCAGGCCAGCGGGACCGCCGCGATGAGAAAGAGGGAGGCGATGGGAAAACGATGGGCGCGGCTCATGGGTCCGATTGCTAGCGCGTCGCCGAATCGAATCAAAGCAGGAAATTTGCCCGAACCCGATGGGCCCGCGGGCCGAGCCCGCGGGATCCGGTCCTCGTGTCCGGGCGGTTCGGGTCGGCGTGAGGGCTGGGGCTCGACCCCGGGGCGCGGGCTACGGTCAGGAAGATGAACGCTCCGCGCGAGGCGACGACCGGCCTGCGATCGATCGGCCGGGCCCTTCGCCACCGCAACTACCGCCTCTTCTTCAGCGGTCAGAGCATCTCGCTGATCGGCACCTGGCTGACCCGGGTCGCCACGTCGTGGCTCATCTACCGGCTGACGGGCTCCGCGCTGCTCCTCGGGGTCCTCGGCTTCGCGGGGCAGATTCCCACGTTCATCCTCGCGCCGCTGGCCGGCGTCCTCGTCGACCGGTGGGACCGCTACCGCGTGCTGGTCGTCACGCAGGTCCTTGCGATGATCCAGTCGGGTCTCCTCGCGGCGCTGGCCCTCACCGGCGTGATCAACGTCTGGCATGTACTCGTGCTCAGCGTCTTTCAGGGATTCATCAACGCCTTCGACATGCCCGCACGGCAATCGCTGGTCGTCCAGATGGTGGAAGACCGCGCGGATCTGCCCAACGCGATCGCGCTCAACTCCTCCATGGTCAACGCCGCGCGCCTGCTCGGCCCCGCCGCCGCAGGGATGCTCATCGCCGCCGTGGGCGAGGGCTGGTGCTTCTTCGTCGACGCGCTGAGCTACCTCGCCGTGATCGCTTCGCTCCTGTTCATGCGCATCCAGCGCCGGCCGCGAGCGGTGCGCTCCACGCGCGTCCTCCACGAGATGGCGGAGGGATTCCGGTACGCCAGCGGCTTCGCGCCGATTCGAGCCGTCCTGCTCCTCCTCGCAGTCGTGAGCCTCATGGGCATGCCCTACACCGTGCTCATGCCGGTGATCGCCCGCGAGGTGCTCCTCGGCGGGGCCGGCACCCTCGGCGCCCTCACGGCCTCGTCGGGGCTGGGCGCGCTGATCGGCGCCCTCTACCTCGCCTCCCGCAGGACCGTGGTCGGGCTGGGACGCGTGATCGTGGCATCGGCGATGCTCTTCGGGGTCGGACTCGTGGGCCTCTCGCGCGTCGACTCGCTCTGGGCCGCGCTCCCGGTGATGCTCGTCACCGGCGCCGGCATGATGCTCCAGATGGCGTCGAGCAACACCGTGCTCCAGACCATCGTCGACGAGGACAAGCGGGGTCGGGTGATGAGCCTCTTCGCCATGGCGTTCTTCGGTATGGCGCCTCTCGGCAGCTTGCTCGCGGGCGCGCTCGCAAGCCGGATGGGCGCTCAGAACACCATTCTCGCGGGCGGACTGGCGACCATCGTCGCGGCGGCCGTCTTCCTCCGGGCCCTCCCCGAGCTGCGGCGCGTCGTACGGCCGATCTACGTGCAGATGGGGATCCTGCCGGAGATCGCGCAAGGCCTGCAGGCGGCGTCGCTCGCGCCGCAGCCGCCGGAGCCGTGAGCCCGGAACTGCGCGGTCGCAGAGCAGAGATTGGGTCGAAGGCTGGCGACCGGCGCGGCGGATCCGATCTGCGTTATTGCGCTCCGGCGCGCGCAAAACCCTCTGTCCTCTGCGCTCTCTGCGCCTCTGCGGCCGATCTCTCTCTCGCCCAAATGAGCGGCGTTGTGACCTAGAGCCTTGGGTCTACCGCGCCGGAGGGTCCGCCGGGACGAGCTCCGACGACGTCATCTCGCGCGTGTCCTGCAGGGGTGCCATCTGTTCTTTGAAGCGGTGTCCTAGCCGCTCTTCCCACTCCTGCAGGACGGCGAGGGGCGGGGCGTTCGACCTGGGGAGCGCGGTGCACGCCAGGTCTCCGCCGGGCTCGGGCCGGCCTTCGGTTGCGCGGCTCTCGCGGCTCCCGAAGAGCGCCCGCACCGCGGCACCCTCTGCGGTTCGATCGAAGACAACGGCCGTCTCGCCGGCCTCGTCGGCGGCCGCCCAGGCGGCGTTCGATGCCCACCCGCCGGTGGACCAGCGGCAACCGTCGAGATCCTGGCTCCCGTCGTCGCGGAATGTCCACGTGCAGAGGCTCGCTGCGGTGCGCACGAGGAACCGATCGCCATTCGGACTGAAGGCGATTTGCGCCGGACTTCCCTTGGCGGCGCTCTTCGCGAACCCCTCGTCGATCCAGCGCGCCGCGCCCGGCCCGACCGCCGCCACGCCGGTCACGTCGGTCGGCTCGAAGCCGCGGTCGGACGTGCAGAGCCCGATCTCGTAGATGCGGCCGTCGATGACGGCGGCGTCCCCGGTCGGCGCCACCCCGGTGAGCGCGCCGGGAAGCGTGGGCCCGCAGAAGTGCTTCCCACGAAGATCCCAGCGCGCGACCCGCCGCAGCAGCGGGCTCGGCGCCGGCGAGGAGCCGCTCGCGTAGCCGAGCTCGAAGATCAACGAGGGCTCGGGAGACTCGACGAAGTACGCTTCGTCGATCTGCGCCGAGGAGATCGGAGCCGCGTCCCCGAGCACCAGCGCCGGATTGAAGGGGGCCCCGGCGAGCTCGTAGCTCTTCTCCCCGGCCGAGTTCGTCGCGTCGTGCTCGAGCAGCCTCTCGCCGGGCCGTTCGCCGAACCAGGCGTTCGAGGCCGCCGCCAGAGACTCTCCCTTCGAATCGAATCCGAAGACTTCGGTGTGCCCCGACGCGCCGTCTCCCGTCGGGGGGTACGTGAAGACCGCGCCGCTGCCATTCGGCAGCATGCGGATGGAACCCCACGCGCGCTCCACCGCGGGGGGAGCGGGGCACGCTTGCCCGGCCAGGAACAGAACGTCCGAGCGGTCGCTCGCCGTCGGGTCCTTCCACGGGAGCGTGCCGCAGATCGTGCCGTCGTCCTGGAGAAAAGCGCCCGTCACGCCGGGCAGCAGCGCGGCGGCTCGAGCCCAGTTTCCGGCCTGGTCCTGGCTGTACATCGTGGTCCCGTCCTGGGATTCGCGGCACATGAGTCGCGTCCCGTTCGGACTGAGACGCTTCGGGGCGCAGTCGATTTCCGAGAGCCGCCGCGGCGGCGACGAACCGAAGTCCCACAGCGAACGAGCGCCCGCGGCGTCCTCCAAGGCGCACCGCGGCGCTCGCGGGGCGCAGACCTCGACGTCGACGCCGCTCGCCTTCCCGAGGCCCGCCGCCCAAAGTGGCTCGGGCGTCCAGCTCCTGCCGCGCCGTCGGTAGGACACGAACCCGTCGCCCCTGAGAGCGAGGCGATCGCAGTTCGGGTTGACGCTGGCCGCGGTCCATCGTCCGCGGGCGACGGTCACCAGTCCGGCGCCGTCGTCCGCGCGCCAGACCCGACCCGCGCTCGTGACGACGCAGCTTCCGGAGTCAGAGCCAACGACGGACAGCGGCGTCTCGCCGGCGAGCAGCTTGAACGTGGCCGTGGGCGCCGTCGGCGCCGGGTCGAGCTCCCAGATCCGAGCCGTGTCGTCGCCCCACGTGACCATGCGGCGACCGTCGACGAGCGCCGAGCCGGCGTCGACGTCGGAGAGGTCGAACGAGGTCTCGGTGTCCAGGTTCAAGACATGCAACCAGCCCGACCCCCGGAGCACCAGCGTCCGATCGTCGGCCGAGAGGATCGTCCCTTCGGCCACGTGCCGCGCTCGTCGCAGCGGTCCCAGCGCGGCCATCGCCGACGCGGCGGTGCGGCGGCGGCTGTCGTCATCGTCGACGACGACCGCTTGCAGCGCGTAGAGCACCCGGTGCACGGGGTTGTCCGCCAGCATGGCCTTGCGCTCCCAGAACTGCGCCAGGAGACTCCGCGCTTCGTCCTCGTGACCGGGCACGCTCCGGAGCCTGTCGAAGGCGTCGATCGGCGCGTCGTCCCTGTCCAACCCGGCGCGCAGCGCGGCTCGCCGCGCCACCATCAGCGGTTCGCGCAAGGTCCCGAGCTGGCTCGACGCGCCGGGGAGGTACTGAAAGACCTTCGACGCACGATCTGTCGACGAGGAGCGGGAGGAGGGCAACGCGTCGTGGACGGCGCGCGCTCGGGCGAGCGACGCCTCGTACGTCCCCAGCGCCGCCGCCGCGACCAGGGCGACGCCGATCGCCGTCAGCACGGCGAGCCCGACGCCGCTCGTGCGCGCGGACTCGGGGTTCGGGCTATCCCGCATCTTCCACCTCGCGGGCAACGGACGGCGGAACGCCGATCTCCGGCATGCCGTGGAGACGGCGGGCGCCGGGGGCAAGCCCCTCGTTCGCGCTCGTCGTGGCTTGCGTCTCCGGCATCGCCACGACGAGCAGGACCAGCCCGGCCAGCGCGACGGCGGCGAGCCCGCGGAAGCCCGCCGCCTCGCCGAAGCGATCGACCACGTACCCGGTCACGGTCGTGCTCAGCGCGGCCCCGGCGGCGGTGGCCGTGCCGATCGCGCCCTGTGCCACGTTGAAGCGCCCGGTGCCGCGGGTGACGTCGGCGACGACGAGCGGCGCCACGATCATGAAGATCGTGGCCGCGAGCCCGTCGAGGATCTGGATGGCGACGAGCAGCTCGGGGCGGGTCGTCATCGAGAACAGCAAGCCACGAAGCGGCTGCAAGGCGAAGCCGGCGAGGAGGAGCGGTCGCCGGCCCCACCGCTCCGCCTGCCGCCCGCACCACGGGGCGCAGATCATCACGACGACCTGGGTCATCATGATGCAAGACGACAGGAGCAACGACGACCGCCGCGCGTTGGTGGACGCGAGCACCATCCCGAGCAGCGGCAGCATCGACGCGTTCGCGAAGTGAAAGAGCACGGCGCACGCCATGAAGACGAGGAACCTGCGGTTCGTTCCCAGGTCGGCGAAGCGCGCCGGCGGACCGACCGGGGCGCTGCCCCGGGCGGCGGCGTCGTCGATGTCGCGGGGGTCGATCATCGCGACCGCCCCCAGCGAGGGAACGGCCAGCGCCGCGGTGACCCAGAAGATCGCGATCGGCGACATCGCGTAGCCCACCACCCCCATGAGGGCCGCGGACGCGAGGTTGCCGGCGGAGTCGAACCGGCGATTTCTCCCGAGGCGCCGCCCGAGCTCGCTGCGGCTGACCATCCCGAGCGACAGCGCCACCACGGCGGGGCCCATCACGCCGGTCGAGACGCCATGAAGGACCTGCGCCGCGAAGAGGAGCGGCAGCCCCGGCCCGAGCGCGAGCACGATCGCCGCGGCCGCCGTGGCCAGGATGGCGCCGGCGAGGAGGGCGCGCTTGTGGCGCGTCGCGTCCACCCAGGCGCCGATGGGGATCTGACTCAACACACCGGCCAGCCCGCCGAAGGTGAGCGCGAGCCCAATGGCTCGGGCGCCCCACCCTTGCGACGCCAGGACGATCGCGACGAACGGGCCGACGCCGGTCTGCACGTCGGCCAGGAAGAAGTTCAGGCCGTCGAGGCCGCGCAAGCTCCGGGGCGAAGACATGGAGTCATGGGCGCTTCGCGCCCGGGCCGCGATTCATCCGCGATCTGTGCGGACGCCGGGGCCGTTGCGCCAGCCCCCCTGCCCTTGCGGTCGAGCTGGCCGCCACGAGGGTCCGCCCCGAGCAAGCCCGTCAGGAGCGGCTGCGGCGACGACGCCGGAGGCCCGCCGCGATCCCGCCAAAGAGGAGCGCGAAGCCCGCCGCGGCCGTCGTCCCGCGTCCCGACGCGTCGCACCCGCCCGACCCACCGCCCGACGGGCCGCTCGAGTTGTCGCCGGAGGACGTCCCGGTCCCCCCGTCGTCTCCGCCGGTCCCGGCACCCTCGGACGCGTCGTTGCCGGCGCCCGACGAGCCGGCGCTGCTGGTTCCGCTGGACGTACCCGCTCCGCCGGTGCCGCTGCTGCTAACGCCGCTGTCGATCTCCACGACGACCGCGCCGCCGTCGGCGCCCTTCGTGGTCGTTCCGCCGTCGCCGCCGGCGACGATCGCGATGTCGGCGCAGTGGTGGTAGGTGAACGGCCCATCAGCCTGGTTCACGCCGTGATTGAGCATGATCTCTTCCACCTGCAGCGTGCACTTGGCGCACGGCTGCGTCGGTAGCGTGAGATCGTACGTCCAGTCCTTCGGGGTCACGGTCATGCTCGCGGAGTGCTTCAAGACCCCGTCGGCAAGGACAGGCGGGACGACCGGGCTCTCGATGCCCGCGTCGACCGATAAGCAGTTGAGACCAGGTTTCGCGATGCAGTTCGGCGGGTTCGTTTCATAAGGCGGGTCGGTGAGATCGGTCCGGTTCGCGTACGAGAGCGAGATGCGATACCAGCCGTCGTGCGAGATCGTCTCGATGAAGTGGAGCGTTATTTTCTGCCCCGGCGCGAAGGTCGTCACGTCGTTCGTCGGCGTGCCGGGCGTGGTCGAATCCGTGCCGCACGGCCCGGCCTTTTGCGGGTCTCCGAGGGTGTCGCTCTCCTGGATCCACTGCGGCGGATAGAGCAGCCGGAAGTGCGCCTCCGCAGTCGAAGACGAGAGCATCACGATCAGCGCCAGCGCTGGCGCGACCATGCCGGCGACGAGGCGGACGAGTCTCTTCGTTGAATCGAGGTGCATAGCGTCCGTCAGGCGTCGAGCGGCCCCGGGACAGTAGCAGGGCGACCCGGGCCGCGCTTGTGTCCGAATCAGCCTGATTCCAATCCCATCCGGCCTCTCGTGTGCTCGGCGCGCGCCACCACGTCTCGAACGCCGAGGCGCTCGGGCGGGCTCTGAGGGGCGTTTGCGCACCGCGGTGGAATTTTCGTTCGCTCGCGGACAGCGGATGACGCGCTCTCCGTGTGCAAAGTGCAACGATGCCGCGCTGGCCGACGCGGGGCGGGAGCGGGGAGAGACGTCCGTCCCGACGGCTCTCCCCGCTTCCCTGGTTGTCAGCCGCCGTGATCGCCGCTTACGCGGTGTGCGGCGGCGGCGCGGCGGCGCTCGTGGCCGGCGCGGGAGCCGCGACGGGCGGCGAAACAGGCGAAGTCGTCACGGACGTCACCACGAGCTTCGCCTCGATGGACCCCTTGATCGACTTCTTCTGGTTCTTGCCCCTCGTGCCCCGTGCCACCCGCGTCGCCGCGCTCTTCGCCGCGGAGACCGCCTTCTCTTCAGCCGTCCTCGTGGCGCGCGCCTTGGGGGGCTCGAACCCGAAGTCGGCCAGGACGTCGGCCGAGGGTCCGAACGTGCCCCGGACGACCGCCTCGAACGCGCGGAACACCGCGAGTTGAGCCGGCGCCTGAGCCTGTTCGGCCTGGAGCTTCGCCGTCGTGGCAGCCTTCGACGCCTCCACGGCGTCCCGGTTGTCGACGAAGCTTTGCAGGATCGCCGTCAAGCCAGTGACCGTGGAGGTCACACCCCCGATCTGGAGCGTCTGGCTCCCGTTCGGGAAGTGCTTCCTTGCCCCGGTGAGAAACTGCCTCACCTGGGCTGCCAGATTGCTTTTGGTGTTTGCCATGATGGTTTCCTTCTTTCTGTTGCCGTTTTGGTTGCGGATCGAGGACGCCTGACCGGGCACCACGCCCGGTTTTCCTGCGCCCTTAACTGGAAGGTCCGAAGATGGATCCCGGATCTTGGAAAAATCGACAGCGGGGTCGGTCGATTCTTCGCGATGTCGCCTGACCCGGCCCGGCGGACGACCGCGTTCGCCGCCTGGCGACCGGATGCGTTTCGCGGAGCGGGGGGCTAGGATGTCGGGGAATCGTCGGACGACCGAGGCCCGCCCGCGAGCGAAGGGGACGTGCTGGCCCCGCGACGGAGGCTCCTCGCCTCGCCCGGCGGCCGATCCGACGAGCGGCGTTCCCTCGAACGCTCGCGCGGCGGAGACGCCGGTCGGGAAGGCGACGGCATCGGCATCGCCGGGAGCCGAGTGAGCAAGCCACGGAGGCTCAGCGACCTTCCGGAACGGGGCATCAGCCGGCGAAGCCGACGCGTCGGCTCGCTTGAAGCCTTCCCGCACCAGCGAAGAAACCCGGTCGGCAAGGCGAGAAGCGGCATCCACCAGCGGAGAAGCCCGATCGGCGCTCCGAGAAGAGCCGTCCGTCAGCGAAGGAACCCCATCTCCTTCGCAAGAAGAGCCATCCATCAGCGAAGGAACCCCATCTCCTTCGCAAGAAGAGCCATCCATCAGCGAAGGAACCCCATCTCCTTCGCAAGAAGAGCCATCCATCAGCGAAGGAACCCCATCTCCTTCGCAAGAAGAGCCATCCATCAGCGAAGGAAACGCATCGACGAGCCAGGAAGAGTCCTCCACCAGCGAAGGAAGCGCATCGACGAGCCAGGAAGATTCGTCCACAAGCGAAGCCGATCGTCCTGCCGGCGAAGCCAACCGCCCCCGCAGCGAAGCGAAGTCCCCCGCCACCTCCGCCTGCGGCGCTGCGCGCGCGGAAGCTCCTCCTATCCAGCACGCGGAGCTCCACGCCTTCATCGCGCGCAACGCAAGGAGACGAGGAAGCTCGTCCACGAAGCGCGACCGGAACCGCGCGCTCCTCCTTCTCCTGCTCTCCGGCGTCGCCGGCGTCATCCTCGTCCTCTGGCTCCGGCCGCCGCGGGACGATCCGCTCCCGCAGGACGCCGGCGCCATCGCGCCACCGAACTAGCGCCACCTCGCAGCGCGGCGACAATCCCCCGGAACTGCGATATCGATCCGAGGACCATGGAGATTCTCCACGAAAGCACGGGCTGGCCGGGCGACCTCGACACCGACCTGCAGCCCGGCCTGGCCGCTCTCCCAGCCGGCCCCGGCTACCCGATCCCCGCCGTATGCGGCGACCCATGATGCCGGCTCGCTTGGTCGAGGTGCTCGAGGTGCTCGTGGCGCTCGGGTTCATCGGTGCGGGCCTCGGGTGCGGTGGGGCGCCCGGTGCGCAGACCCCCGCGCAAAGCGCGTCGGGGGCCGGCACGATCGCGCCGGACTTCACCGCGAGCGACATCGACGGGAAGACCTTTCGGTTGAGCGATCACCTGGGCAAGAGCGTCGTCTTGCTCGATTTCTGGTCGACGTTCTGCGAGCCGTGCAAGGCCGAGTTCCCTCATCTTCGGGCTCTCTACGACGACGACAAGAGCAAGGGGCTCCTCATCGTAGGCGTCGCCATGGACGGCCCCGAGACCATCGCCGACGTCCATGCGTTCGTTAAGCGATTCGAGCTCGACTTCCCGGTCGTCACCGACGACGACTCGCGCATCGCGAGCCTCTACGATCCCAAGAAGTCGATGCCGCTCAGCGTCCTCATCGCGCGCAACGGCCACATCGTCGTCGTGCGCGAGGGATACAACCCCGGCGAGGAGAAGCTCGTCGCGGCGGACGTGGCGAAGGAGCTCGCCGCTCCCGAAACCCCGGCTCCCTCGCCATAGAGCAGCGCCTTCCCAGCCGTGCGACGCGTCGGAGGCTGTCTCGCGATTTCGGTCGCTCTTTGGGCGCTTCCTGCCAGCGCCGTAGACGTGGGGACCGTCGGCGGCGACCGCGTGCAGCTCGACGTGACGGAGACGAGCATCGCCGCACAGCATTTCAACGCGCGCACGCCTCCGGGGCAGACGGTGCCCCCACCCATCACCTTCGAAGACAGCGGGTGGGTGGCCTGGATCAACCGCCTGAACACGTCTCTTCGCTGGGACCACTGGACGATGGGCCTCCGGCTCGACTCGGCCGTGTACGGTTTGCGGCCGGTCGATCGCGGCCTCGCCGAATATCCGGCAGACCAGCAGCCGGCAGTCCGGCAGCAGCTCAATTTCGACAACGAGTCGCGTTACAAGAATTCAATCTATCCGGCCAAGCTCTGGGCGACGTATTCGGCGTCGGGCGTCGAGGTGACCGCCGGCGACGCCTACGCGCAGTTCGGGCGCGGCCTGACGCTCTCGATGCGCAAGGTCGACGAGCTCGGAATCGACACCACGATCCGCGGCGGCAAGGTGCAGATCACCAAGGACCCGTTCTCGCTCACCGTCGTGGCCGGGTTCGCCAACCCTTCGCGGGTCGACGAGGCCACGGGCCGCGCGCTATGGGTCACGCGCGATCTGGTGCAGGGCGACGTGAGTACGCCCCTCTACGGCAGCGACCGCATCGCCGGGCTCGATCTGCAAGCGGGGCGAGGGCTGCCCGTGACGCTGTCGACGCATATCGTGCATTTCTCGCGCTGCGCTCCTTATCACTACGACGCGAGCGGAAACATCGAGACCGATTTCGGCAACGACCCGTCGACGGTGACCTTCGGCACGTGCAACGCGAGCGACACCGACCAGTGGCTCGCTTCGCTCAACTCGGTCCCCCGCGGGTTGCAGGCTCGAGACATCACGATGGCCGGGCAGTCGATCGAGGTGCCGAGCCTCTGGGGCCGAGGCAGGTTCTACGTCGAGGCGGCCGTCCAGCAACGCCAGAGCGATGTCCCCGGGCAAAGCACGAACTCGAACGGGAACGCGCTCTACGCTGCGCTCTCGCTCGACGAGGGCCCGGCGTCCACGACGCTCGAGGTGAAGAGCAACCGCAACTTCTACACGGTGGCTGCCTCCGTGGGGCAGCAGGCGCCCGAGTTCGCGATCGTCGCCTATTCCTTCTTGCCGCCGGCGGAGTCGTTCAACATGCTCGACGCCGAGGGGACCGGCGACTTCAACGCCTGCGTCGAAGGAGGTCGCCTCCGCGAGGACGTGAACGTGAGCCGCGACCTTCTCGTCTACGGGCAGGGCGTCTACGCGTACTCGCTCACCGAACAACCGAACGGCCAGTGCGACCAGCTCGGTCGCACCAGGACCTCCGAGGGCATCGCCGCGGCGAGCGTTCAAGACGTCGCGTGGGACGGCGTCGCGGGGTTCGAGTATTCCTTCGACGACAAGCTGAGTCACGCCTTCGCGTCGGCCGGCGTGCGCGACGACACGCGGGAAGACGGCGTCTTCCAGTACCGCGAGCAGCACCTCGAGTACTCGATCGCCAAGTACCTGGGCGGCCCGTGGTCTCTCGAGATTCAAGGCCGGCACCGGCGCCGCAAGGAGCAGGGCTTTGACATCGATCCGCAGACGGACACGCAGGGATGGTGGCACGAAGGCGAAGACTACGTCGCGCTACGGATGGCCCCGAAGTGGGTCTTCACCGAGGGCTTCGAGTACACGACGCTCATCGGACAGCCGCGGACGTATTTCAACAGTTCGGTGCTCTACAAGTTCACGAGCAGCTCAAATGTCCGGCTCTTCGTCGGCGAACAGCGCGGCGCGTTCCGGTGCGCGAGCGGGATCTGCCGCTTCTTTCCGGCGTTCGAGGGCGCGAGAGCCGAGCTGACGCTGAGGTTCTAGTCCAGCTCGGATGCGAAGGTGCACGTCCAGGTCGAGACGGCGCGGGGAGTGACGGTTGCGGAGCGCGGCCGATGGGCGTACTCGAATGCCGGCCCGCGGGGGACCCCGAGGTCCCGAAGGCAACGTCGCGACGTCGCGACAACCGCTCCTCAGAAAGGTTTCCCCATGAAAAAGTTCCTCGTCCTCTACAAGGGCTCGGCGTCCGGTTTCGAGCAGATGCAAAAGGCCACGCCCGAGCAGCAGAAGGCTGGCATGGACGCGTGGATGGCCTGGGCCAAGAAGGCCGCGTCATCGATCGTGGACATGGGGGCGCCGCTCGGAAAGAGCCTGCGCGTCACCACGGGAGGCGCAGCACCCGCCACGAACGACCTGGGCGGGTTCTCGATCCTGCAGGCCGAGTCGAAGGAAGCCCTCGCCGAGACCCTCAAGGGGCACCCTCATTTCATGATGCCGGACGGCTTCATCGAAGTCGTCGAGGTGATCCAGATGCCCGGCATGTGAGCGGGCGGCGAAAGGAAGGGGCTCGCTGGAGCCCGAACGAATCGACGCGACCGCCATCGAGGCCGGGTACGAAGGACCCGGGCTCACTACAATGGCCCATGGCATCGAATGTCGGGGGTGGCCTGGGCTCGCACGAACCGATGTGCGCGAAAGATGTGCGCGAAAATCGTCTAGCGCGGCGGTATCCCCGTGAAACCACGTGGTAACCTGAACCTCCTTCCCTGATCGTGAAGAGAGGCTCAATGAAGGCGCGTTCGACTCTTGGTCATAGTCCATGCCGTACGGGGTGCCTGGCCGCATCGCTCGCGGCGCTTGTCTTCGTCGCATGCAGCTCACCGACGAGCGGCGGCCTCGGCACCTCCGACGATGCCAGCGACGGGATCGGCGATGCGTCTGGGGGCGGCTCGGGGTCGAGCTCCGGCGCGAGCGGCTCGGGGTCGAGCGGTGACTCGGGAGGCCGGAGCTCCGGGTCGAGCGGCAGCTCGGGAGGCCGGAGCTCCGGGTCGAGCGGCAGCCCGGCAGCCGATGCCGGCTCTCCGGCGAACGAGCGGGTCGATAGCGGCATCCCCTTCACGGACGCCGGCGTTCCATACTGCAGCGCGACTGCGCCCTGCGACCTCACGAACAACACGTGCTGCGTCAACGCGATCGGCCAAGGCACCTGCCAGACGGGCCACAGCGCCTCCTGCGGCGTCGGAGGCTCGTTCCAGTGCATCGAGAAGAGCGAGTGCCCGAGCAACCAGCTCTGCTGCGGCTACCAGACGGATTCGATGCACGGCGGCTCGAAGTGCGAGGCCGTCTCGGCGTGCCCCAGCCAGACGTCCGCCCAGCTTTGCCAGACCAACGGCGAGTGTACCGGCGGACAGGTGGAGTGCATCCCGCAATCCTGCAACGTCGGCGCTGTCCTCCCGGCCAACCTGACGCTCTGTGGACTGCAGAGCAACGCGACATACAAGTGCACGGCGCGGTGAGCTCCCGCGATACGGGGCCATCCGATGCCGCCCCCGACGCCTACGACGTCGGGCCCTCCGACGCAGGCGCGGTCAGCGATGGTCACGGCGACTGATCTTCCCGCGCCCGCTCCGCACCCTCCCAGGCGATACTTTTGCGCTCGTGAGAAGCGTGACGCTCGCGTTCAGGTTGACGAGGGCGGTACCGGGCGAAATGCCTACGTCTCCGACGACGGCGGTCGTGGTGCGAGCCGCGGGCCCGGCGAGCGACTCCATGGCTCGCGCGCACGCGCGCACGTGGCGGGGCTGACGGTGTATCAGGTGCCGCAGAAGGTGGCGTGCACGCGCTCCTCACGCTTTGGCGGTTGGCTCAGGTAGGCGAACGCCGGCTGGTCTGCGTATGGAGACTCGAGGGCCTTCACGAGCTTCTCGAAGGGCTCGAAATCGTCGCGAAGGGTGGCCGCGGCGATGACCTCTTCGATGCGGTGATTGCGCGGAATGAGGGCCGGGTTCGCGCGACGCATCGCGCTTGCACGTACTTGCGCCGTGGTGTCTTCCGCCGCGAGCCGTCGCCGCCAAACCACCGCCCAATCGTGGAACGCCCCGGCGTTGGCGAAGAGCGACGCCACCTCGGCGTCCGCCGACGGGTCGAGCGCGGACGCGCAGAGGCGGCGAAAGAAGAGCGTGTAGTCCACCTCGTTCGCCGCGAGGCGCTCCAGCAGATCGGCGGCGAGCGCCAGATCGTCTTCGTCCTTGCGCGCGAGGCCGAGCTTTGCGCGCAGGACGTCCGCGTGCGTGGTCTCGAAGATCGCGGGGAAGCGATTGAGCTGCGCGGTTGCGAGGCGAACGGCTTCGTCCTGGTCCTCGCCGAAGGCGGGCAAGAGCGCCTCCGCCAGTTTCACGAGGTTCCACTGGGCGATCCGGGGTTGATTGGCGAAGGCGTAGCGCCCGCCGTGATCGATCGAGCTGAATTTCTTCTTGGGATCGTACTCATCGAGGAACGCGCACGGTCCGTAGTCGAGGGTCTCGCCCGAGATCGACGTGTTGTCGGTGTTCATGACGCCGTGCACGAAG
>CALFNG010000372.1 GCA_937902985.1 uncultured Myxococcales bacterium
GCCACTATCGGCGGGAGGCCGCATAGCGCGGCCGATCCTGTTTTCGGACAGGACGGGAAGGGCGAGGTGGCCGCCAAGGTCAACGCCGAGGAGTACGCCCCGACGACCTTCAACACGTGGCTCGCGGTGTTGAAGGTGGTGCTCGAACACGCCAAGCGAGACCTGGAGCTGCCGCTGAATGCGGCTCGTGACGTCGTGGCGCTCGATACCACGCGGCACCGCGTCTACACTCGCGAGGAGCCGAACGCACTCACCGTCGAGGAGCTGCGCGACTTTCTCGCGTGCATGCACGCGAAGTACCCGCAGTACTTCGCGATGACGTACACCGGCTTCGCGACGGGCCTTCGCCCGTCGTCCTTGCGTCCCCTGCGGCGCGGGGGCCCGACGCCGGACATCGACTGGAGCGAAGGCGATCGACTTGAAGAAGCACATCAGCCCGCGCGCGATGCGCCGGACCTTTCAGGATCTCGCTCGGGCTGCCGAGATCCGCGACGTGGTCACGCGCTCCATCTCAGGGCACGCGACCGAGGAGATGCAGCGACGCTACTCGACGGTCAGCCCGGTCGAGCAGCAGAAGAGCCTTGCGCGGGTGATGCTCCGCCTCATGGACTTCCGCAACCCCAAACGCCGCCCGGCGCGAGGTGGGGAGGAAAGTGGGGAGCGTGGTCGCGTAGGTGGGGAGGTTCGGGAGGAGAGCCGGAGGCGGTGATGCGCTAACCGGCTGTTTTTTTTCAACCGTATCGCGGAGCGGGAGAAGAGATTCGAACTCTCGATGTCACCTTGGCAAAGCAATAGTCACGTGGTTTCGAGGCGTTACGGATCGTTACCCGCGAGCCGAATTGAAGTGAATCATCGACAAAAGCAGGCCCGAGGCGTTTCGCGCACGTCCAGCTCGTTACGCGCCAGGGTGCCGCGAGGGACAGCAAAGTGGACAGCATGGATGGACAGCACGCGGCCACCGCGATCGGGTGGAAGCTGAAGAGTACTCAGGGGACGGCCGGGCGGAGCGCGGGGACAAGCATGTGCCGAGCACCCGGCTGAGCGCGACGAGGGCTCCCAGTAGCCGAGACCTTTGGCACGCGGCACGTTACCTTGCCCTGCGGATCCGTCCGAAGGTGCTATCTTCGATTCATGAGCGGCCCGCGCATGACACGCACGCGACGGAGCGCCACTCCGGCCGCTCGTCCGAGCGGCGCAGACGATCCCGGGCGCATGATCACAGCCGAGGAGCTCGCGCGCTGGCGCGAAACCGGCGTCTGGCCACAGGACGTCAGCTCGAGCGACTACGTGGAGCTCACGGCTGAAGAGATCCGAACGATGGGCGAGACCGGCGCGTGGCCCACTCGCCTCGGCTGACGGCGCGCTTCCTCGCGCAGCGAAAGGCGCTCCAAATCGAGGCACGGTCAGCGGCATCGCGCGCCGTCTCCGCACAGATCGCCGCCTTATGCGCGGCGGACGCTCCTCCCGAGCCTCACCATCGGACGCGGATCGCCCCTGATCCCGACGACGACCGCGGCGTCGACATCCTCGCCGACGTCGTCGCTGTCACTGTATTGGGCGGGCGAACGCGACGTCGGTTCTGGCTCTGCTACAGGGCGGTAGGAACCTTCGTCCGATTCGAGGCGATCTACGACCACCCGCCACCGTACGAACACGAACCTTCGTAGCTGTCGTGGCTACTTCCCTCCTCCCCCACACGATCGCCCGGGATCTCTCGCGGAACAAGACTTGATGATCTCCGTTAGATTCGCTCCTATCGCGCGGTGCTCCGCCTCTTCGTCCAGCTCGCCGCAACGGCTACCAGGCTCGCCGACCGGCTTGCGAACGCGCTCCGCAGCGCATGCCGCCCTTCGGTCGCAGGTGGCGCAGTCGCCGATCTCACCCGTTCTCGCGCCGAGCTGATCGCCGAGAACGCGTTTCTGCGCCAACAGCTCATCGTCGCCTCTCGCGGCGCCAAGCGCCCCGTCTTTCGCGGCCGCGAGCGCGGCCTGCTGGTCCTGCTCGCGAGCCTTCTTCCCCGCTGGCGCAATGCCTTGCTCCTCGTAAAGCCGGAGACCGTGCTCCGCTGGCACCGCGCTGGATTCCGCCTCCTCTGGCGTCGAAAGCCCCGATCGGCCGGTCCCTGTGAGCCGCGTCTCGGTCCGGACGTCATCGCTCTCATCCAGCGCATGGCGGCCGAGAACCGCCTATGGGGGGCCGAGCGCATTCGCGGAGAGCTCTGGAAGCTCGGCATCCGCGTTGCGAAGCGAACGGTCCAACGGTACATGCGCGGAGCGCGTCCGCCTTCAACGCATCGCGGCCAGAGCTGGGCGACCTTCTTGCGAAACCACACGGTCTGGGCCTGCGATTTTCTGCAGACCTACGACATCTGGTTTCGTCCCGTCTTCGCATTCTTCATCGTCGACGTGAACACCAGGCGCGTCGTCCACGTGGCGGTCACGCGCGCGCCCACGTGGCAGTGGACCGCGCAGCAGCTGCGCAACGCGACGCCCTTTTGGCAGGGCCCGAGGTTCCTCCTCCGCGACCGTGACGACAAATTCGGTCCCGTGTTCGACCGTGTCGCCCGGGGCGCCGGGATGCGCGTCGTGCGCACGGCGGTTCAGGCGCCGCTCATGAACTCCGTGTGCGAACGCTTTCTGGGGAGCGTCCGCCGCGAGTGCCTCGATCACATGATCATCCTCTCCGAGACGCACCTGCAACGCGTCCTCGCCGAGTACGCGTTGCGCTACTTCAACAGCGCTCGGCCCCACCAGGGGATCGGCCAGCGGATCCCCGTCCCAGGTGAACGCGTCCGAGCCGGCTCCGGGTCGGTCACGGCGCTGCCCGTGCTCGGTGGGCTTCATCACGACTACCGGGCGGCGGCATGACCGCGGCGGATGACGAAAGGAGCCAGCACACAAGCTCCGTGCGCACCGCGAAGCCCTCGACGGCGCCTTTGCCGCGTCGAAAGACGGGGCGCCCACCGCGCGCTTCGTCTGGGGGAAGCTCGAGCACTTCTTCGAGCACGTCGTGCACGGCCAGCGGAGGGCCCTGGCTGCCGAGCGCGAAGCCCAGCGTCGCGCAGGTGGCGAGCACGGGCCCGCGCCGGGGCGCGCCTCCCCTCCGCCGCCTCCGCCGTCACGGCAGGACCTCGCCGCGACGCGGGCCGAATTCGAGAAGCTTGCCGCCAGCGCCGCTCCCCCCTTCCGGGAGCACCTCGAGTCAATGGCGGCCCGCTACCGCGAGCTCGAACGGAGGGCCAAGTGATGGCCGCGGGTCGGATCCGCGTACCCAAGAACCCGGGTACGCGCGTACGTGCCGACTCAGGAACCCCCGTGCTGACGGTGGCCGTGCTCCAGCAGAAGGGCGGGAGCGGCAAGACGACGCTCGCAATCAACCTCGCCGCGGCCGCCCACCTCGACGGCGGGCGCGCGCTCGTCGTCGACATGGACCGCCAGGCGAGCGCGTTCGACTGGAGCGCCGCTCGCCATGATGGCTCGCCGCTCGATGGGCTGGCCGTCGTGCGGGCAGATCGGGCGATCGCGCTGCCGCGCTTCAAGGAGATCGCCCGCGGCTACGACTACGTCTTCCTCGACGGGCCGCCGCGGCTGGGCGACATCACGCAGAGCGCGGCCGTCGCCGCGGACGTGGCCGTGCTCCCGATCCAACCTGGCCCCTTCGACTTCTGGGCGGTCGCCGAGACCCTCGAGTCTCTCGACCAGGCCGACCAGATCCGCGAGCAGCTCGGACGACCGCCGATCCGGCGGGTCTTCGTCCTGAACCGCGCGGGCACAAACACGCGCCTCGCGCGCGAGGCCGAGGAGGAGCTCCGGAAGGCCGGCGGCGAGCTCGCCGGCATCGTGCACCAGCGGATCGCGTTCCCGGACGCCGCATCGCGCGGCGAATCGGTTCTCACCTCGTCGTCGACCGAAGCGGCGGCCGACGACATCAGGCGCCTATGGCGCAACGTGAAAGGCAGGAGGAAGCATGGGTCTTAGCCTCAGAAAACCAAGCCGGGAGCGAAGCGAGAAGCGCACGAAGGCGGCCGCGGAGAAGCTCGGCGAGGGCGAGAAGCGCATCGTCGCGGATGTGCCTGAGCAGGTCCATCGGCAGGTGCGGCTGCGGTGCATGGAGCGCGGGATCCTGGTGCGCGACTACATCCTGGAGCTGCTACAGAAGGATGGCATTCGATGAGCGGACGCATGTACGCGGGTACCTGGGTCCACGCGTAGCGGGGAACCCAGGTGAGCACACCGAAGCGAAGCACACCGTCTACTGCGGCGCCCCCCAACCCCGCGGTGTTTCCGCCGCAGACGATCTTCGACTACCACCGGACCATCGTCGGCTACCACGGCACCCGCCGCGCCACCGCTGCACGGCTGGTCGACGGCGAGTCATTCGGCGTCAGTGAGAACGACGACGATTGGCTGGGGCACGGCGTCTACTTCTGGGAGTACGCCCCCCAGCAGGCTTGGTGGTGGGCGGACCGCAGGTACGGCCCGGACGACGCGGCCGTCGTCGGGGCGACGATCCGCCTGGGCCGCTGCCTCGATCTTCTCGACCCGACAAACATGAACCTCCTCAAGGCAGCGCACGCCGACATGACGACGGTCCTCGCCGTCGCCGGCCAGCACGCCCGAGAGAACGCGAACACGCACAAATACTTGGACTGCGACGTCTTCAACTACCTCCACGCCCAGCTCGCCCGGCAGGACTTCCGCTACGAAACCTGCCGCGCGGTCTTTGTCCCGATGCGCTCGGGCGGCGGTATGGCTAGACTCTGGAACCGGAGCGGCGTTTTTGAAGGCGGTCACATCCAGGTCTGCCTTCGCGAGCAGCGGAACATCCTCGCGGCGTGGTCGGTACGAAGGGACGGGCGCTATGGCAAAGACAAGTAAGGCTCAAGAGTGGACGCCCGCGCGCCTGCGCAAGGCCGTGACGGCGGGGACCCAGGCGGAGAAGGTTGCGGTCCTGAAGGAGATCGGGGTTCTGACGAGCCAGGGCAAGCTCGCCAAGAACTCGGCACGCTGGGGGAAGAAGCCCAGCCGTACCCCGGTACTCGAGGGCTGAGGTACCGGTCCCTCCGAGAGGCTTCGAGCGAGCGAAGTCATGGCCACCACTTTTGCGGCCCTCATGAGTGGGCTCCGCGAGGAGGCGAAGGCCGGCGGACCGGAAGCCGTCACGCAGCTCGAGGCTCTCGGCAACCGCTGCCGCCTTGGCCGCCAGCTCGCCCAGGCGCGGCTCGACCAGAATCTGTCCCAAGCCGCTGTCGCGAAGCGCCGTGCTGGCTACTTCACGGATCCGCGAGCACTCGCCGGCTCCGCGCTGGGTCATGCGGCCCTTCGATACTCGTGATGGAGGCCGCCGAGCACGGGGAGGGCGACGATGTTCCCCTCGGCAGGGCGGTCCGCAGGGACCGGGGTCTGCTGACGGATCCCTTGGTGAGGGCGCGCGGCGTTGTGGTAGCGGACGTACTCGGCGACGACGCGCTGGAGGTGCCGGGCGTCGAGCACAAGAACGTGGTCGAGGCATTCGCGGCGCAGCGAACCGAGGAAGCGCTCGCAGACGGCGTTCATGTTCGGCGCGCGCACCGCCGTGCGGACCACTCGGATGCCGGTGGCGCGCGCGAGCGCATCGAAGGCGGTCCCGAACTTGTCGTCGCGGTCGCGAATCAGGAACCGTGGCCCCGCGCCGCAGGGGGTCGCGTTACGAGCTGCTGCGTGACCCAGGCCTGCGACGGGAAGCGCGTCGTCGCCGCGAGCACGACCTTGCGGGTGGCGAGCTCGATGAACACGAACGCGAAGATCGAGCGGAAGAACACGTCATAGGCTTGCAGAAAGTCGCAGGCCCAGATCTCCGGGGCGTGGTTTCGTAGAAACGTGGACCAGCGCTGCCCTCGCGGTCTGGCGGGCCGCGCGGCCCGCATGTATTTTTTGGATCGTGCGCTTGCTGACCTTGACGCCGAGCTTGAGCAGTTCTCCTCGGATCCTCTCGGCGCCGCAGAGTCTGTTGGGTGCAGACACCACTTTGCATGTATAAAGCACCCAAAAGATGGAACATCTGGCCGATTTATTGGCGGTGCGCCGCGCGTCGCTCTGCCGTCGGCACCTCGTAGGCACTCGAAATCCGGGTCGGAGCGCGTCAGAGCCCCACCGCACCTCGGTTTTCAAGCCAGATCATGTACGTGCGCCGTGCCTGCAAACTGGGATCTGCACCCGAGTCTGTTCGCGGAGGCCAGCGACCGGATCAGCGCAACCGTCTCCGCGGCGAGGCGCGACGCGGGGTGCATTCGGCTGCGCCACCGCCAACGAGCCTTGAAGCCGGCGCGGTGCCAGCGAAGAAGGGTCTCGGGTTGCACGATGCGCAGGACGTTCCTCCACGTCGGGGTGACGGCGGCAAGTGCGACCAGGACGATTCGGTCGAACCGCGTCACGCGCGGCCTGGCCACCGAGCGTTGCAGGACGGCGAGCTGGTGGCGGAGCAGGGCGATCTCCATGAGCAACGCCCGGCGCGGGCGAAAGGCGTCCGCCACGGCGGCGGCGAGCACGAGGACGGCTTCGAGCATGGGCGCTCAAAGGTAACGCCGACGCCCTGGATTTCTCGCTGATCCCGGAAGTAGCAGATTGG
Organism: uncultured Myxococcales bacterium; assembly: GCA_937902985.1. Taxonomy (GTDB): domain Bacteria; phylum Myxococcota_A; class Polyangia; order Polyangiales; family Polyangiaceae; genus Palsa-1150. The sequence continues at coordinate 6,607 of CALFNG010000372.1, forward strand.
ATGAACCGGTGGCCGAGCTCGTGGCTATCCACGAGGCGCCGGGCTCGGCTGTGGGAGAGAGAGCAGTGGGAATGAAAAAGGACGCCAAGCAGCAGCGGATTTTGGGAGAAGGGACCGACCTCCCGCCGGCAGGCGATACTAGAGCGCCGAATAGGTTGAACCTCCTGTGATTTCGGACGGTTGCGACAGGTCGTCCGCGAGGCATTGGCGGTTACGACTCGCTTCTTCGCAAAGTGCCGCACGACGACCGCAGGCAAGTTCTCGGGATCACGTCGAAATCATCATGATCGATGCTCTAGGCAGTGGCTTTTGCGTCAGCCACGGCATCCTCGAGCGGGAGATCGCGGAGCACTGCTATGGGAGAAAGAAACACAGAGAGTTCGTCGCTACCGGCCATCATCGTTCGGCGGAGCTGCAGCCACATGGTGTGGGCTTGCCGAAAGGCGGTTCTGGGTTCGGGGCTGGAAGACGCGATTGAGCTGCCCATCATGCTTGCAGCGCCGCTGGCCTCCGCCTCGGATAGATACAGGTCTTCGAGCCATCCGATGCGGCACACCGTCCCAATGATGGTGAAGTTGGCCCGCGTTCTCGCACCGTAACGCTCGAATACAAATGACGCATTGGGCCGAAGATGGGCGGGGTCGAGAAACGCGCGGACAAGGTGGGAATTGGCGGGGGCCGCGCCGAGGATGACGCCACACTCGACTACCTCTCCGAAAAATGTACCCGTCAGTTCAGCCAATAGGTTGTATTGCCCAGTGCTGGCCTTGTTCTCGGCCTCGGCACGCGCAGCTTGCATCTTGATTTCAGCCGCCTTCTGATCCCTTGCTTTGCGCTCTTCGCGTGAATCCGTCTTGATGTGTTCGATGGACTCGGCGGCGGCACGGATCGGCTTGCCTTTGAATTTGGCCCAGATATCGAGAAAGCTCGCCGTATCATGAAGGAGCTTCTTTATTGCGCGGAAGTCATCGAAGAAAAAGGAGCCCGTGGCCCTAACAAGAGAACCGTCCGTGAGCGCCAGTGGGCCCTTCTCGGAAACGTTCGTCTGGTTCAGCGTCACGATGGAGCTACCCGCAACCTTTAGCACTACTCAGCCGGATCCCGTCCACGCGCGGGCGCACGTATCTGGTGGGGTGACGAA
>CALFNG010000373.1 GCA_937902985.1 uncultured Myxococcales bacterium
GGTTTGAGATACTTCTCGTTCCACTCCTTCTGATCGTCCCACGTACCGGGGCCGCGGCCGTGGTCCTCCCGGAACGCCTCCAGTGCCCGGTCTGCAAGTGCGCTCCAATCGGGCGAGAGCGTCGCATCGGGCGCCGGTGGAGTCGGCGTCGAAGGCCGCAGCGAGCTCCTGTCGAGGGCGTGCCGGCACGTCGGCCCGTCGATGGAGTCGCGCGTCGCGTTCCGAGGCAGGCGCGCCGTGAACGCCGCGAGCTCACGGAAGTTCCCTTCCCAGGGGTGCGCTCGAAGCAGCTGCTGCGCGTCGTGAGAGATGGCTTCGAACGCCGAGCATCGGCCGCCGTCGAGGCGGATCATGCCCAGATAGGCCTCGACGTCGTCCCAGCGAGCGCCGAGCGCCGGAACGACGACCTCATGGGGCGAGAGCCTGAACCAGAGGTCTACGCGAAAGGTGCCCGCCCGCGCCGCCTCGCGGAGGTCACGATTGGTGGCCGCCACGACACGGACGTCCGCGTATTGAGGCTTTCCCGGTAGACCAAGACGCTCGTATTCTCGGCGATCGAGGAAGCGCAGTAGCATCGCCTGGACATCGGGGGTCATCTCTCCGATTTCGTCCAGAAACAGCGTTCCGCCCGCCGCGCGTTCGACGGCGCCAACGATGCGGCGCGTGGCCCCCGTGAATGCGCCGATCTCCGCACCAAAGAGCTCGGAACGAAGCAGATCGCGAACGAACAGCGCGCAGTTGACCGCGACGAAGGAGCCGCTCCGGCCGGAGTGGCGATGGTAGGCCTCCGCGAGCATCTCCTTTCCGGCGCCGGTCGCGCCAGTCAACAGTAACGTCGGCACGCCGTTCTTCGCGGCGTCGATCGTCTCTCGGTGCGCCGAACGAATCGCGCGCGATGCGAGGATCATCCCTTCGCGCCGCGTGGTCTCTTCCGCTTCGAAAATCGAGTTTTGCTGGGTCGTCCAGCGCCACAGGCGCTCCATCAAGGGCGCCCAGCTCGGGTCGACGGTCCCCAGGGGAACGATCTCCACGGCCTCGCGGGTCGCCAGCGGGATGCAGTTCGCCAGCGTGTCATCGTTGGGCTCGGCGACGACTGTCGCCGAGACGCGGAGGCCCCGCGTTTGTAACCACGCCTCGACCGAGGTCGCGATGGCCTTCCCGTAGTCAGCGGATCCGGTCCACGACGGTGGCTCTGGCTCTCCGTCGGCGACGCCGACGCTCGCGAACTGACCCAGCTGCACGACCACTTCGGAAGCCGGGATGCGAAGCGCCTCGCCTCTGTGCAATCGCACCCACGTGCCGTTGCGGCTGTCGAGGTCCTTGATGCACACCGCGCCGGAGTCGGACCAGACCAGCACGTGGTTCGCCGAGACGCTGACCCCGGGCACGCCAATCGCCTCGACCGGCTTGCCTTTCGCGGCGCGCACCACCGCAGCGGCTCCGGGATCGGGCGTTCGCCCGAGGAGTACAGCACGAGGGTGGTCGAGCTCTATCGTCTGCTCGAGGTTTCCATCGGCGCCTCTCGCGATGACCCGCAGCACGTTGATGCTGCCGACGGTATATCAGCCGTCCGAGCCGGGCAAGGCTCGCTCCAGGCGCGACGCGCGCCGTTGACGATGGATGAAGCGCGAAGGATCGCGGGGTGGCGGAAACAACCCCGTAACGATTCGCCAACCACCGTCCAGCGCAGTTGAAATGCTTCGCGCCGCCCCATTCGCAGACGAGAGGTCGTCGGTGCAGTAGAGTCTCGGCGGCGGGGGGTGGATGGGGGTTCGAACGCATATGCAAAGCTCTCGCGCGTACCCGCGGCGAAGAATGGCTGCCAGCGGCGCTGCCCTTCGTCGAGACCATCGTCAGGACGCCTTGCCGCGAGGAGGGCGCGCGTCGTGACCGCGCCGGCGTTCGGTTTGACGGCGCTCATGCCCGGCCGGTCCCTCGGCCCGTACGTCGTCCAAGGGCCCGTCGGCTACGGCGCCATGGGGGTCGTCTATCACGCGAAACATTCGATCTCGGGCGGGTCCGTCGCCATCAAGAGCGTGCGCTTGCAGTCTCCCGATCTCGTCGCCTCGTTCCGGCGCGAGGCGCACGCGCTCAAGCAGCTCGATCACCCAGGAATCGTGAAGCTGCTCGACGACGGTCTCGCCGACGAGACCCCCTGGTACGCCATGGAACTGGTCCCGGGCCGGCCCTTGTCGCTCTGCCTACCGCGCCTCGCGGGAGCCGAAGACGTCCCCTTGAACGTTCCCTCCGCGCAACCTTGGCGGCCGCTGTCTCCGCCCGAGCGCGGCCGCCTGGCGCTTCCGCGAACCGACCTCTTACGCATCGTGCGCAAGATATGCGATGCGCTCACCTTCATGCACGAGCGCGGGATGGTGCACCGGGATCTCAAGCCGGACAACATCCTAATTCGCCCGAATGGCGAGCCGGTCATCGCCGACTTTGGGCTCGTCGCCAAGTTCGCGGGAATCGAGGGGCGCGAGGTGCTTGATATGGCGATGCCGCGGGCGGGCACGCTGGCGTACATGGCGCCCGAGCAGCGCCTCGATCACTTCGTCGACGCGCGCGCGGATCTCTTCTCGCTTGGGTGTCTCCTCTACGAGATCCTGACCGGCGAGCTCCCGTTCGGCGCCGGGGGAATCGGTAGGAACGGCCCGCATTCGCCGCCCCGACCGTCGGCTCGCGCGGGCGCGCTCGGGGCCGTCCCTGAGAGCCTCGATCGGCTCACGTCCCGTCTACTGGCGCGGGACCCGGCGGCCCGAATCGGGTACGCGGACGACGTCGCCAAGGCGCTCGACGCGTTCGTCGTGGGCGCGTCTGCCGACCCGACGCGGCCCAGCACGTACCTGTACCGGGCCGAGCTCATTGCCCGGTCGGACCTCTTGCTGCGCGTCAGCAAGTTACAGGAGCACGCGGGGGCGGGCCGTGGCGCCACCGTGCTCATCTCGGGCGAGAGCGGCATCGGCAAGACGCGCATGCTGATGGAGATCGCATCCCGCGCCGCCGATCTCGCGATCCCGGTCATCGCGGGCGATTGCTCCCCCGTGAGCGCGTCGATGGGCGAACGCGCAACCCCGTGCGCGCCGCTCCAGCCCTTTCGCGAACTGCTCCTGTCGATCGTCGACGCGCATCGCGGCGCCGACGCGGGTTCGCTGCTCCTCGACCGCTTCGGTCCCGTGCTGGCTCCCTACGAGCCCGCGCTCGGCGATTGCGTCGCGAGTGTCGCGTTGGCCCCCCCCGAGGCGTTACCGCCCCAGCCGGCGCGCGCGCGTGTGGTCTCGACGCTGAGGACCCTGCTGAGCGAGAAAGCCGCCTCGGGGCCACTCCTCCTCTGTATCGACGACCTGCAGTGGGCGGACGACCTGTCGACGGACCTGCTCATCTCCCTGGCGAAGGAGCCCTGCGGACCGATCGTGGTCGTCGCCACGTGCAGGAGCGAGGAGATGACCCCAGCGCTCCGGCGGTGGGCCGACGGGCCGAGCGTGGTCCATGAGAGGCTCCCGCACCTCGACCGGGGCGCCGTTGCCGACATGGTCGGGGGCATGCTGGCGATGGACGCGGTGCCGCGAGAGGTCGTGGACGACCTTCATCGCGAGTCGGCCGGCAACCCGTTCTTCATCGCGGAGTACCTCCGCGCCGCGGTCAGCGGCGGGTTGCTGGATCGCGATGGCTCCGGACAATGGATGTTTCGATCCGGCGGCGGCGGGCTCAAGACCTTGAGCCTTCCCGGTACGATCGCGGCGCTGGTCGAGCGACGCTTGGCTGATCTCGACGGTGCCTCGCTGGCGACGCTCTCGGCGGCGGCAGTCCTGGGACGACGATTCGACGTCGACCTCCTGTCGATCACGGCGGAGGTCGATTCCGCGGCGGTTCTCGACACTTACGGGTCGCTGCGCGCGCGGCAGATTCTCGATGAAGACGCGAACGGCTCGATGCGATTCGTCCATGACTATCTGCGCGAAACGATGTACTCGCGGATCGACAGGGGGGTGCTCGCGATGCTTCATTTGCGCGCCGGCCGGGCCCTCGAACAGCGGTACGCGGGACGAGAGCTCGACCTGCACCTTGCCGCGCTGGGGCATCACTTCGCGCAAGCCGGGCTTTCGTCGAACGCCGCAGGCTACTTCGAGCGCGCAGGCGAGCACGCGCGGCGCGGCTATGCGAATCAGGACGCCTTGCGCCTCTACGGCCTGGCCGTGGAGCAACTCGCGAACGGGCCCACGGATCGCGAGACCTCGAGCCGCTTGCGGGAGGCCATGGGGGACCTCTACTTGCTCACCGGTGACGCGGGGGCCGCCCGCGCCTCGTTCGCCTCGGCGCTCGACAGCTCGGCTCCGGACGGCATCGCGCGCGCTTGCAGGCGCCGCAAACTCGCTCGGGCATGGGAGAGAGACCACCGTCACACCGAAGCCCTTGCTTGCTACGCTCTCGCGGAGGTCGAACTGGGCGAGGCACCGGCGACCGACAGTGAACCGACGGTCTGGTGGCGCGAGCTCGTCGAGATCCAGGTGGAGAAGGCCTGGGACCTGTACTTCTTGAACGAGACCGTCGCCCTCGCGGCGCTGGTCGGGCGACTGCGACCCATCGTCGACCGCTATTCGGAGCCCGCGCAGCGGGCGCGGTTCTTCCTCGCCGCTGCCCACGCGGAGATCCGTAGCCGCCGCTACCGGGTGGGAGAGGAGTCAATGCGCTACACGCGCTCCCTGCTCGAATCGGCCACCGTTGCCGGGGAGATTCAGCTGCTCGCGGTCGCGCGCTTCTCGCACGCCTTCCTTCTCCTCTTCGGCGGTGAAGAGGCCGCCGCGGAGCCGTTGCTGTGCGACGCGATCGCCGGCGCGGAGCGTCTCGGGGATCAGGGTCTCCAGGCACGATTCTGCTCGTACCACGCCCTCCTCCACCGAAGGCTCGGGCGCGTCGAGCAAGCACGCGCCATGGCGGAGAGAGCGCTCGCACACGCATCCGCCACTCAGATGTTCGACTACGTCGGCTCGGCCGAAGGAACGCTCGCCTGGGCGGCGCTGCGCGACGACCGGGAGGCCGACGTGGCGGTCCACGGCGCTCGGGCGCTCGCGGCCTGGGACAGTCTTCGCTCGGCGTACGTCTTTCCTTTCGAGTGGCTGGCGCGTATGCCCCTCGCCGCCCATGCGCTCCGCTCGCGAGACGCACCCAAGGCCCTCGCTCAATGGAGGTTCCTGCTCGACGAGCGCCAGCAGCGCCTCCCGGACTCGCTCGAAGGGGCGATCCGGGCGGCCCTCGAAGCGGGCGACGGCCCGTCCGCGAACGAAAGCGCGGCCCAAGTGCTGGACCTTGCGATCCGACTACGGCTTCTATGAGGCGCGAGTCGAACCCGCGATTGCGATCGCTCTCGCACCTTACGACTCACGTCAGGTGCTCTTTTTCTGCCGCTTACTTTCGGCCCAGTAGTTGCTGATACCCGTCACTGCCGGTCCCCGGCCAAGGGAGCTCCAAGATGCCCACCAAAGCGAGACTTCCGCGACGCGTCCCGTTGCCGTCCGTCCCGAAAGCCACGATTTACCTCCGCGACAAGTTCTCGGTGTTGCCCGGACAGTGGCGCAATTTCCTGTGCGGAAAGGAGAACTTGTTGCGCGCCGGTCACGGCGCGTGGGAGCTCGTGGCTGCCGCCGGTGGCGCGCCATTGTTCATCGACGAGAACCTGCCCGAGCCGTCCACTGCCATGATGAACGTATGGCGGGTCGACGACTGGGACACCCTCTACAAGGACATGTACCGGTTCACCGACACGACCTGGTACGCGAAGCTGCAGCAGACGATAAGGCGCGAACAGCAGGACCTGCTGGTCGGGCTGAAGGTCGGTAGCGGCACCACGCCGCGCTTCGGCTGGAGCAATTCGAAGAGGACCGCGCGGCCGAACCACGTCTATCTGTACGAAGAGGTCCGTCTCAAGAGCGCACCGTCCGGGGGAAGGCGACAGCTCCACGAACAGGCCCACGCGAACCTTTCGAGCGAGTCGCGAACGCGACTGCCGCTCTCCGCCCATAGCTACCTGCGCGACCTCAACTGGTTCGCCGATACGATGGAAGCGCGCGGGTGGCGCTGGGTATGGGGCGCGATCCAGGTGACTGGGACGCCTGGAGCCATCTGCTTGCTGTGGGAAGTGCGAGACTTCGCGACCCTCGAGAAGGACCTCGAGCGAATTCGCGAAGAATCGAGCACGCCAGTGACCGTCATGCGCGGCGGACGCGAGGTGGTCGAATCGCGCCAGGGTCGCTACGCACGCATGCTGGAACAGGTCGATTCGCTCGTTCGCTATCCTCTTTATCCCATAGCGACCGAGCAGCTCGACAACATGATCGCCGGGGCCATCGAGGAAAAGGATCCGGAAATTCTCGAGACGGGCATCGTTTGCCCGACGCAAGATCTCGTTCCCATTCAGAAGTAGAGGTAAATGTCGTCATGTCTGAATTCAACGCCGAAGTGGATGATCTGGCTCTGTTCTTCTACAAGAACGGTGACAAGGAGCCGGGGCCAGACGACCTGATGTCCGTGTGGCTGTCTTATGCGACGTACACGGATCCGAAGTACGCCATGACCGATGGGTCTCTTAAGGCGTACTGGGCGAAATCGCTCCTCACGAAGGAAGATACGAAGCCACTTCCCCCGGAGGAGGCGCCGAAGGGCGTCCGTGCCGGCGCGCCCTACCACGTGGTCAATCTCTTTCAACTGCTACCGGCCGGCTCGAGCGTCGAAGGATTGTCCGAGAAGCCGCGCGGTACGGCTTTGACGCCCGGCCCGGGCGACCTGGTCGTAGTGCCCCAGCCGCGGCCGAAGGCCAACCTGGCGACGGCGTACTGCGTCCCATACAGCGCGCTGCTCAACTGCCCGTCGCTCGAAGGCCCGCAAACTTCCGACCTCCGCTACATGGCCATCGACGAAGGCGTGGTCGTAGCCAATATTCCGAAGCTGGAGCTCTGCGGTATGAGCTGTATCATTCTGGGGCTCGTGAACGTCCGGGGAAGCGCTCAGCTATCGAAGTTCGAGCACTTCGGCAGGATCGTGAAATCGCCGTGACCGCGACAGGCGACAGAGCGCGATGACCGGCACCACCGCGCCGCCCCGCGCCAGCAAGGGGCATCGTGCGGGAACCCACCGTACCGTCTCGCCGGAGGAGACGCTGCGGCGAATCCTTCCGGTCATCGGCGCGATGGGCATCACGCGGGTCGCGAACGTGACGGGCTTGGACGTGATCGGCCTCCCCGTCGTGGCGGTGACGAGACCGAACTCGCGGTCGATCTCCGTGGCGCAAGGCAAGGGCCTCGATCTCGCGGCGGTGAAGGTCTCTGGCATCATGGAGTCGATCGAGAACTATCACGCGGAGCGCATCCAGAAGCCGCTCGTGTTCGCCAGCTGGCGGAGTCTCGCGGCCCGTGGCCCAACCCTCGACCTGTCCCGCCTTCCGAGGTTGGCGGGGAGCGCTCTGCATCCCGACGACCGTATGCTGTGGATCGAGGGCCATGACGCGCTGGGTCGGAAGCGGGTGATGCTGCCGTTCGAGCTTGTTCACACCGACTACGTGGTGCCGCTACCAACGGGCTCCGGCGCTTTTCAGATGTCCGACAGCGGGATTGCGTCCGGCAATCATCCGCTCGAGGCGATGAGTCACGGCATTTGCGAGCTCGTCGAGCGCGACGCCGTCACGCTTTGGCACTTTCTCGACGCCCCCGCGAAGCAGTCGCGTCGCGTCGACCTTGGCACCGTGGACGATCCC
>CALFNG010000374.1 GCA_937902985.1 uncultured Myxococcales bacterium
GACGCAACGCGACAGCGCGAGGCCCGGGCAGCTCGAACGGACCACGTGCCTCACGCGCTCACCGACGGACGCAGACCTGCGCGCCGCCCTGGGTTCGCTGGCACGCGTAGAGCGACGGGCAACGGTCGTGCGCGCCGCAACCTCGTGAACAGTATTGCTGCGCCCCGCTCGCCGCGGAGACGCAGACACCCGCGGCGCAGTCGGAGCCCGCCATGCAGTCGGCCCCCATGTCGGCGGGGCCCTTCTTGGGCTTCTTCGTACCCGTGCTGCTCGACGGCGTGCTCTCGGTCATCGCGAGGGCGCTCTCGACGAGCGGCGCGAACGCGTCGACCCTCGTGTAGACGGCCTGGAAAGGCAGGCTCGCGTTCCGCGAGACCACCCCGACGATCGCTCCGGTCGTCTCGTCGAGCGCGGGACCGCCCCCCTCGTCGAGCGCGCTGCCGGCGATCGCGAGCTCGGTGATGGCCGTGTCGAGGACCGCCACGTGGTCGCGCAAGAGCTTCGCCTTCGCACCGCCAGCGCGACCGAAACCGACCGTCCTCACGTGATCGCCGCGGGCGGCGCCGGTGGAGCGCGCGACCAGGGGCTCGATGTCATCGATGCGCTGGTCGAGGAGGACGAGGGCCAGGTCGGCGCCGCAGAGGCGCGCATCGGGCGGCACGACGATCTCCCTCGCGTGAGCCCGGTCGACCGCCGTGGCCATGTCGTCACCCACGAGGATGCGTAGCGACCCCGGCGTCCGCAGCGACAGCGGGCTCTTGCTGGCGTCGGCGGCGTCGGCGGCGGCGTCGGCGGCGGCGCACGCGACGGGCGCGTCGATGAGCACGACGCAGTGAAGCGCGGTCAGGACGACGTCGGCCGCGACGAGCGCTCCGGCGCAGGGAAGTGCGCCGCCAACGTCGAGTGCGACGACGGCAGGGTCGTCTCCGCGATCGGCGACGCCGACGGGCGGAGACACCACGTCGGCGCGCGGCGCGCTGCTCGAGACGGGGACGTCGGGCGGGCCGGAGCACGCGACCGCGACGGCAACGGCCCCGATCGCAAGAAGGCAAGCCCACGGTGCTCCCGATGCCACGTTCCGACCGCAACCCCCACACACTTCGCGCCTCTGCGCCTTTGCGCTTCTCTCGCTCGATTCTCTCGCCATCGCCTGCCCCTTCGCTGCGGCGTCAGGTCGCCATTCCAGGGGGCCCGCAGCGATCCGCGTGCCAGCCGCGTACGCCGGGATCGAGGCGTCGATCGACGCTTCGCAGGCGGCCCGCGACGGCCCGGAGGCGTCCCGCGACAGGGGCGCCGGCGGCTAATCGGCGCTCACGAACGTGAGCGCTGATTTAGTCAAACCTCGGCGAATAAATCGGGCGAGCGTGATCGAAGATCACGCTCGCCCGATTTAGCGGCGGGCCTCGCCGGCGTTCGCCGCGTCGTCTTCGTCATCGGCCGGCGAGCCTTCGGCGCCGTCGCGCAAAGCGACCCGAACCTTCGTGCCCCCCGCGGCCCCCTCGACGCGAACGCGCTCCGGCGCGCCCGCGGCCTCGTGCGGGTCGCCGTTCTCGTCGGACCGCGGATTCGCGATGGCGCCCCTAAGGAGCCGGCGCCGCGCCCCGTCCATCCTGTCGATCGCGGCCTCGCCCGCCTGGCGGACGGCCTCTGACGCCGCAGTGAAGGTCTTGGCCTCTCGCGGGGGAAAAAAGAGCGACACGAGCCGCAGCGCCGCCGGCGCGATCACGTTCATGCCGAGCGCGACCGCGACGATCGCCGCCGTGAGGCCCAGCACGAACATCAGCGCGATGGGCCAGGGCAATCGGCGCCGGCCGTGCGCCGGACGCCGGAACGTGCGGTCGGCGCGACGCGCCTCTTTGCGAGCGCGCCGGCGGGCCTTTCGGTCGGCTTCGCGCGCGAGCTCGAGCGCGTGACGCTCGGCGGCAGCGCGCCACTTGCGGGCTCCCTTGCGCCAGCCCTCGGCGCCGCGCATCCAGCCCCTGGCGCCGGGGCCTCCGCTCTCGGCGCGACGCTCGTAGTCCCGGGCGCGCTCTTCGTATTCTTCCGCGTGCCGTACGAACTGCGCGAACCGCGCGCCGAGGTTCTCTCCGAAGTCGCGCGCATCCGTGACGCGCGCCGGACCGGGGGCCGAGGGTCGGCGGCGGGCGTCCGGCGCGCGCAGCTTCGCGAGCATCGGCTCGATGCGCGCAGGGCGCCGATCGGGGTCGGGGTCGACCATCGCCACGAGCATGTCGACGAGCCGGCCCGACGCGCGGCCGCGGAGCGCCGCACGAACGTCGATCGCCAGGCCCTTGTGCGGCAGATCTTCGGGCTGCCGCCCCGTGAGCATCGAAAGCGCCGTCGCGCCGATCGAATAGACGTCGGACGCCGGGAGCGCGCGCCCCTGGAATTGCTCGGGCGCCATGTACCCGAAGGTCCCGACGACCGTCGATCCGCCCCCGGGGCGCAGCTTGTCGCGAACCGCGCCGAAGTCGACGAAGGCGAACGAGCCGTCGGGGCGCCGGATCACGTTGCCGGGCTTGAGGTCGCGATGGATGACGGCCGGCGCCCGCCGGTGGAGGTAGTCGAGCACGTCGGCCGCGTCGCGGAGGAGGCGCACCACGTCTTCTTCGGAGAGGACTGCGCCTCGCTTCTGAAGCATGGCCAGGCTCTCGCCCTCGATCTTGTCCATTACGAGGTAGAGAGCGCCGTCTTGCTCGAAGTGGTCGCGGTATTTCGGGAGCTTCGGGTGCGAGAGCGACTGGAGGACGCGGGTCTCGCGCTCGGCGAGCTCGGCGTCCTTCCAGGTCTTTGCCGTGCGCACGTCGAATCGCTTGATGGCGACGGCTCGCCCCTCGCGCTTGTCGACGCCGTCGAAGGTGTGGCCCTGCGTCCCCTCGCCGAGCGACCCGACGATGACGTAGCGGCCGTCTCTCAGCGCGTCGGTCACGGGGAGAGGCTACGCGCGGGCGACCGCGCCGCAAGCCGGCGCGCCCGAGCTCACCGCCCGCGCATGACCCAGCGGGTGATCGCCCAGGCGAGGAGAACGAGCGCCACGGCCACGGCCTTCGAGCGGCCCACGAGGTCGTCGAGCAGGAACGGCAGGAAGAAAATGGCGGCCACCACCCCCGCCCCGCACAGCACACGGACGCCGAGGCCCAGACGCGGACGCCGCTCGATCGGCCGCCACTGCTCGAGGGCGGCGCGCACGTCGCCGAAGCTCTCGCCGCCTCGCGGCACCGTCGCGACGAGCACGACGCCCGTGCGGCGATCGGGCCGCGTCTCGACGCGCACGCCCCCGAGCGCGCCGGCGATCTCGACGATGCGGGCGACTTCGCCGCGCGCGATCGTGAGGGTATCGCGCGCGTTCTCGGTGGCGATGAACTGGTCGTCGAGGGTCACCCGCAGCGCCGCCAGCCTGCGCTTCGCCGTGGCATACTGCGACGCCGTGCGCGCCACGATGAGCGCGGCGATGGCCATCGCGAGCGCCCAGAAGATGCCCGACGGGGGCACGCCGAGACGGGGAACGAGCTCGAGCGCGAGCACCACGGGAGCGAGCGTGGTCGCCGCGCCAATGCCGGACGCGACCGCAGCACGACGCTTCGCGGCCGGGGCGCCGAGCTGATAGCGAATCACGCTTTCCGGCGGACGTTGTCCCGCACCCATTCGATGATCGCGTCGAGCGGCGTCCCCGGGGTGAAGATGCCGGTGACGCCGGCAGCCCGCAGGCGGTCGAAGTCGGCGTCGGGGATGATGCCGCCCACGAAGACGGCGATGTCTCCGGCGTCGCGCTTCTCGAGCTCGGCGATCACCGCCGGGCACAGCGTGTTGTGCGCGCCGCTCATGATCGAGAGGCCGACGGCGTCGACGTCTTCTTGAACCGCCGTCGCGGCGATCATCTCGGGCGTCTGGTGGAGCCCGGTGTAAATGACCTCCATGCCTGCGTCGCGGAGCGCTCGCGCGATCACCTTGACGCCGCGGTCATGTCCGTCCAGACCCGGCTTGGCCATGAGGATCCGGAGCGTGCGAGGCGTGGGGGCAGCGGCCGTCATCGACTTCAAAGCGATACCGCGCGCCCCCGAGCCCCGTCAAAGGGCGGCGAGCGCGGGCCTGGCGTGCCCATGATTCGCGCCGCCATTCCCGCCGATGTCCCCGCCGTCCACGCCCTCATCCGCGATCTCGCCCGGTACGAGAAGCTCGAAGACCAGCACGTAGGCACGGCCGACGCGCTCCGCGAGCACCTCTTCGGAGCCCGCCGCTACTGCGAGGCCCTGGTCGCCCTCGACGCGGGCGCGGACGCAAGCGCGGACGCGAACGCAAGCGCGGGCGCGGGCGCGGGCGCGGGCGCAAGCGCAAGCGCAAGCGCAAGCGCGGACGTGCACGCGGACGCAAGCGCGGGCGCGACCGGTCGCGTCGTCGGCTTCGCGCTCTTCTTTCACAACTACTCGACCTTCCTGGCGCAGCCCGGGATCTACCTCGAGGATCTCTTCGTCCTGCCGACCGCGCGGCGGCGCGGGCACGGCCGCGCGCTCCTCGCGGCGGTCGCGCGGCTCGCGCTCGAGCGCGGGTGCGGACGGTTCGAGTGGTCGGTGCTGCGCTGGAACGAGCCGGCCATCCGCTTCTACGAGTCCCTGGGCGCGGCGCCGCTCGACGAGTGGGGCCTCTTCCGGCTCGCCGGCGACGCGCTAGCCTCGCTGGCGCGGCTGGCGCGATAAGTCTTTCCCGCCGCTTCGCCGTCATTCCTTCACGGCCACGAGCATCGCGCGGGTCACGGGGAGCCCGTCGCGCCGGAGGCCGCTGACCGCGCCGTTCGCGTCGTGCTCGAACGTCCACGTATGCCCCTCGAGGCGGAACGTGCTGGCCGCACCCGTCATGGCCAGCGAGATGTGCGTGAGCTCGGTGGTCGCGGGTCCCGTGGTCTTCGCGGGGCCGACCGAGACGGCGATTCCGTCGGCAGGACGGGCCGGGGGCGAGGCGAAGACCGCCAGCGCGCCGATCGCGTCGGCGAGGCACGTCGCGCTCTCCTTGCGGCCAGCGATGAGCCGCGCGGCCGCCACTTCGACGCCGAGCGGCCCGTTGATGGCGAGCATCGCTGCCATCGCCGCGACGCCGCCGACCCCGCCGTCACGCTCGAACTGCACGCGCAGGTCGGCCCGCCGTCGCTCCGCCGCTCGCGTGACCGCCAGGGTCGCGAGGCCGCGCGCGACCGCCGTGGTAGATCGGAAGAG
>CALFNG010000375.1 GCA_937902985.1 uncultured Myxococcales bacterium
GTCAAGTGAAGGCATCACATGGCATCCTCCAGGTCGAAGCTTGCTTGGCGCACCAGAGGGGAGATGGGCGAAGAAGGTGACCTGCAGCTTGGACGGTAACTGGGAGCAGTGATGCGGTTTGCCGTCGCGACGTGACGCTCGCGCACGCGAGGGGCACCCGCGGCCCAGACTCGTCGACTCACGTGCAACGCGCTCGGGCGCTTGCGCACTAACGCGCGAGTCGCACGGGACCCGTCTCGAGCGCGACATGCCACCGAGCGAACGCGTTGAACCGACTAAAGGACCACCCAACCGCGTCAGCAAGCCTCCCGCACGCGGGCCTCGAAAGTCCACCCAAGCGCGTCAGCAAGACATTCCCGCATGGGGAGCTCGAGGGGAGCCAGCGGCTCCCTTCGAACGATGCGCAGTCCAGAGCTCGAGGGGAGCCAGCGGCTCCCTTCGAACGATGCGCAGTCCCAGCTCAATCCCCGGGGTTGAAGATGATCGGGTAGACGACAGTGACCATGCCGCCTTCGGGCTGCGGGAACGAGAGGTTTCCGAAGCCGCGAACGACGCACTGCACGACGCCCTGATCCGGCAAGTCGCTCCCCCCATCGGCGGTCATCGACACCGCACCGCTCCGGTCGATGACGAACTTCACCGAGACGCGGCCCTGCAAGTTCGGGTTCGCGCGCATTCCGTTCTCGTAGCAGAGACGGAACCGGCCGAAGTTCTGACGAACGATGCGCTGAATGACTTCGGGGGGTAGCCGGCCGTTGACCTGCGTGGCCCCCTCACGGAGCTTCGGTGACTTGACTTGGTGCCCACCGCCAAGCCGCCCGCGGCCATTGCCGATGCCCTGCCCGGTGCCGGTGCCGGCTCCGTGACCGAGACCACCGAAATTGCCGAGACCGATGCCTTCGCCTCGACCACCGCCGCCTTCGCCGACGCCCGAGAGGCCGAGGCCTCCAGCGCCGAACGAGTCGCCGATGGTGTCGCCGAACATGTTGCCGCGAGCGCTCTTCTCGTCGGCGCCGGACGACTCTTCGCGACCCCACGGGGCCGTGGGCGCGTTGGGATCGCCGCCGCCCATCGTCGAGATGAGGCCGATCATGCCGAACTGCGCGGCCTCCTGGAGCGCTGCCTGCTTCGCGAGGTGCGGGTCCGGGTTGTCCTTCGGACCCTGGACGCCGTACTTGTGGCCGCTGTCCTTGGTGTTCGGGTTCCCCATGGAGCCCTCTTCACCCTTGGCGCGCGTGCCGCTGCCGCCCTCTTTCTGATCGGCCGACACTTCTTGCGTGTCGTCCTGCCGCTCCTCTTGCTCGCGGTCGGCCGCGGCGTTGAGGAGCTTCTGCATCATCAGAATCTGGTCGCGATCGATGTCCTCGCTGTCGTCGCCGCGCATGCTCGGCATGAAGAACGCGAAGACCGCGACGAGCCCCATGTGGAGCAGGAACGAGAGGCCCGTGAAAAGGAAGGCCGCCGGCTCCATGTTTGCCAGAAAGCCGACCGCGACCCGCTTGCCCGCGTTGACCGCGCTGACCTGGAAGACCAGCGAGCTCCCCTCGAGCTCCATTCGCGCCTTCGCGTTCGGAGGCAGCTCGAACTCGTAAGCGCCGCTCATCTCCGTGGACGGGCGCGCTCGCCCCGACGACACGAGGTCCGCAAGGCTGATCTTGCCTTGCGGCCCGAGGTCGACGTAACCGCGAGAGCGCGGGAGGATGACGAGAGCCGCCCCCACGCCGCGCGAGACGACGATCGGCGCGCGCGTCGTTCCGAGCGTCTCGCTCGGGATGAAGTAGTCGCACCCAGCCTTGTCGCTGAATTCCTCGCCCACGTAGAACGAGCGGGGCGGAGTCATGTGCGACACGTGAAGGACGTTGGTGTCCCATAGGATCATGACCTCGACGGCGGAGAGGTGCGCGACCTCGACCTCGTCGGGGCTGACGTCCGGACCGCTCTTCAGCATCGAGTACATGAAGCCGCCGGGCGTGCCCTCCATCGGCGGCTCGATGCCGAGGTTGTCGCCGGCAAGAGCCGACGGCGCGGACGCTTGCGCTGCAGCCTGAGAGACGAAGGGGGTCGACGGAGCCGCGAACGGCGCGGCCGCGGGCTGGGCCGCGGGCGACGCGAACGGATTGGCTCCCGCGAAGGGATTGGCACCGGCGGCAGGCGCCGACGCAAACGGATTCGCGCCTGCGAACGGATTCGCAGCGGTGGCCGGTGCAGCCACGGACGCCGCCTGCTGCGCGGGCGCCGCAAACGCGGGCGCCGCCTCGGCCTCGGGCGGAGCCGCGGTCGCCGGCTCGGCGTTCTCGAGGACGATGAGCGTCGATCCGATCTGGATCTGGTCTCCCGGCCGGATCTTGCACTTGTTGACCCGCTGGCCGTTGACCAGCGTGCCGGGCTCGTTGCCCAGGTCGATCAACGTGATGTCCGCGGGGGACGCCACCTCGATGACCGCATGCATTCGGGAGGCGAGATCGTCATCCACCCGAAGGTGGCTGCGCGGATCCTTGCCGACCTTGACGATGTCTTGCGCGATCGTATCCCGCCGGACGAGTTGATCGCCCTGATACAGCGCAAACGTGAGCGCGACTTTGGCCTTGCCCTGACTGTCCATCGATTGCCCTTGCCCTAGCTTTTGCTCAGATGTTCTCGACCGACTTGAGCATCTCCGGCACGAACGACGTGCGCGGGCGAATCAACGTGGTGCGAACGGGTCCGGGACGAACCCGAATCGTCGCGTCCGAGGGGCCGAAGCCACCGGCAGCGAGGGGATCGTCTTCGAACTTGTACCCGTAGTCGCCGTTACCCCCCGCCGCCCCGTTCGCGGAGGTCGACGCGGGAGCACCGCCGGCCGGCGCGTCTTGGGCGTACGACTTCGCCGACAGCGAGAGAAGCACCGCCGCTAGCGAGCCAACTACGAGCCATTTGTTCGTTCGAATCATGACGATTGTCTCCTACAGCACCGACGGAAATAACCGCTCTAATTACAGTATAAGTGTACGCAGCTCAGACTGTCAGGTCAACCGATTCATCGTCACGACAACGTCTCGAACAGGTGCGCTGCCCCTTGGATACTGTTGCTGTTCGAGTCACGAGTTCGAGTGAGAAAGGCCGACAGGCGGGAGGGCACCACATCAGAGGGACAAGAGCCGAGAGCCAAAGTTCCCCTTAGTTGGCCCTGGTCCTAATGGGCGGCCCTACTTGGAAGGAGGAGCCGCCGGCGGGGCCGGCGGGGCCGGCCGGGCCGACGGGGCCGGCCGGGCGGTCGCGGGCAAGGTCGACGATGAGGATGGTGATGGCGGC
>CALFNG010000376.1 GCA_937902985.1 uncultured Myxococcales bacterium
ACGGCGATCTCGCCAACTGGATGATCCCCGGCAAGATGGTCAAGGGCATGGGCGGCGCGATGGATCTCGTCGCGCGCGCCAAGCGCGTCGTCGTCATCATGGACCACGCGGCCAAGGACGGGGCGCCCAAGATCCTCCGCGACTGTAACCTTCCGCTCACGGGGCGCCGCGTCGTTCACCGCATCCTGACCGAACTCGCCGTCATCGACGTCACCCCCGACGGCCTCCTCCTCCGCGAAGTCGCCCCCGGCGTGAGCGCCCGCGAAGTGCAGGAAAAGACCGAACCGACCCTGCGCGTCTCTCCCGACCTCTCCACGATGGCCTTCTGACGCGCTGGCGCTCTCGGGGAGACAGAGATTGGCCGCAGAGGCGCAGAGGGCGCAAGGGAAGAGGGGGTTGTGCACAGTGCAGGCTGTGCGACGGGCTCGAATCCAACGTGTGGGTTCGCGATCTTCGACCCTCGCTCTCTCGCTCTCCTCGCTCTCCTCGCTCTCCTCGCTCTCCGCGCTCTCCGCGCTCTCCGCGCCCTCTGCGGCTAATCTCCCTCTCCCCCGGACGCGCCGCGCTAGAGTGAGGGCAAGCGATGCAGTGGCCCGACAAGAAGCCTCCCGAGCGCGATGCCGCCGAGAAGAAGACACTCGGCAAGGGTGTCTTTCGCAAGTGTGACGGCTGCGGCGAGACCCTCGACGCCGAGACGTTCGCGCGAAACCACGAGGTCTGCACCCTCTGCGGGCGGCACCACAAGCTGAGCGCGCCCGGGTGGCGCCGGCTCCTGGCCGACGACGGAGCGGTCGAAGAGTGGGACGCGCACCTCGAGCCGTCGGACCCGCTCGACTTCGTCGACGGCAAATCTTACGGCGAGCGCATCGCGGCGGCCCAGAAGAAGACGCACGCGAAAGAGGCGCTCGAGATCGGCCGCGCGACCCTGGGCGGCGTTCCCATCGCGTGGGGTGCGTTCCTCTTTGCCTTCATGGGCGGGTCGATGGGCAGCGTTGCCGGCGAGAAAATCGCGCGCCTCTTCGAGCGCGCGGTCGCCGAAGGGCTCCCCGTCGTGCTCCTCCAGTCGTCCGGCGGCGCGCGCATGCAGGAGGGGATCCTCAGCCTCATGCAGATGGCCAAGACCGTCGCCGCCCTCGAGCGCCTGAAAGACGCTAAGCTGCCGTTCATAAGCGTCCTGCTCGACCCGACCACCGGCGGCGTCGCCGCCAGCTTCGCCTTGCTCGGCGACGTGAACCTCGCCGAGCCGGGGGCGCTCATCGGCTTCGCGGGTCCGCGCGTCATCGAGAACACGATCCACCAGAAGCTGCCCGAGGGCTTCCAGCGGAGCGAGTTCGTCCTCGCGCACGGCATGATCGACCGCATCGTCAGCCGTCTCGAGATGAAGCGCGAGATCGCCGAGATCCTCGGGCACCTCCTCGCGGGCCGCGCGTCGCGCGGCGAGGACCCGAGCGGCAACCAGAGCGGCCGCCTGGCCAACGGCCACGGCACGCGCCACGACTGACCGCCTCGTGCCCGACCCCGCCGCCCCCGTGCTCGCAGACGCGCTCGGCAGGCTCTACGCCCGGGCTCCGCTCGGCATGCGCCTCGGGCTCGACGCGATGCGCGAGGCGTGCGCGCGCTTCGACCACCCCGAGCGCGCGTTCGAGAGCGTGCACGTCGCAGGCACCAACGGAAAAGGCAGCGTGTGCGCGATGGTCGAATCGATCGGGCGCGCGCAGGGCCTGAAGACGGGCCTCTTCACGTCGCCGCACCTGTGCCGGTTCGCCGAGCGCGTCCGGCTCCAGGGCGAGCCGATCGACGACGCGACGCTCGCCGCGACGCTCGCTCGCGTCCTCGACCACACGCCGCATCTGTCGTTCTTCGAAGCGGCGACGCTCTCGGCGTTCGTCGCTTTCCGCGACGCCGAGGTCGATATCGCCGTCGTCGAGGTCGGGATCGGCGGCCGCCTCGACGCGACCAACGTCCTCCCCTGCCCTCGCGCCGGGGCCATCACGCGCATCGCGCTCGACCACACCGACCGTCTCGGCCCGACGCTCGCCGACATCGCGCGCGAGAAGGCCGGCATCGCCAAGGTGGGTCTCGACATCGTGCTCGGCCCGATGGCGCCCGACGTGCACGCCGTCATCGAGGCCGTCGCGCGCGCCGCCGGGGCCACCACGAGCGACGCCATCGACGGACCGGTGCCGGCGCGCATCGGCCTCGACGGCGACTACCAGAGAGACAACGCGCGCATCGCGGCTCTCCTCGGGGCTCGCATCGGCGCAACGCCCGACGCCATCGCGAGCGGCCTCGCCGGCGTCCGCTGGCCCGGGCGGCTCGAACGCATCGACCACTTCCTCCTCGACGCCGCCCACAACCCCGACGGCGCCAAGGCCCTAGCGCGGCACGTACGGTCGCTCGGTCACCGGCCGGGCGACGTGACGCTCGTCTTCGGGACCCTCGGCGACAAGGACTGGCCGCCGATGCTCGACGTGCTCACCCCCGTCGCCGGGACACGCATCTACCTCGCGCCCGAGGGCGGCTCGCGCGCGGCCGTCGATCCCGCGGCGTTCGCCGCGCGGCACGCCGGGGTCGTCGCCCGCTCCGTTCGCGAAGCGCTCGCGCTCGGCAGGCAGAGCGGGGCGAGGCTCGTGGTCGTCGCCGGCTCGCTCGTCCTCGTGGGCGAGGCTCGAGCGGACCTGCTCGGTTTGCCGCGCGACCCGCCGGTCGCCCTTTGAAGACGGGGAGCGCTCCGGTTAGAGTGTACCCTCCGGGATCGCCATGCCGAGCTTCGACGTCGTCTCGAAGGTGCAGCAGAACGAGGTCGACAACGCCTTCAACCAGGCGGAGCGCGAGATCGTCCAGCGCTTCGACTTCAAAGACACCCAGACCGAACTCGAGCGAACCCCCGAGGCGGTGACGATCCGATCCACGAGCGAAGACCGGGCGAAGGCCGCGCTCGTCGTGCTCCAAGACAAGCTCGTCAAGCGCAAGGTGTCGCTCCGCTTCTTCGACCCCGGCAAGCCCGAGAAGACGTCGAAGGGCGGCGCCCGCATCGTCGTGAAGATCAAAGAGGGCATCGAGGTCGAGAAGGCGCGGGCCATCGTCCAGGCCATAAAGGACGCGAAGCTCAAGGTGCAGGCCGGCATCCAGGAGGGGCAGGTCCGCGTCACGGGCAAGAACCGCGACGACCTCCAGCAAGCTATCCAGGCGCTACGGGCGCGCGATTTCGGCATCGAGCTCCAGTTCGTCAACATGCGCGATTAGCGGGATCGCTAGCCGCCCGAGCGCGTACCCTGAACCTCGGGGGCCGCGCCGGCGCGCCGCGCCGATCGCGCGACTCGCGACGAGACGCGAACGGAACCTCCGAGGACCTCGCCCAGCCGGCCTCCCGAGCCGGCCTCCAGGAAACGATGAAGAAAACCCACACGAACGGCGCCGCGAACGTCCACGTTCGCCAACTGTTCGGAACCGACGGAATCCGGGGCATCGCCAACGAGCACCCCATGACGCCGGAGCTCGCGCTCCAGCTCGGCCGCGCGGTGACGTTCGTCGCCGGTCGCGGCAAGACGCACATCCCGCGCGTCATCATCGGGAAAGACACGCGGCTCTCGGGCTACATGCTCGAGCAGGCGATTGCGAGCGGCGTCTGCGCCATGGGCGGCCGCGTCATGCTCTGCGGGCCGATGCCCACGCCGGCCATCGCCCACCTGACGGTGAGCATGCGCGCCGACGCGGGCATCGTGATCAGCGCGAGCCACAACCCCTATCAAGACAACGGAATCAAGGTCTTCGGGGGCGACGGCTTCAAGCTGCCCGACGAGGCCGAGAGCGAGATCGAGAGCTTCATCGCCGACGACAGCCTCCTCGGCAAGCGCTCCACGGGCCCGGGGATCGGGCGCGCCGAGAAGCTCGAAGACGCGCGCGGCCGCTACGTCGTGTTCCTGAAGCAGACGTTCCCGCGCGACCTCTCGCTCGACGGCGTGCGCGTCGTGGTCGACGCGGCCCACGGCGCGGCGTACCGCGTCGCGCCGCTGGTCTTGCAGGAGCTCGGCGCCCACGTGACCGCGATCGGCGTCAAGCCGAACGGCGTGAACATCAACAAGGACTCGGGCGCCCTCCACCCCGAGAACGTGTGCGCCGAGGTGGTGAAGCGCGGGGCCGCGATCGGGATCGCGCTCGACGGCGACGCGGACCGCGTCATCGTGGTCGACGAGAAGGGCCAGATCGTCGACGGCGACTGCGTCCTCGCGATGTGCGCGGCGGCCATGGCGGCCGACAACACGCTCCGCCAGAAGACCGTGGTCGCGACGGTGATGTCGAACCTCGGGCTCGAGCGCGCCATGACGCGCGCGGGGGGGAAGCTCGTGCGCACGCAGGTCGGCGACCGGTACGTCGTGGAGGCGATGCGGGCCGGCGGCTACAACCTCGGCGGCGAGCAGTCCGGGCACCTGGTCTTCCTCGATCACGCCTCCACGGGCGACGGGCTCCTCGGCGGTCTCCAGGTGCTCGCGCTCATGCTGCGAACGGGTCTGCCGCTCAGCGAGCTCGCCGACCGCGCGATGGAGCGGGTGCCGCAGGTGCTCGAGAATGTGACCCTGCCGGCCCGCAAGTCGCTCGACGCGATGCCGCGGCTCGCCGAGCTCACGGCGAAGATCGTCAAGGCGCTCGGCGCCGACGGGCGCGTCCTCGTCCGCTGGAGCGGCACCGAGCCCAAGCTGCGGATCATGCTCGAGGGGCCGCGCGAAGATCGGATCCGCGCGTGGGCGAAGGAGCTCGCCGAGGCCGCGCGACAAGACTCGGTCTGACGCGCCGGCCCGCCTTGCTCTCGACCGTTCGGCGCGATACGCCGGGCGAAGATGCCCGTCGATACCATCCCGCAGCGCCTCTTCGACCGCGCCGCGGCCGCTCCTGACTCGCCGGCGTACTATTCCAAGGTGGGCGGAGCGTGGGTGCCCACCGGGTACAGGCGCTACGCGGAGCAGGTCAAGCACGCGGGCAAGGCGCTGATGGCGCTCGGCTGCGCTCACGGCTCCTCGGTGGCCATTCTCGGGGCGAACCGGCCCGAGTGGGTCGTCGCCGACCTGGCGTGCATGGCGATCGGCGGAGCGCCCGCGGGGATCTACGCGACGTCGTCGCCCGTCGAAGCGCGGTACATCGTCAACCACACCGAGTCGCCGGTGGTCTTCGTCGACTCCGACGCGCAGTGGCAGAAGATTCGCGCCGAGCGCGCGAACCTCCCGAACCTGCGCTGGATCGTCACCATGCGGGGCGCGGTCGTCAACGACCCGCAGGTGCTCTCGTGGGACGCGTTCGTCGCCCGGGGCGAGGCGATCCCGGACGCCGCGTTCTTCGAGCGCATCCACGCGCTCGAGCCCGGCGGGATCGCCGCGCTCATTTACACCTCGGGCACGACGGGCCCGCCCAAGGGCGTCATGCTCTCCCACGCCAACGTGGCCTTCGCGGGGACGCTGGCGATCGAGATCGCGAGCCTGGGCTGCTCGGACCGCCTGCTCTCGTACCTGCCGCTCTCGCACATCGCCGAGCAGATCTTCTCGCTCTATGGCCCGCTCACGGCGGGCAGCGCGATCTATTTCGCCGAGTCGATCGACCATGTGCCCGCCAACCTTCGCGAGGTGCGGCCCACCGTGTTCTTCGGCGTCCCGCGCATCTGGGAGAAGTTCCACGCGGCGATCGCGGCCAAGCTCGCGACCGCCGGCGGCGCCAGGAAGCGGGTCGCGGCGTGGGCTCTCGGCGTCGGGCAGCGCGCGAGCGCGTACAAGATGCGCGGCGAGCGCCTCCCCCTCGCGCTCGAGGCGCAGTACCGCGTGGCCAACAAGGTCTTCTTCTTGAGGCTGAAGCAAGCGATCGGCCTCGACCGCGGCCGCCTCTTCGTCAGCGGCGCGGCGCCGATCGCCCGCGAGATCCTCGAGTTCTTCGCCGCCCTCGATATCGTCGTCCACGAGGGATACGGGCAGAGCGAGAATGCGGGCGGCACCTCGATCAACCGGCCGGGCCGGGTGAAGCTCGGCTCGGTGGGCGTCGCCCTCCCCGGCGTCGAAGCCAAGATCGCCGACGACGGCGAGATCCTCGCGCGCGGGCCCAACGTCTTCCTCGGCTACTACAAGGACCCCGCGGCCACGGCCGACGCGCTCGTCGAAGGGTGGCTCCACTCCGGCGATCTCGGCGTCATCGACGCCGACGGATTCGTCTCGATCACCGGCCGCAAGAAGGATCTCATCATCACCGCCGGCGGCAAGAACGTCGCCCCCACGAACATCGAGGCGGCTCTCAAGAACCACGCGCTCGTGAGCGAAGTCGTCGTCATCGGCGACCGCAGAAAGCACCTGACGGCCCTCGTGACCCTCGACGCGGAGGCGGGAGCACGCTTTCGCGAAGAGCGCGGCCTCGACCGCGGCCGCCCTCTCCACACCGACCCGGCGGTCGTCTCCGAGGTCCAGCGCGCCCTCGACGCCGTGAACGCCGACATGGCGCGCGTCGAGCAAGTGAAGAAATTCGTCATCTTGCCGAGCCCCTTCAGCATCGAGACCGGCGAGCTGACGGCGACCCTCAAGGTGAAGCGAAAGCTCGTCGAAGAGAAGTTCTCGGCCGAGATCGAGTCGATGTACCAGGACTGAGCGGCCCGCGCTCGAGAGCGAGATTGGCCGCAGAGACGCAGAGGGCGTAGAGCGGAGATTGGGGCGAACGCTTGGCGACCTGCGCGGCGGATCCGATCTGCGTTATTGCGCTGCAGCGCCCGCAAAACCCTCTGTTCTCTGCGCTCTCTGCGCCTCTGCGGCCAATCTCTCTCGCTTGAGTGAGCGGCAGTGCTCTAGCGGCGAGACCAGGAGGTGCCGAGCTTTCGGCGCAGCGCGGTCGTCGCCGGGGCGAGCGCGAACGAGACCAGGTCCCGCGCGAAGGGATGCGACAGCGTGGCCGCGAGCGCGGCCTTCCCGACGTTCGCCGTCGCCCGCGCGAGCTCGGCGTCGGAGGCGCGGGCCGCGTCGAGGGTCGCCAGCAGATCGCCGGTCACGATGAACGCGGCCCGGAGCTCGGAGCGCGCGATGCCCCGTTCGAAGACCTCGACGTCCACGAGCGTCGGCGCCCGCGTGGCGCCGAGCGCCGGCGCGAGCTCGAGCAGCGCCTTCTTGTGCTTGCGGCCGATCGATCGCGCGATGCGCCTCGTGAGGTCGTCGATCCGCTCGCGCGAGGCCGCGTCGGCGACGTCGGCATAGTCTGGCAGGGCCTGGCGTGCGGCTCCGCAGAGGACGGCCTGCGCGTACCCGCCGCGCAGGTCCTCGATCCAGGGCACGCCGAGGGCGAGACGCACCAGCGCACCGACGAGGCGAGCGGTCTGCACCGGCTCGGGCTGGGCGAGCAGCGCCTCGGGCACGAGCAACCAGGGGGTGTCATGGGCGACGACGCGCACCCGCGGCGCGACGGCGCTCACGACCACGTCCGGCGCCTCGAGCCCGAACATCCTCGCGAGCCGGTAGACGAGGCGCGGGTGCCCGGTGAGCCGCTCGCGCGGAGAGACTCCGAGGTCTTCCATCTCGACGCGGGCGAACTTTCCCGCCGCGCTCGCGACCGCGGCCGCGAGGTCGAGGAGGAGGCCGGGCACGTCTTCCGGGACCACGCTCGCGCGCAAGGCCGCCGCATCGAGCACGGTGGGGACCGGCGCCGCGGGGTCGCTCGGGTGACGCCGTGCCCTCAGCTCGGCGTGCGCGCCGTCGTCGAGACCCCCGGCGACGGCGCGGAGCTCGCGAACGACCAGCGCGTCGTCGTGGCGGCCCTCGCCCGCGAGCGCGGTCTCGAGCGTCGCGAGGGCGGCCGCAGGGTCGGCGAGCGAGAGCAGAGGAGCCGCGTCGGGCGTGAGCATCGGCAAGAGCGCGCCCGTCGCCTCGGCGCCGCCCCGGACCTGGACCAGACCGCGCGCGAGCGCAGCGCGCGCTTCGTGCATCCTGGGGGCGAGGCTCACGGCGACCCGCAGGTGCCCGACGCCCTCGGCCCACCGGCCGAGAGCGTCGACCTCGATGCGCCCCAGGGCCGCGAAGACCGCCGCGTCCGGCCGGTCGACGGCCTTGGCGCGCGCGACGACCGCATTCAGAGCGCGCGCCTCGTCGGACGGCGCTCCGGAAAAGAGGGCCGCGAGACGCGCGAGCCGCGCCGCGCTCGGCGCCTGCGCCGTCGCCTCGACGAGGGCCTTCTCCGCCCCGGCGGCGTCGCCCGCGACGCGCAGGACTTCGCCGAGCTCGGTGAGGATGGCCGCCTTGGCCTCGGGAGACGGCTCGACCTCGCCCAGGCGCGCGAGCCACCCGGCGAGCTCGCTCGGCGGTGCGCCCTCCGTGCGCCGGTGCGCCAGGAGCCTCCGGAGCGCGTCGACGGACGTCGGATCGACGTCGAGGGCCGCGCGAAGCGTGCGCTCGACGTCCGCCGGCCGCCCGAGCCGAGCCCCGAAGACGTCGGCGAGATCGAAGAGCGCCGCGAGACGCGCGCGCGGCTCGCGGGCGGCTTCCGCGACCTGCTCGAGCGAGCCGACGGCGTCGCCCCAGGCTCCCATCGCGGCGAAGTGGTCCGCGAGCGCGCGAAGAGACGCGCCGTGCCCCGGCGACGCGGCGATGACGCGACGCAGGGCCTCGATCGCGAGCAGCCGATCGGCGGGCTCGATCGCTGCGAGGCGCGCCAATTCGCTCCCGATCCCGACGATTGCCTGCGCGCCGCGCGCTCGGTCGAACGCGCCGCGAAGCACTTCGAGGAGCCGATCGCGGCGCTCTCCCGAGAGGCCGTCTTCGCCGCGCACGGCGACGAGTAGCGTCACCGCCGGCAGCCCCTCGGGGTCGGCCGCGAGCGCTCGCTCCGCCATCTCGCCGGCCCGGGCGCGCCGCTCCGACCGCGTCCCCATGGGTACATCGGCGGCCGAGAGCGTCTGGGCCGCCGCCTGCACCAGAAGAGCGGCTCGGCGCCTGGGGTCCTCGACGAGCTCCGCCTGCGCCAGCGCCGCGGCGATCGCCGCCTCCGCGTCGCCGAGCTCCGAGCCGAGGCGCGCCGCGCCGTCGGCCGCGACCACGGAGCGCGCCTCGATCTCGAGCGCCTTCCGGTAGTGCAGGAGCGCCGCGCGGGCTCGCCCGTCGTCGGCGCCGGGCGCGATCCCGTCGGGCTCGAGCAGGAGCGCGAGCGAGAGGTGCGCGGCGTAACGGTCGGTCGGCGTCTGGGCCTGCACGAGCTGCGCACGCAGGGCCGCCACGAGTCGCGCGTGCGCGGACGCGTCCCCGGCGCGCGACCGCGGGATCGCGAGGCGAACGACCTCGGCCAGCGCCGCGCGATCGGCCGGGGCGCGCTCGAGGATGCGGTCGAGCGTCGACGTCGGGTCGCCGCCGGGCAGCCTGGCGGTCACCACGGCGACCTCGGCCCACAAGGCGCCGAGCCGAGCCGCGTCGTCGGTGAACGCGTCCGCCTCTTGCGAAAGGGTGTTCGCCATGCGGGCGGCCGATCCCGTCGCGCGCGCGATGCGCTCGAGCGATCGCAACGCGTGCGCCGCGGTCCGGTCGGCCGCGAGCACGCCTTCGACCAGGGACACCGCGCGCGTCAGGTCGTCGACCTTGTCGGCACCGCCGTCGCGGCCGCCGTGCCCGGCCTGCTCGATGAGCGCCGTGGCGAGATCGAAGGCCCGACCCGGGTTTCCGGGCGCGCGCTCGAGCCGCGCGGTCAGCGCGCCGACGAGAGGCGTGCTCGAACCGGACCGCGCCAAGCGCACGAGGAGCCGGGCCTCGCGCTCTTCGAGCCATGCGCTCTCGGGCGCTTCGGCGCGCGCGCGGGCGTAGAGCTCCGCGGCGTGCGTGTCGTCTCCGAGCACGAGCTCGTCGAGCTCGGCGGCGCGGCTGAACGCGCGCGCGCGCTCTTCTCCGGTGGTCGCCGTCGACGCGAGGTCGACGAAGCCGTCGCGGAGGAGGCCTGCGTCGCCGATCGTTTCGAGCAGCGACGCCAGGCCCTCGCGCGCGCCCGGATGCCGCGGGTCGATCGAGAGGACGGCCCGGAGCGAATCGATGGCCTCCTTGGGGGACCGGAGGCGACCGCGCTCAAGCTCGGACCGCGCCAGCCAGAGGTCGACGGCCTCGCGCTCGTCCAGGGCGTGCTCGATGGCCGCCGCCATCGACGCGTCGGCCTGCGCCCATCGGCCCGCCTCTTCGTGGAGCGCAGTCTCGAAGCGCCGCGCATTGGCGTTCTCCGGGGAGCGCGCGAGCACCTCGCGCACCAGCCCGAGCGCGCGATCGGGATCGTCCTTCGCGCAGACCTCCGCCGCGCGGAGGCGTAGCGCGTCCGCCGCCGGGGCGTCGTTCGTCTGATCGGCCTCCTCGAGGAGCGCCCAGAGCACGCGCGCGGGGTCGCCCGCGCGAGCGGCGGTCCGCGCGAGGCCCACGAGCGCCGTGCGCCGGAACGCGTCGGCGCGCAGGACCGCTTCGTACGTCGCCGCGGCCGAAGCCACGTCGCCCACGAGCTCTTCCTGCAACAGCGCGATGGCCTCGAGGTGCGCGACGCGACGGACGACGTCGGGCGCGTGGGCGGCGCCGTGGGCATGCGCGGCGATCCGGGCGCGTACCGCCGTGAGGGACCCTTCTTCGGGCGGCGACGCCAGCCACCCGAGGAGCTTGTCGACCGCCGCCGCTGCCGACGGCTCCGCGACCACCGCCGAGCGCGCGAGCTCCACGGCCTTCGCGGTCTCCCCGTGCGATGCGGCCAGATCGGCCGCCCGCAGCAACCGGCGAGCGCGCTCGGCCCCCTGCGCCGCTCCCGCCGCGAAGCGCGACCACAGCTCCGTGCGCTTCACGGCCGCGCCGGTGACCCCGAGCAGGCGGTCGAGCGCGTGGACCAGGGTCGCGTCGTCGGGCGCGAGCTCGTGCGCGCGCTCGAGGGCCACGACCGCCGCCGCGAGGTCACCGAGCGACTCTTCGAACGACGCGATGGCGCGCTGCTCGTGCGCGCGCGCCCGAGGGTCGTCGAGGTGCGTGAGCCGCAACCGTCTCGCGCGGAGCGCCTCGGCCGGGCGACCGCCGAGCTCGTGGAGCGACACGAGCTCGTCGAGGATCCGGCGGTGGACGTCGGGCGCGATCGGGACGCGCGCCGCGGCTCGTTCGAGGAGAGCCACGGCGCCTTCGAGATCGCCGAGCCGACGGCGGGCGATGCACGCCGCGTCGAGCTCGAGTCGAGCCGCGCGGACGCTGTCGGTCTCGATCGACGCTTCGTCGGCGAGCAGC
>CALFNG010000377.1 GCA_937902985.1 uncultured Myxococcales bacterium
TGCTCTTCGACGGGCCGTTCTGCCGCAAGCTCATCGAGATGGGCCGCGCCGACGCCCAGGCCAGGCGCGACGAGCTCGTCGAGTTCTTCCGCGAGGTTCGCGACGAGCCCGGCGGCACGCCCGAAGAGCCCGAAGACTCGACCGAGCGGTTCGGTCGAGACCTCTTGCCGCTCGGTTCGTGAGCGTGTGTGTTCACGCGCTCGGGTTCGGGCACCCGGGTCTCGTTTTTGCGGGGGGCTCCTAGCTCGGGCGCGGCCGGAGTCGGAGGGGGATGGTGCGGTCCCGGGGCCGTGCGCCTCAACCAGACGTCGCCACCCGCAAAAACGTGAACCGGACCCCCCCGAACCCGAGCGCTCTTGTTGGAGTTGGAAGAGGGAAGAGCGAGCGTCGCGTAAAGGGAACGGAGTCGTTCCGTGACGCTGACGCTTGCTCTACGGGCAGCACGTGACGAGAACGGGCGGTAGCGGGCCTGCGTCGGGGGTGCCGGCCTCTGCCCAGTAGCAGTGGGTGATGTCGTTGCAGAGGGTCATGCACACGAAGGCGTTGCCCGCGTCGGCGGCGGCGTCCGGGAAGATGTCCGCGGGCAGACCGCAGGGGTAGAGCACCTCTTGGCCGGTGAACGACCCGCCGGCTGCGGGGCATACGCCGGCGCCGGCGTCGGTCTGAATGACCGGCTCGCACCTGTTCGCGTTGTTGCCGGCGTCGCCGCTATCGTAAGGGGAGTTGGCGTCGCCGCTATCGTAATGGGAGTTGGCGTCGCCGGAGTCCGTCGCGTCGGCGGCGTCTCCGCCGTCGGGCGCGGTTCCGTCAGGGGTCGGTGTCGTGGCGTCGTCGGATGGCGTGGCGTCGTCCGTTGCGGCCGCGTCGGGAGTGGCGCTCTGACCGCTACTGCTGCAAGCGGCGAGGGCCCAAGCCGCGAATGCAACCATCGGGATGAAAAGAGGTCTCATACGCAGCCCCCAACGCAACCAGCGTGCCGCACGCCTTATTCGCGAAACGTCGCAATGGAGCCGAGGCGGCTGTGCCGAAGTGAGCCACGTCTGACAGGTGGATCGGCTTCACGAAGAGAGGCGAGCGAGGCGAGGCGAAGGGAGCTCACCTGGCTCGGCACGCACGTGCTGATTGACCTTCGCGGGAGCGACGCGACAGACGAGAACCCATCGCTGGCGCGAAGGTCGATCATCCCGCGACAGACGACGACCCGTCGCTGGCGTGAAGGTCGATCATCGCGCGACAGACGACGACCCGTCACTGGCGCGACGGTCGATGATGTCGCCATAGACGGAAGAAACCTAAGGTGCTGTCGCTACCGGAACTCGTCGACGTCGCCCGCCCCTTCGCGCACGATCTCGGGAGGGCTCGTGGTCAGGTCGATGACCGACGTGGGCGACAGCCCGCCCGCGCCCCCGTCGAGCACGAGGGCAAGCCCTTTGAACGCCGAGTCGAGCTCGTCGGGATCCACGAAAGGCGCCTCGCCGGGGCGCGCTGCCGTCGACGAGATGATCGGCCGGCCGAGCTCCCGTGCGAGCGCGCGCGTCACCTCGCAAGCGGGCACGCGGATGCCCACGTTCTTGCGCTTCATCTGCACGAGCTTCGGCACCTCGCGCGTCGCCGGGAGGATGAACGTGTACGGCCCCGGCAGAAAGCGCCGGAGCACGCGGTACACCTGGTTCTCTACCACCGCGTACTTCGCGATGTCCGAGAGGTCCGGGCAAACGAACGCCAGCGGGTGCGAGCGGTCCATCCCCTTGATCGAGTAGAGCCGCTCGATCGCGTTCTTGTTCATCAGGTCGCATCCGAGGCCGTACACGGTGTCGGTGGGGTACGCGATGACGCCGCCCGCCTCGAGCGCGTCGACCGCGCGTCGCACCTTGCGGGGCTCGGGATGTTCGAGGTTGATGCTGAGGAGCACGCGGACGATTCGGAAGGAAGAACGGGGTCCGCGCGGATAGCTCGGATCCGCTTCGACGTCACGTGCGCCCCCTGCGCGTGCGCCCGCGCCTTCGCCCGCGCTGCTACTCTGCCGAACCGATGACGTTGCGCGACCTCGACCTCGAGCCCTGGCTCGTCCGCGTGTTCGCGTTCGTCTGGGGGTGCCTCTGGGCGAGCTTCCTCAATGTCGTCATCTACCGGGTGCCCCGGGGCCTCAGCGTGGTGCGCCCGGCGTCGCACTGCCCCGGCTGCGGCGCGCCCATTCGCGCGTTCGACAACGTCCCGGTTCTCTCGTGGCTGCTCCTCGGCGGCAAGGCGCGATGCTGCGGCACGCGCGTGTCCCCGCGCTACGTCGCGGTAGAGCTCCTCGGGGGCGTCGTCGCGCTCGCCATCGTCGAAGTGGCGATCCTCCCGCTCCCGGCCGACACCACGCTCCTCCACGCGGGGGCCATCTTTCTCGCCGACCTCGCGCTCGCGCTCGCCCTCGTCGCAGCGGCCTTCATCGATCTCTCGCACATGTACTTGCCCGACGCGATCACCCTCGGCGGGACGCTCTTCGGGCTCGCCACGCCAGGTCTCCGCGACCTCACGTGGACCGATGCCCTCGTCGGCGCGGGCGCGGGCTTCGTCGGCGTATGGCTGCCCTTCGTCGTGGGGTACCAGGCGCTTCGTGGCCGCCCGGGGATGGGCCTCGGCGACGCGAAGCTCGTGATGCTGGCTGGCGCTTGGTTCGGGTGGCCCGGTGCGGCGTTCGCGCTCTTCGGCGGCGCGCTGCAGGCCACCGCCGGCGCCATCGTCGTGCTCCTCGTGCACGGTCGCATCGAGGAACCCGAGGCGGTGAAGGCCGATCGCGAAGAGCTCCAGCGCGCGGCCGCCGCCGGCGACACCGAAGCTGCGGAGGCGCTCGCCGACGACCCGCTCGGGACCGCGCCGGAAGAGGGCGTCATGGCCGCGCGCATGCCGTTCGGGCCTTTCCTCTGTCTGGCGATCATCGAATGGATGCTTGGCGGCGCGTGGATCGCCGGTCGGTTCTTTTCGCTCTGACGCGCCTCGCCCTCGGAACGTAGCTAGCGGGTGCGCCATGAGCCCGACCACGCTCGCGTCGGGGATCACGTCGAACCCGTCCTTCACGGCCGTGAACTCGACGGCCGTCTACTGGGTCAATGGCGCGACCTTGATGAAGATCGCCAAGTAACGGGCGACGAAGGCGTGCCTTTCGCACCCGCATCGCCTCGCGCGAGCGGGGTCGCTCAGCGTTTCTCGAGCGGCACGTACGCGGTCTCGGTCGGGCCGGTGTAGATCTGGCGCGGTCGCGAGATCTTCGTGCTGTTGTCCTCGATCATCTCCTTCCAGTGGGCAATCCAGCCGGGAAGGCGCCCGAGGGCGAAGAGCACGGTGAACGTGTTCGTCGGAAAGCCCATCGCCCGATAGATGATGCCCGAATAGAAGTCGACGTTCGGGTAGAGCTTTCGTTCGACGAAGTAGCTGTCTTTTAGCGCGGCCTCCTCGAGCGCCTTTGCGATGTCGAGGAGCGGGTCGTTCTTGCCGAGCTTCGAGAGCACCTTGTCGGCGGCGGTCTTGATGATCTTCGCGCGCGGGTCGAAGTTCTTGTACACACGGTGGCCGAAGCCCATCAGCTTGAAGCCGCTGTTCTTGTCCTTCGCCATCGCGACATACTTCTTCACGTCGCCGCCCGTCTGGTGAATGGCGGTCAGCATCTCGAGCACCTCCTGGTTGGCTCCGCCGTGAAGCGGACCCCAGAGCGCGCAGATGCCGGCGCTGATGGTCGCGAACAAGTTCGCCTTGCTCGAGCCGACCATGCGGACAGTGCTCGTCGAGCAGTTCTGCTCGTGATCCGCGTGGAGGATCAGCAGCAGGTTCATGATGCTCACGAACTCGGGATCGATGTCGTAGTCCTCGGCGGGGACCGAGAACATCATGTTGAGGAAGTTCGCGCAATACGAGAGCGAATTCTTCGGATAGACGAACGGCTGCCCGATCGACTTCTTGTAAGCGAACGCCGCGATCGTTCGCACCTTCGACACGAGGCGAGCGATCGTGATGTCGCGCTGGTCGACATTGTCGGGATCCAGCGAGTCGGGGTAGTAGCTCGAGAGGGCCGAGACCATGGCGCTCAGGATGGCCATCGGGTGCGCTGTCGCCGAGAAGCCCTCGAAGAAGTGCTTCATGTCCTCGTGAAGCAGCGAGTGGCGCGTGAGCTTGTCGCTCCATCCGGTGAGCTGCGACTCGGTCGGCAGGGTGCCGTAGATGAGGAGGTAGGCCGTCTCGATGAACGAGGATTTTTCGGCAAGCTGTTCGATAGGGATGCCGCGGTAGCGAAGGATGCCCTTGTCGCCGTCGATGAAGGTGATCGCGCTCTTCGTGGACGCGGTGTTCATGAACGCCGGGTCGAGCGTGACGTAGCCTGTCTTGGCGCGTAGCGCGCCGATGTCGATGGCGTGCTCCTGTTCGGAGCCCACGATGATGGGGGCCTCGAATTTCGTATCCCCCAGCGTGATGATGGCCTTGTCGGTCACGTGATCCTCCGCCTCGAGAGCGTGCGCGAACTATAGGTCAAAATGCGAGCCTTGCGCATTGCGTAATCCGCTAGCGCCATTTGTTCAAGCGCCGTTCGTCTGCTTGGGCCATCGCGAGACGGCGTTGCTCCTGGACGAGCGCTGAATACGCGCGCGGCACGCGAACGTCTCGACCGAGGATCAAGAGAACGCGCAGCGCCGCTTCGGCGTCGTCCGCGGCCCGGTGGGCATTCTCGAGGCCTATGCCGAGGCGGGCCGCGACCTCGCTGAGGGCCCGCGACCGCTCACCCTGCTGGAGCTCGCGGGCCCAGACCAGGGGGTCGAGCCACTCGACGCTTCGACGGAGCGCTGGGGGAACGGGCCCCCCGGTCTCGGGGATGGCGGCCGCGCCTACGTTCGGGTCGCTGGCCGCGGCTCCCGCGATCGCGGCGATGGCGGCGTTGGCCGTACTGGCGCGGGCGATCTCGTTACCGAGGAAGGCCCGATCGAACGCCGCGTTGTAGGCGGCCGGGACGCAGCCTGCGAGCGCGGCCGCCACCTCGCCGGCGATGGCCGCGAAGGGTGGCGCGTCTTTCACGTCGGCGTCGGTGATCTTGTGGACGTCGATCGCCTCCTGAGGGATGGGCCGCCCCGGATTCACGAGCCAGTTCTTGCGCTCGACGATCTCGCCGCCGCGCGAGATGACGATGCCGATCTCGACGACGCGATCGACGGAGGCGTCGCGGCCCGTGGTCTCGACGTCGATGAGCGCGATCGGCAACTCGGCCCACGCGGCTTCGGCGGCCAGTTCGTCGACGAGCCCACGCGTGACGGCACGGAGCAGGTGCGCGATGCCCGGATAGTGACGGCCCGTGGGAAAGCACCCGCACGACTCGAGCGCAGCGACCTTCATTCCCACCGAGCGGCTACCACGGCCGCCCTGGCCGGTCTATCGGGCGAGCGCCTAGCGGCGGCGCAGCCGTCCGCGTCCTGGGAAGTCACTCCTACTGAGGCTGGGCCGCTGAGATCTCGCCGTCGACCCATTCGGCGATGTCGATCTTGGCGTCGTACTCGCGGCCGTTGATGAAGATGGTGGGTGTTCCCTTCACCTTGAGGGCGTCGCCGAGCTTGCGGTCGGCTTCGAGCCTGGCTTTCGTGGCGTCGGACTGCAGGTCGGCGCGGAAGCGCTCGAGGTCGAGGCCGAGCGAGGTCGCGTACCCTTGGAGGGCCGCGTCGTCGAGGTGCTCGCCGTTGGCGAATAGCAGGCGGTGCATCTCCCAGAATTTGCCCTGCGCTTGCGCCGCGATGGCCGCGCGTGCGGCGATCTCGCCGTGGGGGTGCATCGAGAGCGGCATGAACTTGTAGACGAAGCGGACGGTCGTCTTGCGCTTGTCCCAGAGGGCGTCGAGCTCGGGCGCGATTCGCTGGCAGAATAGGCACTCGAAGTCGGCGAATTCGACGATCGTCACCGGCGCGTTGCCGGGCCCGCGCGAGGGGGAGGCGTCTACCGGGATCGCCACCGCGGTCGCCGCGTCGAAGCGCTCCTTGTAGAGGTGCTCGACCTGATCCCGGGCCATCCCTTCGCGAACGGCCTTGGCGATCACCTGCGCCGCGGGTAGGCACGCGGCGCAGGGGCGCTTGGCCGTCACGCACTCCGCGACGGGAATGGCCATGGTGCTGCACGGGGCCGCGAATTGCGTCACGTACGTGGTGAACTCGTGCTTCTCGCGCGGGGTGAAGTCGCGCGTGTCGACGCCGGGGAGGTCGACGTCTTGCCCGGTCCCACTCGGATCGCCGGGCGCAGGATCGCGGCAAGCCGGGGCCCACGCGACGCAAGCGGCCAGGACGGCCCAAGCGACCGGGCAGGTGCGCGGGCTCGCTCGGCGCTGCGAGGCGGTTGCGGTCACGGGTGCCGGGGGTTCGTCGCGGGCGGAGCAGGCGAGGACGGAACCGCCGTGTTGGACGCCTGCGGCGCGATCGTGCCCTCGGACGGCGGTGCCACCGGCGGAACGCCGAGCTCCGCCGCGACGCGCTCTTCGAGCGACTCGCCCGATTCGACGTCGAGCTCGCGCCCGTTGACGTAGATCGTCGGCGTTCCCTTGAGCTTCAGGTCTTCCCCGAGCCTGTGGTCGTTGGCGATGCGCGTCTTGACGGCCGCCGAATCCATGTCGACCTTCCACTTCGGAACGTCGAGCTTGAGGATCGCGGCGTAGCGCTCGAGATCCGCGTCTTCGAGGTGCTGCTGGCGCTCGAAGAGCAAGTGCTCCATCTCCCAGAACTTCCCCTGCGCGCCCGCGGCGAAGGCGGCGCGTGCGGCGGACTCGCCGTGCACGTGGAATGGTAGGGTGTAGCTCTTGTACACGAGCCGCACCTTTCCCGGATGCGCCGCCATCACGGCGTCGAGTTCCGGCACGGCCAGGGCGCAGTGCGGGCACTCGAAATCCGCGAGCTCGAAGAGGGTGACCGGCGCGTCGTCGGGCCCCCGGGTCGGCGAGTCGTCGAGCGGGAGCGTCTTCACGGCGGCCGGGTCGAAGCGCTCCTTGTAGGCGTGCTGGATCATCTCGTCGGACGCCCCGTCGCGTACGGCGTGGGCGACCCACTTGGCGGCGCGAACGCACCCGCCGCACGGGCGATTCTCCTGGACGCACTGCGCGACTGCGACCGGGACGTCGGGGCACGGCGCAAAGAGCGACGTCACGAGCCCGCTGTACGCGTGCCTCTCGCGCGGCGTCATCGCGCTCGTGTCGACACCAGGGAGCGCGACGTCTTTGACTTCGAAGGCGCTCGCGGTCGTCGCGCTCGAGGTCTCGGCGCTGCTCGCGCTCGAGTCGCGGCAACCCATCAGCGGGGTCATCGAGCCGGCTGCGGCGAAGACCAGAGCGGGCGTGATTGCGCGTGCGATGGCGCTGGTCGCAGCGAGCATGGCTCCGGCGAACACCCGTCCGGGCTGGGAAGCGTTCCGCAAGACGGACGCACGTTTACCCTCTTTTCGGCCCGCGTTCCACTCAAAGGCAGCCGCTCGGCGAGGTCGCCGCCAGGCCCGGGCGCGACTCCGGCGAAAAGAGGCCAGCGACGCGACGTCGACGGAAGCGCGACGGTTGGCCAGCGGCGGCGGTCGAGGCGCTCGAGCCGATGTCAGTCGCGAAGGGCGACGGCGACGCGGCCACCGCTCGCGCGCTGCCGGGCGAGATAGAGGCGACCGGCCGCGACGCCGAAGCACGAGCCCATGAGAGCACCAGCGAGCACGTCGCTCGGAAAGTGCGCGCCAAGATATACGCGCGAGAGGCCGACGAGGAAGGCGATCGCGACGGCCGCCGCGGCGACGAGCCGAGCTCGCCGTGGTGACGAAGGGGACCCCGACCCCTCCGCTTGGCGCCACGCCGCCGGCAGCGTCACCACGAGGAACGCCGCGACGCAGAAGCTGCCAGACGCGTGGCCGCTCGGGAACGAGCCGTCATGCGGCGCGCCGAACGGCGCCGGGTAGCCGAGCGCGATCCACGGGCGCGTGCGAGCGACGACGCGCTTGAGGGTCCAGGTCCACGTGGCCTGGGCGACGATCGCGACCGCGAGCGCCTCTGCGAAGCGGCGCGTCCGCGACCAGAAGATGAGCGGCACGATGACGAGCGCCGACCACCCGCTGCCGAGGATCGTGAAGGCGAGCATCGTGCGGCGCCACGAGCCGTCGGCGCCGCCGTAGGTCGCGAGCAGCGCCAGCAGGTCGAGTTCATGCATCGAGGGCATCCACGAAACCATCTTGCACCATCTCGTGTTCGCTTGCGTTAGCGTGCGGGCGGTGAGCAAAGCGCCGCTGGCCTCGACCCTCCTCGAGCGGCTTCGCGACCCCGGTTTCACGCCGAAGCTTCGCGAGGTCGACGGGCTCGTCGACCTCCTGGGTGAACCCGAGCACGCGAAGGCGGCCCTGCGGGCGATCGGCCGGGTGGGCACGGCCGCGCTCGGGCCCCTGGGCACGCGCCTCGCGGCCGCCGGTCCGGGCCTCCGCCCGCACGTCGTCAACGCGATCGGGCGCTTCGCGCTGGAGCGCGAAGCGGTGGCCTTGCTCCTCGGTGCGCTCCGAGACGCCGACCCGAAGACGCGTCGGAACGCGGCCATCGCGCTGGGTCATGCCGTCCCTGAGGTGCCGGTCGCCGCGGCGGTTGCCCCGGCTCGAGCGGCTCGTGTCGCTCCCGACGCGCGCGTCGAAGAGGCGTTGCTCGCCGCCTGGGACGCTGACCCCCGCCCGCCCATGCGACGCACGCTCGCGGCGTCGCTCGGCAAGGTCGGAACCGCGCGATCCCTGCCTCTCTTGCGTGAGGCCTCGCGCGCCGAAGACGCCGAGCTGGCACGCATCGCCGACCGCGCCCGGGCCATGATCGAGCGAACGGCGTCGCGCGAGGACACGAGCCGTGTCGCCTCGGGTCGATCGGCCTCCCGACCGGTCGACATGACGGTGCTGTCACGCCGGGGCCTCGAGGCGATGCTCGCCGACGAGCTGTCCGCGATTGCGGCGGTGGTCGATGTGCGCGTCGACGGGCCGGGGCGTGTGCGCGCCCG
>CALFNG010000378.1 GCA_937902985.1 uncultured Myxococcales bacterium
GAGTCACCTCATCGTGAGGTGGAACGGGTCGTCCCTACCGGAACCGCCCTCTGCGTCTCTGCGGCCCATCTCCCTCTCTTAGGTGAGCAGCATTGCCCCTAGCGCTCGATGTCGCTGTCGTCTTCGCCGTGGCCCGAGCGACGACCGTCGGCGGGGTCGCCATCGGGCCCCCGGTCGGGCTCTCCACCAGGCTCTCCTTCGGGCCACGGGTGCTCGGTCGGCGTGGTCGGCGGCCCGGAGTCGGGCCACTCTTCTTCGCTGGGCGGGTCGGGAGAGTGCTCCAGCGCATCGGGCCCGTCCGGTGGCGGCGGACCGACGGTTTCGCGCATGTCGTCGGGGAGCGTCTCCGAGTCGAACGACGGCTTCGTGGGCTCGCCCGGCTCGCGCAAGCCAGACGCGCTCGGGGAGGGGTTCATGTCGGGCAGGACGTCGCCCAGCTCGGCCTCGGCGACGCGGCGCGAGTCGTCGGAGAGCTCGGTGAACTCGCGCAAGGTCGGCAGATCGCGGAGCGACTTCATGTTGAAGAACTCGAGGAAGTGCGTCGTCGTGCCGTAGAGCAGCGGGCGACCCGGCTCGTCTTTCTTGCCGAGGATGCGCACGAGATCGCGCTCGAGCAGGAGCTTGAGGGTGGCGCCGCTGTCGACGCCGCGAATCTCGTCGATCTCGGGCCGGGTGATGGGCTGGCGGTAGGCGGCGATGGCGAGCGTCTCGACCTGCGCGCGCGAGAGCTTCACCGGGCGGCCGCCCGCGAGCTCGCGGACGAACGGGGCGTACTGCGCGCTCGTTCGAAAGAGCCAGCCGCCCGCCACTTCGTCGAGCACGATGCCGCGCGGCGCGTACTCCCCGCGGAGCTCGCCCAGCGCCTCCTTGACCTGCTTGACGGGCGCGGAGGCGAGCCGCGCGAGCTCGTTCGACTTCATCGGCTTGTCGCTCGCGAAGACGAGCGCCTCGAGGAGCCCGCGGAGGTGCGCCTTCGAGAGCTCGCGCGCGTCTTCGATCTCGACGGCCGGATCGCCCGGTTCGCCGCTGTCGCTCGGGTCGTCGAGCGTGCCCTCCTCGGGCGCGCGCTCGCCGGGCGCGCTCGCGATCGGGGCCGCGGGCGTGGGGCGCTCGGCCTCGGCAGGCGGGAGCGGATCGGGCGGCGGCTCGGACGTGGGCTCCGTGGGCGGCTCTTTGGCCACGGATTCGCTCGGGGGCACGAAGAGCTCCGCGGCCCTCATGTTCTCGACGGTCGGCGGACCGCTTTCCGGCGGCGCGGTGCTCGACGCCCCGGCCCGTTTGCCGTTCTTGCGGCTCTTTTCGCGCGTCACGTGGATTCGTCCTCACCCTGCGGGACCGGGGTGGCCCGGTCGCTCTCGCTTGCCTCGCCGCTGGCCCCGTCTTCAGCGTCTACCGCATTCGCGGCGTCCTCGTCGCCGGGCGTCTCGGCGTCCGCGGTCGTGCCGGCCGCCGGAACCGGCTCAGCTTCGGGCCCCGGCCCGACCTCGGGGCCCTTGGCCTGGGCCGCAGCTTGCGCCTCGCCGGCCGGCCGGGGGACCGCTTGCGCCCCACCGAACGGCTCGAACCCCTCCGGGGGCGCGGCGGCGAGCTCGATGTGGAGCGGACCGAACGGCTCTGACTGGTAGAGGCGGGTCATCCGGAGCTTCGTCATCTCGAGGAGCGCGAGGAAGGTGATGACCAGGTCGAACTTGGTCGACCTGGTCTCGAAGAGGTCTTCGAACGCCAGCCGCCCCCGCAGGGTCAAAAGGTCGGCCAGCTGTCCGATGCGGTCGCTGAGGCTCAGCCGGTCGGCCACGATGTCGTGCGAGAGCTTCACTTTGCTCTTGTCGAGCACGCGCTGGAACGCCTCGACGAGCGCAAAGATCGGCACTTCGGCGAGGGGCGCCAGGCCGTGAGCTTCGGCCTCCTCGACGGGCATCCCGCGGCCGAAGACGTCGCGCCCGGAGACCCCGCGGGCGGCGAGCTGTTCGCCGGCGAGCTTGTACTTCTGGTACTCGAGGAGGCGCCGGACCAGGGCTTCGCGCGGGTCGATCTCGTCTTCGTCGGCGGTCGCGTCGTCGTCCTGTCCGGGCGGCGGCGCCGGCAGGAGCATCTTCGATTTGATGTGGGCGAGGGTCGCCGCCATGACCAGGTACTCGGCGGCCACGTCGAGCGCCATGAGCTCCATCACGGCCAGGTACGCGAGGTACTTTTCGGTCAGGTCCCCGATGTTGATGCTGAGGATGTCGAGCTCGTGCTTCTGGCAGAGGTGCAGGAGCAAATCGAGCGGCCCCTCGAACTGCGGGAGCTGCACCGACCAGGCGGCTGCTCCAGCGTCGAGGGTGTCGCCATCGGTCATAATTGGGCGCGAACTCTAGGCAAGGACTAGGCAAAAAACTAGGCTGGACCAGGCCGCCGCCTCCACCGGGCCGGGGCAAGGGCGAGGGGCGAGGGCGACGGGCAAGGGCGACGGACAAGGGCGACGGGCAAGGGCGACGGGCGAGGGCGACGGCGGTCCGAGCGCGCCGGGCAATCCGCCCCGCCCGCTCGCCCGCTCGCCCGTCGCCGCCGCCGCCGCGACGACCCGCCCCCCCGACAGAAGGGCACAAAATCAATCCTTGCGCACCGCGGCGGCAATGCGTGCACGAGCAACCCGAGGAGCTAGCATGGCGCTAGTGACCCTCGTCACCCCAGAGCCGACGCAGCCCGATGCGCAGGCCCTCCTCGACGGCGGGCCGGCGGCGGCGCCGCGTTCCGCCTCCGGCCAGGGGCCGAAGGCGTGTCCGTCGTGCGGGGGGCGCTTTCCGGCCGACGCGCTCTTCTGCTCGCTCGACGGGGCGCCGCTCACCACGTCGCCGAGCGTCATCGCGGCCGCCGCGGCGAGCGACCCGTACCTCGGGCGCGAGATCCTCGGGCACATCGAGCTCCGGCAGCTCGTCGGCATCGGCTCGATGGGGCGCGTCTACCGCGCCTTCCAGCGCGGGATCGACCGCGACGTGGCGGTCAAGGTGCTGCACCGCGAGCTCTCGTCGAACCAGACCCTCGTTGCCCGCTTCGATCGCGAGGCCAAGGTGGCCTCGCGCCTCGCGCACCCCAACGTGGTCCACGTGCTCCTCGTCGGCCAGCTCCCCGACGGGGCGATGTACATCGTGATGGAGTACCTCGACGGGCTGTCGATGCAGAGCGCGCTCGCGGCGGCCGACGGCGCGATGCCGCTCCCCCGGGCGCTCCACGTGGCCCTGCAGCTCTGCGACGCCGCGGGCGAAGGCCACGCGCAGGGCATCGTGCACCGGGACCTCAAACCCGAGAACGTGATGCTGGTGCTCCGCGCCGACGATCCCGACTTCGTCAAGGTGCTCGACTTCGGGATCGCGCGGGTGCACTGGGGCGAGCCGTCGATGGCCACGGCCGCGGGCCTCATCTTCGGAACGGCGCGGTACATCTCGCCCGAGGGGGCGCAGGGCGAGCGGGTCGGGCCGGCGGGCGACGTCTACTCCATCGCGACGATGCTCTACCAGATGCTGAGCGGCCGCACGCCGTTCAGCGCCGAGCAGGCCGTCGCGGTGCTGGTGCAGCAGATCCACGATCCGCCGCCCCCGCTCCAGAGCCTCGAGCGATCGGCGTACGTTCCGGAGCCGATCGCCACAGTCATCATGAAGAACCTCTCGAAGAAGGCGGCCGACCGGGCGCCCGACGCGCGCGCCTTCGGCCGGGCGCTTCTCGAGGCGGCGGTGACCAGCGGCCTGAGCGCGCAGGAGGTCCTGGCGCGCCCTTCGCTCCTCGGCGGCCCGCGCGGCTCGCACCCGAGCGCGGTGCAGATGCCGTCGATGGCGCGCACGCGGCAGCTCCAGCTCGAGCCCGAGACGGCCGCGCGCATCGGCGCGGTGACCGCGTTCGAGACCCCCGCGCCCGGCGTCGTGAGCGCCGTGTCGCCCGCGCCGCCGATGGCGTCCGCGTCGCCGGCTCCGCCTGCCGCGAACGGGGGCGGCCGTCCGACGATGCAGACCGAGATCTCCGACCCGTTCGCGCAGCCCCCGGGAATGGCGACCACGCGATGGTCGCCTCCCGCGAGCTTGCATGCGCGGCTCGCGCCGTCGACGGGCACGGCCGTCGGCATCGACGAGACGATGGACGACCATCACACCCCGCCCCCGCGGTCGAACACGATTCCGCTAGCGCACTCGCCCCAGTCGCTGCAGCCGCCACAGTCGACGCCGACGCGCCCTTCGCCCGCGCCAGTCTCCGCGCGCGACGCTGATACGGCGCCGCCGCAGGCGCGCTTGCCCGAGCCCCCCCGTTCGGGCAGCTCGCCCGGCTCGACTCGCTCGTCGCATACGCCCACGCCCGTCAGCCGCTCCGCGTCGGGTGTCGACGCGACGCTCGCGGGCGACGAAGGGTTCGCCCCGGCGCCGCCTCCGGCGAATCCGTCGCGCCAGTGGCTCTGGCGCGGCGCGCTCGTCGGAGCGGTCTGCTTCGCCGTGGGAGCTGTCGGCATGATCGTGGTCGCGTGGAGGGTGGGGCCCTTCGGCGGCGCGGCGCCCGCGCGGCCCGCGGTCGCGGC
This sequence comes from uncultured Myxococcales bacterium, assembly GCA_937902985.1. Lineage (GTDB taxonomy): Bacteria > Myxococcota_A > Polyangia > Polyangiales > Polyangiaceae > Palsa-1150. The sequence continues at coordinate 4,541 of CALFNG010000378.1, forward strand.
CAACGCCCACGACGGCGTCTTCCCACTCAAGGCCACGACGCCCGCTGCTCCGGAGCCCACCGACGGGCCGCCGGCCATGCCCCCTCTCGACCCGTTCGTGCGGCCCCGCGCCAGGGCTGCC
>CALFNG010000379.1 GCA_937902985.1 uncultured Myxococcales bacterium
GCGCGGCGATCATCTTCTGCAGCCACGCGCGGACCTCGTCGAGATCCGGAGCGAACGCGGAGGTGACTTTCTCGCGCGAAGCCATTGTCGGTAGCTCCAACGGAGCCGCCGGTCGGCAAATTCCCAAGCACGATCTTTTTTTCTACACGGGCAGGGACGCCGGTTGCCATCGTGGCCGGCGTCGCGCGCCGGCCAGCTCGATGCCCTCGACGATCAGTGCCAGCTCTGCGGCCTCGATGGCGACGGACGACAAGCGCTTGTCGCTCGAGAAGGTCGGGCGAAAGCGTCCTTTCTCAAGGCGCTTGGTCCACATCGCGTAGCCGTTGCGATCCCAGTATACGATGCGAACGCGGTCGCATCGTTTGGAGAAGAAGATGAACAGGTGACCGCTCAGCGGATCGTGCCGGAGCACGTCCCGCACGAGCGCCATCAGACTGTCGGGGCCTTTGCGCCCATCGACCGGCTGCGTCGCGACGAAGAGGCGTACGCTCGGCGGAAGGCTCAGCACGCAGCGGTCCGCAGAACCTCGAGCAGGCGCTCCAGAGCCGCAGCGTTGAACGACGTCGGCACGCGAATGACGACACCCGAGGGAAGCACGAGCTCGAACGGGGCTTCACCATCGGTGACCGAAATTCGTGAGGCCGGCCGAACGATCACCTCCTGGAACGTGGTAGGCTCGGCTTTGCCGAGCCGGCGCCGCCACGAGTACAGGCGTTGAGGATCGAGTCCCTGCTCCGCCGCGAAAACGCTAACGGCTTTACCCGAGCGTTGCAGCGCCGCGAGGGCGGTGCGGGCGTCCTGCTCTGTCCAGCGAAGGCGGCCGAACGACGACGAATTCGAGAACCTGGTCGGCATGAGCGGCGGATCTCCTCGACCCTTCGCGTGACATGCCGCTCGCGCCTCCTCTACACGTCGCTGGTGAACGGCTTACGTTCCTTCTTCGCCTCGTCGATCTGCCCGTAGGGCTGGCCCTTCGCCTCGGCGATGCCCATGGCCTTCGGCTCGGCGATGAGACCGTAGATGGCGAACGCGGTCTCGGACAACCCGACATGCTCCGCTGCCTTCTCGTGGCCGCGGAGTTCGGACCGGAGCTGCTCGAATAGCTTCAACTGCTGAACGGCGTCGATCCGCTTCGCCTTCCGGTCCTCGATGATCTTCTCGAGCCGCTCGCGAAGCGAGGAGAAGAACGCGGGGTCCTCGTCGATCTTGACGTGGATCTCGTCCTTGATGGCGTGCTCCATCTCGCTCGCCTTCGCGTCATCTGATCGCGCCTCACTACCTGAGGCGACGCCGCAGACTACCGGAGCCAACCGAGCTCAACCGAACGATCGATCAATTGATACCGCCCCGACGCCCGCAGCTTGTTGAAAATGCCGCGTAATCTGAGAGCGACTGTCTGCGCCGAGGTCCCGGTGGCCTTAGCTATTTCCAGTCGAGATCGTCCCTCAATAATCAGTTCAGCCGTTAGTCTCTCCGACGATGTCAACGGCGAGGAATCCGGTACCCGAGGTCGCGGAACGCTGATCGAGCAGAATCCTGAGCCTTGATATTGGAAGAACGCCCTTCGACTATCCACCTTCGCCTTCGTTCCGCGAGTCCAGTTCTGCCCAGCGATTGCAAGGGACAGCGGAATAGGCGTGTCCTCCAACTGAAGTTTTGCCAAAGCCTGTGTGTAGCGTCTCGAGGCCGTCGATACAGCAATGCCGAGCTCATACGCAATGAGCTTCTGCTGTTCGCCGCATATTACGCGGGCGACAATCGCCCGTTCTATCCTAGTTATGGCAACACTTCGACGTAAATCGGACTTTTCGACGACGCGCGCGACCAAGTGGCTACGAAATGGGCTGTAAGCTTGAATGCAACCACTGAGCCCCTGCGCCATGAAGTCTTCCCAAACCTGCGCGAGGTCGTCGAACGGCTCGGTCGACACGTCGGACTCAAGCGCAGCCTCCCAAAGGCTTCCAGGAGCGACAGGGGGATCAAAAGCGTATATGGACGAGGAATGTCCGGAAGCAATTTGGCTGTGAGCCGTCAATCGCTCGTCAGCTTCAGCTTCAGATGCAGATGTTTGGGCGGACAGCGCGTCGCAGAATTCTTGCGCGTCCTTGAACCTATCAGCAGGGTCCAAGGATACGGCGCGTATCAAAATCCGCTTTATAGACAAAGCACAATCGAGCGAGTTTATGACTGACTCCGGCCGTCGAAACGTGTGTGGAGGCAGTTCGCATCCGTGAAAGCAAAATGTGGCCGTCATTCCGAGGCCATATACGTCTGCGCGGGCGTCCGCTTCCCCGGCGTGGCTTAGTTGCTCCGGCGCAGCGTATATGTGGCTTCCGAGCCCTCCCGTTCTAGTCCCCCCAGTGGTGTCATCGAGTTTTACTAAATCAAAGTCGGTAAGTCTGAGGTGCCCGTCGCGATCGACAAGGATATTTGACGGCTTGACGTCTCGATGAATGACACTCATCTGGTGGGCGTAAGAAAGGGCCGCGCCGATCTGCAAAATAGAAAGCATCGCTTGTTCTTTGCGAAGGCGCTTGTTCTGGATCGCGTCGTGAAGATTCCAGCCGTCGATATATTCCATCACGAAATAGAGGTAACCATCGTCCTCCCGCTTCGACTCAAGCACTCGAACAATGTTCTTGTGTTGAAGGCTAGACATGACTCTGGCCCCACGGAAGAAGCGTTCGCGAGACGAAAGATGGCGGGCCAGATCGGGGTGCAGAAGTTTGATGGCGACTGACTGCTCGCGCGACCTGTCGAGTGCCCTCCATACGCTGCCGAAGCCGCCTCGGCCGATGCATTCGAGTAGCAGGTACCGTCCGTTCAAATCATCGCCTGCGTGGACTTGTCCACCTTTACGTAACTGGCGTCGGAGTTCTAGTATTTCGAGGTCGACGGCGTCGACGCGTTGTTGCGCGGCGCCGAGTGCGAACTTTCGTCGTCGCGCATCCGCGAGGCGGAGGGACAGCGCGCGGAGTTCGCCGTTGTCGTAGTGAGGCTCGCGTTCAAGAGACGTGTTACTTATGGTCTTCTGAGGTGGGGGCGAATCGAGAATGGTCGGGGCGCCTGATGCAGGTTGGAATGTGTCATGAGAGTGAGCGTCTTCGCCTGTGGGACACTCGTCTGCTAGCCAGCGCAATATTTTGGGAACATCGGCGTGGTCGACATACGAGATGAGCTCCACACCAGCATCTTCGCGTTTTTTTTGCCAGTAACTAGTCGCAGGAGCCAATTTTATCAAAGCGAAATGTCGAGGCTTGTTTCCCCTGGATAATGTCTGAATGCGCGCCAGTACTTGATCGAAGTCGTCGTCTGCAAGTCCATAGCCGATAAATAGGAGCGTTCGGCCGTGAAAGAAAGTCGATACGGCGTCCGTGAGTTGGGGATCGTTGTACATCGCGCGGCTGTATTGGCTCCGCGTCATCACCCATGTGTCGGACTGAAGAAGCGTCCCATGAAGCTTCAAAATGACGCCGCGCTCCTGGCCGATATTGCCGTTGGCGCGATGAAAGGCCGGCCAGCGTCCCTGGAAGGCGCGTTCAATTAGATGGTCGAGATTCGTTGTGAGCACTGCGCGGAGACGGGGCGCGAGCGCCGCGATCGCGTGGCCGAGCTCAGGGAGAGCTTGCACCGTATGGCGGTCGTCAAGCGCAGCCTTCACAGTGGCTTCAAAGGTTGGCGTGCCCAGTGCTAATTCGGTTGCTGCAAGGGCATCTATGAACTGTTCTTTCTCTATCAAGTTCTCGATTTCCGCGAGCGCTATCCCGCGCGCCCTTGCCCGATCGAGCAGGTGGACGACCAACGCCTTCCACGAGGGCAATCCCGCCGAAGTCGACAGACCGGCGCCTACGAACAGGACGAGATCGCCTGCGCGGTAGCGATCACGAACTTCGCTCAGCGACGGAGTTCTAAGAAGGTCTTCTTTCGTTGACACCGGTTCAGTCCATGGGAGCAGCGTCAGAAAGGCAAGGAAATCGGTAGGAGGTAGGTTTTTCAGGGCGGAGACGCGGAAGTCCTAACGGCTCGCGTTACGAGAAGTGTGTCGCCTGAGGTCCAAGGAGGGCGGGCGGGTGCGATCGCTGTTTAGGCATCAGGAAGGCCGAGCGCAGAGGGCGGGCAGCGATGCGACTCGGTACGGGTGTCCGAAATGGGCCGGAAGCTTCCGCGCCACGAGGGGCCGCTAGGCTGCCGAGCGATCCGTTCGACAGGAGCGCTTGGCTAAAGTCGCTCGACCAATTCGCTCTGCGGACGTTTTGAGGAGGCTCTCGACCTCGCGCCGATGGCTCGTCACGTCGGCCTCACTTTCGAGGGCGGGCGCGTTCTCGCGGATGAGGCAGGCTTTGCGCCCGGTGATTGAGGGGCCGGAGGCGGCACGTCGCGCCGTCTTTGGCGCGGTTTTGCGACAAGGTCGTCGCTCGTTGGCATCGCACCGACGTGTTTCAGCGGTCTTCCGCGCCTCGCCGCTTGGGCGCCTTGAGGCGCCGCCAGGAACGACTCGAGCGGGAGGTCCAGCGCGTTCGCCAACCGCGCCAGCGAGAACAGGGTCAAGTTCGCGCCGTACTCGATCTGCTGGACCCACTGCATCGTCGCTTTGAGTTTCGTTGCGAGCGCTTGCTGCGTGAGCCCCTTCTCACGACGGATCTCCGCGACGCGTCTGCCCACGTCGAGCACGAGCCTGTCCGGGTCGTAGCGTCGCACCACCCCGGACCGTCCCGCCGTGAAGGGCGGAGGAAGACATAGTGATGGCTTGTGTTTTGCCCGGCGGGGCCAGATACTCGCGGACTGGCTTGGGGGCTGCGATGCCGATGGCGGACCACGACCTGAGTGACGGAGCGAAGGCGCGCGTAGGCACGGTCCTCAGCGGAAAGTACCGCCTGGATCGCGTTCTCGGCGTCGGCGGCATGGCCAGCGTCTACGCGGCGACCCACCTTCGGAACGCGAACGTCGTCGCTGTGAAGGTCCTCCACCGGGAGCTCTCGATCGACGCCGGTCTCCGGGCCCGTTTCCTCCGTGAGGGCTACGCGGCGAACAGCGTCGGCCACCCCGGAACGGTGCGAGTGCTCGACGACGACACCGCCGAGGACGGCTCCGTCTTCATCGTCATGGACCTCCTCGACGGCGAGACGCTCGATGCCCGTTGGGAACGAAGCGGACGGCGGTTGGGCGTCAGCGAGGTCGTGACGCTCATGAGTGAGCTGCTGGAGATACTGGCGGCTGCCCACGCGAGGGGCGTGATTCACCGCGATCTGAAGCCTGAGAACCTCTTCGTCACCCGCGAGGGGAAGCTCAAGGTCCTCGACTTCGGCGTTGCCCGGCTTCGCGAGGGATCGCCGACGCAGACGCGGACGGGCGCCGTCTTCGGAACGCCGGCATTCATGCCCCCGGAGCAGGCCCTTGGCCGAACGAGCGAAGTCGACGCTCTGAGTGATGTCTGGGCCGTGGGCGCGACCGCCTTCTGCCTGCTCGGCGGGCGCTTCGTGCACAACGGGACGACCGTCGAAGAGATCCTCGTTCGATCCGCCACTGAGCCGGCTCCATCCGTCCTGGAGGTCGCTCCCGATGTTCCGCCAGCCATCGCGCGGGTGATTGATCGGGCGTTGGCGTTCAACAAGCGCGATCGCTGGGAGAGTGCAGCGGCCATGCGGGCGGCGCTCCTAAGCGCGGACTCCGCCGATCGCTCCGACGACGATTCCGACGATGAGGAGGATCGGACGCGCATCGCGTTGCCGCCGAAGATGACGCTGCGGGGGGAGGACGCTCCTGTCCTCGAGCCGACGGTCGCGAAGGAAACGCTAGAGATCACGACGGTGCCTTTGCCGCCCGCTTCGACGGTCGCGGGCATCGAGTCGCACAGCGAGCCCGATCGGACCCGCCGCGGGTTCCCGTTCGTCGGCCTGGCGGCGGGCGGGCTCGGGATCGCGGTCCTCGTGGCTCTCGCCCTCGCCCTTGGGGGCGGCTCGAAGCAATCCTTGTCGGCGGCGACTCCGGCGGTAAGCCACACGTCCTCTGCGGAAGCGGCGATCACCGTTTCGGTGCCGGTCTCCCCCACTCCCGCCCCTCATCCGCCGGCCATCGAGGCGCCGGTGGTCTCGTTCGAGGCGTTGCCGATGGCTCCCTCGACTGCGAAGGCGACGGCAGCGAAGCCCCCTGCGCCGACGGTGACGCCGGTTGTCGCTCCTCCGAAGACGACGGTGGCTGTTACGCCCGTGCCCGCCCAGGTTTCACCGCGCGCCAGTCCAACGGCGTCCTCGCGTTCTCGTGATCCACTCGCCCCCTGAGAATCCCCATGCGCTTGTC
>CALFNG010000380.1 GCA_937902985.1 uncultured Myxococcales bacterium
GCTCTTGCTTCTCTTCGCTCCAGCACACGAGGAGCGCGTCGCACCCGGCCGCGACGGCCGCGACCGCCGCCTCTTCGACGGACCATCGCGCGGCGATCGCGTTCATCTCGAGGTCGTCGCTCACGAGGACGCCTCGGAATCCGATCGCGCCTCGCAGAGCCGTGCACGCGGCTCGCGACAGGGTGGCGGGTCGAACCGGATCCAGCGCCGTGTACACCACATGGGCCGTCATCAGCGCGGCGACGCCCTCGGCCGCCGCGGCGCGGAACGGGGCGAGCTCGATGCGATCGAGGCGCTCGCGCGGCTGATCCACGACGGGAAGATCGAAGTGAGAGTCCTTCGAGGTGTCGCCGTGCCCGGGGAAGTGCTTGCCGCAGGCGAGGAGCCCCGCCGATTGCAGGCCACGAATCCAGGCGGCGCCGAAGACCGCGCAGGTCGGTGCGTCGGCGCCGAACGCGCGGTCGCCGATGACCGGGTTCAGCGCGCAGGTGTTGACGTCGAGCACGGGCGCGAAGTCGATGGTGATCCCGAGCGCCGCGAGCTCCGTCGCCACGGCTCGCGCGATGCGCTCCGCGAACGCGACGTCGCCCCACGAGGCCACGGTGCGCATCGGCGGCACCTCGAGCAGGGGCGCCTTCAGCCGGGCGACGCGACCGCCCTCTTGATCGATGCCGACGAACGGCGCCTCGGGCGCCGCCGCGCGGACTTCGCGGGCTAGGGAAGCGACGCCCGCGGGCCCGCCTTCGACGTTGGGCTTGAAGAGGATGACGCCGCCACGCCGCCGGTCGCGGAGCGCGCGCGCGAAGGTCGGCGGGAGCGTCGTGCCCGGAAAGCCGCCGATGACGAGCTGTCCGCAGGTCGCTACGAGAGTCATGTCTATCGTGCCATTGTCGCACGTGTCGCACGAGCCGGCGCCTCCGGGCCGAGACCCGCCGAGACCCGGGGGACGCCGACGCGTCATGCTAACGATGAAGGATGCGCGTGGCGCGGCTCGCATGGATCGGCTTGTTGAGCTCGTGCACGTGGGCAACCGCGTGCGCGCCGAGGGGGGCGTCCGCGCCGCCGTCGCCCATCGACGTGGCCGCTGCCGAGCCAGCGGTCGCCCCGCCGCCCGCGGTGCAAGCCGCCTCCAGGTCGCCGAAGGGGCTGCTGACGCCGGCCGAGGCCCGGGCGTACATGGTCCGCCTGATCAACCGGGATCGCGCGTCGGCGGGCCTCTCCCCCGTCGCCCTCGACGAAGGGCCCGCGACCCGTGCCGGCCAGCTCCACGCGCAAGACATGGCGGCGCACGGCTACCTGGGGCACTGGGGCACCGACGGCTCGGTCCCCGAGCAGAGATTCACCGACGCCGGCGGCACCGACATGGTGCTCGAGAACGCGAGCTGCTTCACCGACGAGCGCACGCGCGTGCTCGACGCGGCGCCGCGAATCGACCCCAGGACCGTCGAGCAGACGGAAGACATGTTCTTCCAGGAGACTCCCCCCCACGACGGTCACCGGAAGAACATCCTCAAGCCCTGGCACAAGACCGTGGGCATCGGCGTCGCGCAGCCCACGTCGACGCCGACGGAGATCCCGGTGCCGTGCTTCGCGCAAGAGTTCGTCGACTCGTACGGGACCTACCAGCCGGCACCCCGCAAGGCCCGCCCGGGTGAACTGCTCCACGTCGGGGGGACGATGGCGTCGCCAGCGACCTTCGCGGGCGTCGGCCTGGCGCGCGTCGAGCCGCCGAGGCCCGTGCCCGTGTCCGAGCTGAATCGCCGCCGATCGTACCCGGTTCCCGCGCCGTATCAGATGTACTGGCCCCCGGGCTTCCAGACTCCGATCCCCGTTCAGGTGAGCGGAAGCCGCTTCGCGATCGATGTGCCCCTGAGCGACACGAACCGGCCCGGCCTCTACGAGGTGAGCGTCTGGGCCACGATGCCCGGCTCGCCAGACTTCGTCATGGTGAGCCTCCGGACGATCCAGGTCCGGCCGTAGCCTCCTCCCACGAATGGGCGCACGCGCGGTCGCTCGCCGCGGCCGCGCCGGCGCAGCGAGCCGCGTCGGTCACCGGGCCGAGGAGCAAGTATTGACCGCGTGAGACGGCGGGCATCTCGCTGCCGTGCCGCTCGTCGATCGCGCGCATGACCCTGTCGGCGGCGTCGCGCATCGAGACCGCGGAGAGGGCCTCGAGGCGCTTTCCGATGGCCTCGTGGATCTCGCGCATCGCGGGGTGCTCGGTGAACGCATACGCGTTCACGAGGTACCGAACGGCCTCGCGCGTGGACCCGGCGCGGCTCAGCATCGACGCCGCGGCGATCGTCTCGTCTTGATCGGCGCCGAGCTCGCCGGCGCGGGCCATGGCGTGCGCGCCGTCGAGGCGCCACGCGCTGATCTCGGTCTGATCCTTGAGAAACGACGGCGCAATGAAGGCGATGAACTGCCCGAGCTTCAGCCACACGTTGGGGTCCTGAGGCCGCTCGCGCGTGCCCCGTTCGAGGTAGCCGCGGGCGAGCCGGACGTCGCTCTCGGTTCCCTGCATCGGACGGTAGGCGAGCATCGTATCGACGTACTGGTAGAGGGGCGCGTAGGTGGGCTCGAGCTCGAGGATGGCGTCGACGTACCGAGGGATCTCCGTGAACTCGCGGTGCTCCGAGAAGTGCGTCCCGTACTCGACGAGCAGCTTCGCCCAGAGGAGATCGACGGCCGCCGCGTCCCAGCCCAGGACGGCGACGTGGAGCTCGGCGGGGGGAGGGAACGCGACGACGTCGTCGCGCTCTTTCACGTCGTGCACGGTCCTCGCGAGCCCCGGTTGCAGCGCCGCGACGCCGGCCGCCGCGACCCCCATGAACAGAACGGCCGCGACGGTCGACCGCTTCATTCGACCTCGGAGTCGACGGCGATGCCCCGGTCGAGCGCCGGGCCCTCGGGGTCCCCCTCGAGGTAGTGCCCCGTCATCTCGAAGGTGCTCACGATGCCGTCGCCGTCGAGGTCGCCGTGCGCCACGGCGCGAAAGAGCGACCGCGGTGCCGAGAGGGTGCTGTCGAACCCGAATGCGTAGCAGTGCGGCGTCCCCGGGGGCGATGGGCGGAAGTCGAGCGTGGTCCACGTGGCCTGGTCCCACGCCTCCGGCGGGTCGACCTCGCAATGGCCGCGCGGCGGCACGGCCGGCGTCATCGGGGCGCGCGCGGGGAAGCCCTGGGCGACGGGATGCAGTCTCCCGTAGGCGACGGCCGCCGCGCCGATGCGCTGCAGCCCGTCGACCGGCTCGACGAAGCGTGACGCGTGCACTTCGCGAACAAACGTCGGCACCGCCACGGCGAGGAGCGACCCGACCAGGGCGAACGCGATCGCGAGCTCGACCGGCGTGAACCGGCGCGTCCGGGCGCGCGCTCGGGTTCGGGTCGACAGGAGGCCCATCGCCCCGATTTCTACCACAAGCCTTCGCGGATCCCCGAGGCGCGTCGCCAGGGGACGCGCGTACCACCCGCGTGTTGTATAAGCGCCGCGATGTCGACGCCCGGAGGCACGGAGAGCGCGGTCGGGCTCACCGTGGCCGTCAGCGGAGCCGCGGGCTTCCTGGGCGGGCACCTGGTCCGCGGCTTCGATGCCCGTGGAGGGCGGGTGCTGCCTCTCGTACGGGTGCTCGACGGGAGCTCGGCCGCGACGGCGCGGGTCCTCGAGGAGGTCGTCACGGGGCCGGAAGCGCTCTCGGGCGTCGACGTGTTCGTTCACGCGGCGGCCGCGCGCCATCGCCCGGGCGCCGCCGCCGGCGGCCAGCGAGCCGTGAACGTCGAGCTCGTCGAGCGCTCGCTCCGGGCGTGCGCCGCCGCCCGCGTGAGGCGCTTCGTCTTCGTGAGCTCGGTCGGAGTGTATGGCTACCCCGCGAGCCTGCCGGTGACCGAGCACTGTCCTTACGCTCCGCGCACTCCGTATTTCGGCGAAAAGGTCGAGGCCGAGCTGCGCGTGAGGCGGGTCGCTCGCGAGCTGTCGATCGAGCTCGTCATCGTCCGGCCGGCGATCGTCTACGGGCCGGGCGATCGAAGCGGCCTTCTCGACAGGATGGCGTCGATGCTTCGCACCTCGACGTACCGCATCGTCGGCTCGGGCGACAACGTGCTCCACCACGCCCACGTCGACGACGTCGTCGAGGGTCTCTGGCTGAGCGCGACCCGTGCGGAGGCCGCCGGGGAGGACTTCATTCTCGCCGGCCCCGAGACCACGACCTTGAGCGCGCTCTCGGCGCTCGTTGCCCGGGCGGTCGGCCGCGAGCTGCCGCAAAGGCACGTGTCGGTCGTCGTGGCGCGCGCGGTCGCGACCGCGTTCGACGCCGCCGGACAGAGCGGGTTCGCGTTCACCGCGCGGGATCCGCCCCTGACCCACGAGAAGCTCGACGTGCTGACCTTGCCGATCGCGTTCGATATCGCCAAGGCGAGGCGCCTCCTCGGGTTCGCCCCGGCGGTGGGCTACGAAGAGGGCGTGATGCGCACGCTCCGCGGGCACTGGCCCACAGTGGCTCGCCTCGGTGCGGGAACGTGACGACGTGACGGCGAAGCTGAACGTGAAGCGCCTGCTGTCCTGGGGGCTGGCGGTCGCGGCGTTCGCCTTCGTCGCGTGGATGGTGCCCCTCCGCGATCGGTGCTGGGACGCGGGCGCGCCGGCATCGACGCGCGTCGCCGTCTCGCGCGAAGCCGCGGGCTGCGTCCTTCACTTGCGCACCGGAGACCTCGCCATCGACGACGTGGCCTGCGCGCGGCTGAAGTGCGAGCCGGGCGTCCTCTCGACGTTCGCGCATGCCCGCCTCGCGGTCGTCGCGACGCTCCTGGGTCTCTACGCGCTCGGGACGCTGGCCTGGGCGGCGCGGTGGAGGGCGCTCCTCTCGTTCGCCGGAATCGACCTACCCATCCTGCAAGTCTGGCGAATCTCGATCGAAGCCCAGGCCGGGGGCATCCTGTTACCCGGGGGGATCGGGGGAGACGCGCTGCGTGTCACAGGGATCCTCGCGCGGCCGACCCGCGACGGCCAGGCCCGGGCGCCCGTGTCGATCGTGATCGCGTCGGTCGTGCTCGATCGCTTCATCGGACTCTCGCTCATCGCCGGAGTGGCGGCCGCGCTCGGCGTCGCTTCGGGGGGCGCCGGCGCCGGCCCGCTCGTGGGCGTGCTGGCGTCGATTCCTCTCGGGGTCGCGGTGGCCCTCTTCGTCCTGCGTCGCGCGCCGCTCCACCGCATTCAGCGCCTGTCGGAGGGGCGGCTGGGGCGCGTCGTGACGCCGGTGCTCGCCTACGTCCGGGACCCCCGCGCACTGCGTGCCATCGCCCTCGCGGCCCTCCTGAGCCTCGGGGTCGCCGCCATCCAGTTCGCGGTCATTCGCGGCCTCGTGTTCGCCCTCGGCGCCTCGCCTACGAACGAGAAGTGGATCTACGTCGGGACGGCCATGGCGCTCATCGTCTCGGCGATCCCGGCGCTCCCCGGCGGGTGGGGGACCGCCGACGCGGCCTACGTGTTCTTCTTTGCGCTCGCCGGGGTCGCGTCGGGCGCCGCGCTCGCCGTGTGCCTCGTGTTCCGGTTGTTCTGGTATCTGAGCGGCGTCGCGGGGGCGGTACTCTATGTGACGGGGCGTCCCGGCCCTCAAGGGGCCAGCGCGGATCCGCGCGCGTGACGTTCCTGATGGGTGAGGCCGAGGCCTTGGAATCGGTGCCCGACTCGGAGAGGTTCATTGCGGCAAGAAGAGCAATGCGCCGGGGGGCGTTGCTAGCTTGGGAGCGAGGCGAGCGGATCGGCGGCGCGCTCCGTCGGCCAGAGGGGCGAGCCCGACGGGAACCGAGCTATCCAGACCTCCGAGTCGGTGCTCCCCTCCCGAGCCCCCCTCGCACGAAGCGAGGGGGGCCGGGAGGGAGCGCTGTGACTGCCTGCGACTACCTACGAAGGAAGGGAGCTACGACACTACGGAATGCGCGGCGCCGTCGTGACGACAGGCGGTGCCGCCTGCGCCGGCGCCGGGGTGACCGGCGACGGCGCGACTGCGATCGGCGACGCGGCCGGGGGGACCGGCTGCGTCGTCGGGTTGGGCGCCGGAGCCGTGGGGACGGCGGTCGCCGGCGCGGTCGGAGTGACCGTGCCCTTGACGTTCGCCTTCTGCTTCGGACCCATGGTGTGACGCGCCGCGGCCTTGGCGGCCGCGGCGACCTTGACATCGGGCGCAGCGACCGGCTTCTGGCGCGGCGTGAGCCCGAACTTCGCGAGCGTGTCGATGTTACCGGCGAAGGAGGCGAGGAGACTCCCCCTCAGGGCCGCGACGAAGGGCTTCGTCTTGGTCGCGAGGGCTCGATCCGCCTGGACCGCGGACTGCCAGGCTGCCCTGGCGGTTTCCACGGTCTTCCTCGAATCGATGCGTGATTGCAGAGTCGCTACGATGTCCTTCGTCGTGACCGTTGCGGAGGCGATCACCAGACTGGCGATCGACGACGCAGCGTGGGTGAAGCCGTCGATCAGATGCTGATCGGCGGCCGTCTGCTGGATGCGGTTGTTCTTCGGTGTGTTCTTCATGGTGGACCTCTTTTCGTGTTTCACTCGTGTTTGGCGAGGCGCCGCCGCGAAGCCCCATGCCGCGCGTCGACGTCTCAGTAGGGAAAGCCGTTGAGGAGACCGATCTGGCGAAGAATCGGTAGGACAAGGTGCGCTAAGGCCCGATCGTTCCGCGAAGCGCGGTGATCGATCGAGCGATCCGCGCACTTGGATCGATGCAAGAGCGCGTGTCGCGAGGCGACGCGCGGACTTCCATCCATGCAAGTGTAGGGATCGCTCGATCGATCTCCGCGCGCGCCCGATGGAAGGGCGGTCTTGCATCGAGCGATGCGCGGACTTCCATCGAGCGATCACCGGGGATCGATCGATCGCAGTGCGAACTTCCATCGAGGGACACGCGCATGGCGCCGATGCAAGTGCGGGGATCGATCGAGCGACCTCCGCACTTGCATGGATGCAAGGTCGCTCGGGACGGAGGAGAGAGCGCCGATCGATCGATCCAAGTGCGCTCGTGGCGTGGTCCCGAGGGCGCAGGGAAGCTGGTAAGGTGCTCGTTGCCATGGCCGAAGGGGAGGGACTGCGAGAGCTCGTCACGGCGGAGCTCAAGAAGGACGGCGTGATGCACGAGTTGACGAAGCGCGCGAGGCATCGCGCGCGCACGGACTGGGACACGAAAGACCTCCTGGCGGAGGCGCTCTCTCGCGTGATCGATCCCGACGACATGCCGTGGGATCGAAGCAAAGACTTCGTAGGGCACGTGACGTTCGCCATCCGCCACTCGTGGTACCGCGAACGCACCTGAAGAGGTCCGAGGCCGAGGTCCTCGACGGCGGCGTCGCCCTCGAGAAGACCGCATTCGACCAGTCGGCCGTGGACGAGCTGGCGGAGCGCGCCAGGACGCTCGGCGTGCACCGCGTGCTGGGCGAACGCCTCCTCGAACTCCTCCCCGCCGGCTCGCGGGCCCGGCAGCTCTTCGACCTCATGTCGCGCGAAGACCTGACGCCCTCGGAGGCCGCCGCGCGCCTCGGCTGCACGGTCGCCGACGTGCACGCGGCCGAGAAGCAGCTCAAATACTATGGGACGCAGGTGAAAGATGAATGGGACCTCTCCGAAGAGCGTCGTATGAAGGCGCTCCGCGAACGCGCGCGACCGTCCAGCGAGGAGGGCGCACCGTGAGCGCGCAAGACAAGAGCGACGCCGCCCGGGGCTGGCGCTACGTGGAGAAGCTTCTCGCCGAGGAAAACGCCGCCGGCGCGCCCGACACCGCGTTCGGCGCCGACGAGCTCATGGCCGCGGCCGACGCGAAGCTCGCGCAGCGGAAAGCCGAAGCGGCGAACGCGCCTCCCGAGCCGTCTCCGCCCGCCGCGTCGCCTCCGGGGATCGCGCCGGTGGTACCCATTCGACGCCGGTGGACGCGACCCCTCGTGGTCGCCAGCGCACTGGCCGCAGGGGTCTTCCTCTATCTGATCGTCCAGCCGCCCCCGCGGGTCGGCAGCGCGCCGCCAGACCGTCACACGACGGCGGAGAAGATTCGCGACGAGGCCGAAGCGAGCTGCGCGGCCCGGCAATGGGACGCGTGCGAGCGGTCGCTCAATCGCGCCCGGGAGATGGATCCGACGGCCGAAGAGGAGCCGCGCGCGATGAACGCGCGCAAGGCGATCGCGGCGGGTCGTGCGGGGGTCGGGGTCGACGGGGGGTGACTCCTTCGGGTGGCGAGCCGGTCTTCGAGCCCCAGCGCAGTTCCATGCTTGTAGAGGTTCGCCCAACCTCGAAGAACGGGATTTATCTTTGACGCGCAGCGTCTCGTCGGTCGACCAGAACGCCACGGAGGTCCCGGACGATTGCACATGCAGCGCGGTGGCCAGCTGGACCGCGTCGTAGCCACGCAGCGGGTGACGCACGACGAGCTCCGGCACGATGGCAAGCATCGACGCGCGCAGCTCGATCACCTGCAAGCGCGGGAAGTCGAGCGTCAGCCGCGCCAGGATGGCGTCGCGCTGCGCTTCGGTGACGGCTCCCACACGCGACGCTCGTGCAACTGCCGCCGCGAGCTCCGCGTAAGGACCAGGACTCGCGTTGAGGCCCGGGTTGCGCAAGTCACGGCCGTGGCGAAGCGGTGAACTGTGATGCGCGTGTAGGACTGGCGATTGACCAGCGCATTTTATTGC
>CALFNG010000381.1 GCA_937902985.1 uncultured Myxococcales bacterium
CTCTTCCGATCTGCCGGCGCGCTCGATCCGACGCCGCAGCATCCGGCGAACGTCCTGGACCGTCAGCCGGTCACCCACGCGGCCGTGACGATCGATCGCGCGAAAGAGCGGACCGTCGACGATGCAGGCCGCCTCGATCCACGCTCGCACTGCCCGAGCTGCGCAGAGGCGGTTCTCGAGCTGCGCGGGGACCGCGACCACGACGCCCTGGCCGGTCTGATCGGTCTTGCTTCGACGGAGCCTCAGGTCGACGCCCTGGTCGGTGAACGTCGCATCCTCGACGTCGAGCGCGACGACGTTGCTCGCCCGGCAGGCGCTCAGAAAGCCAAGGAGTACGATCGCCCGATCGCGCACGTCGATGAGGGACCCCCCGAGGGGCTCACAGACCCGGGTGACGAGGCTCTCTACAAGAGGCCTCTTCTGGTTCTTGGGCGCCGTGCCGAGCTTGCGGCGAAGCGACTCCAGGACCTCAAGCAGGACGGGGTGGCGCGAGTTGTACGACTGGCCTGCGATTCGGTGCGCGTACGCGATGGCTGAGGCTGAGCGCTGGATCTTCGAGACGCTCTTCGGGGCGGGTGGAGCACCAAGTTCGGCGAGGAAGTTCGCGACGTCGTGAGGGTCAGCGGGAAGGTCACGCCGGCCGTTCCGCGCGCACCAGGAGGAAAACTGGCGCCAGTCCGACGCGTAGGCCGCCAGGGTGCTCGGCGCGCGCGCGTGACGAAGGGCCTCCTGCGCCGAGGGATCGAGCCTCGTCCAGTCGATGACCGGGGGCGAGAGGACGACACCGCCAGCGAGTCGACGCGCGTCGAGGTTCTCTACGGCGCTCGAGAACACCGTCAACGACGGCGTGGACTCCATGGATACGACATCTGACGACATGCGAACTATTGACGACTTTCTGACGAAGCAGAATGGCGCTTATGCAACATCAGACCTTTTCCAGCCCCAGCCCTATACCCCTGACGAGTGTCCGTATCATGGGCATCGGACGGTGAAGCCGTCGCCGAGAGCGGCGGACCAAGAATGAGGGGAGTGGGCATCTCGGGACCGCGTCGATTTCTCGTCGGTCTCGTCGTCGCCTTCGTCCTCATCTTCGAGGTCCGAACGCCGTTCATCGCGTTCGTCGAGCTCGTCCGCAAGGCTTTCAACGTCCTCGCGCGCCCAGGCGAAGGCCTGGCCGACGCGGGCGACCCCAAGTTCGTCGGCCATTTCGCGTGCGTCGGCCTCGGAAATGCTCAGTGCCGCAGCGACCTCCCGGGTCGAAACGACGTTCGTCTCGGAAAACAGCTCGTCGATGAGATCCATAGTTTCCAAAGAATGGCAACGAGCGCGCGCTGGTGCAAGCGCGTTGTTAGGCATACCTGCGGCAAGATGCGTTACGAGTCGGCGCCGACGTGCGTTGAGTACGCGTCCGAACAGCTGGAACGCTTGTCTCAGCTACATCGAATTCAAACCTAACAACAGGCGAATCAAATCGCGGGATGCTCCGAAAACCCGCACGCGCCTCGAAACCGCGTCACGGAAACCGGAAAACCTATCCAAAAACCCCAAAACGTCTCCGGTAAAACCTCGAAAACCCCCTCCGGGTCGCCCCGAAGAGCCACCATCCGCGGCCATCGGAATGCGAAAAAACCAATGAAAACGGAGTTCTGCGCAGATACGGCGCCATTTGCGCGCGGTTCGGGTGTTTTCACCGGCTTTGGATCCCCCCAGCGGGGGCAGAGCGGAAACCGGGCTAGGCACGCCAAGAATCCCGGCCAGCGGCTCTAGTCACCGGCGGCGCCGCCACCTTCCCTGAACTCGCAACGCCAATCTCTAGGCGTCGAGCAAGCAAGTATCGCAGAGCCATTTCCTTTTGAACAACGTCAATACTGCAATCCGATCGCAGCGAGCGCACGGGCCACGGTGGCGACGCTTGGGAGTGCGTTCGGACCTCTTGCGCTTCGGCGCCACGCTTTGCGTCGCTTTCGCAATCTTCGCGTAGAGGCGCTCTCGCGCCTCCTCATCACGCGGCTGCTTCGGATCGAGTGCAAGATGAAGGTCGACGAGTTCGTCGAGGCTCAGCCCGACCTCGACCCGAAGTATCCGGTCTCGGATATGCCAGAACTCCTTCGGGCGCGTGGCGCCGAACTTTGCCTTGCGAGCTTCGATTCGACGGCGGGTATCGTGTAGATCATCCAAAGAGGGCGGGTCGGACGCCTTCAAGGGTCGAAGCTTTGGCCGAGCCGCCCCGCTCGGAGTCTGGCCAGCCCCGGTGGGCTGCGGAGGCGCGGCTTCCAGTCGCCTTCGGGTCTTGCGACTCGTTGGGCCCCCGATATCGAGACTCGACTGCCAGTTGAACTCGTCGACTCGCAGGCGCTCCAGGACGTCGGTCGTCTGGGCTTCGCGGTCGCAGAACCCCAATGCCTTCTGGGTGCGTTCGCGCAGTTCGCGGCAATAGTCACGTCGTTCGTCGAAGAGCGGATGCCTCGGCGTCAGCAAGAATCCGAGACCCACCAGAACACCAAGCCCGCCGCGCCCGTCCAATATTCGAGGGCCAGCCTTCGCATCGAAGAGCCTGTCCCATTCGTTGAAGAGCTTCGCGAGAACGTCCCGGCGGACAGCGTTGGCCGCGCAGAACGCCTCAAGATCCCGCCGGAAAAACGCGGCAACGAGCTGGAAACGGATGACCGAAGTGTCCGAGTTTCGTCGCAAGGTTCCCTGGCGAGACTGTGCTCGACTCTTGGACGCGACGCGAGCCGATTTCCTTCAACGCGTCGCAAAGAGAAGCCATGCAAGACGAATCCACCCACGTCACCGACCTCATCTCCATCGCCGACGCAGCCCACACGGCCTCAGTCGGGGCATCGACGATCTATCGGTGGTGCGCCGCCGGCAGGCTCGCGCTGTACAAGCGCGGATGTCGCGCGTTCGTGCGGCGGACGGACCTCGCACGGGTTCTCACCCCGCGATGCGTACGGCCCGGCATCGGCGACGCGAAACTGAACGCTGACTAACGCTTGGCGGAGCCTTCGACCGGCTGACTCTTGCCGGAGAACCGGTCGAAGGTCCTTAGGATAATTCCATGGGTAAGGTATCACGAATTGAGAATCAAGGCGAGGCGCACGGCGCTAATCGGAGACGGGCGCCCACGGTTTATCGTTCCACTGCGGCGACGCCACGTACGGACCCAGCGATCGGGCCGTTTGGCCACGACGGATACGACGAAGAGGCGCATCTGCGGCAGCTCGACGCGGAGGCGTACGAAGATCGGCTACAAGAGGCCGCAGCGCGCGCCGAGGCTGGAGAAGACCTGCCTCAGCGGAGAACAGAACTAACCGAGGGCGCACCACGCAAAGAACGACGCCAGACGCAGCCTCCGGTTCGACCATTGGCGAAGGTGGGCGTGACCGACCAACACGTCTATACTTTTGATCCAAGAAATGCGGCTCGCACGGTTTGCTTCACGGAATACAAAGACGCGAACGGCAATGTGAAAAAGCGGCGAATCGGTCTCAAAAAGCTGGAGGTGGCTGAATTAGTTCGCAAGTTGGGTGCGCCCGGTACGGCATGGCACGGCATCCTCAGGTACAACGAATTCGACAGGCGGATCTACGCAACTCGACCGCCTTTCCGTATGTCGGCGGAAGCCGGCACGGGAAGGCTCTCCGACGAGGACATTACTGCAGTCCGGGTATGGCTCGAAGTTAAGGAGAACAGTACCGGCAAGAAGGAGGACATCGCGTCCGCCTTACATCTGCAGGCCGACGGATGTGCTTACCACCCCATCCGTGATTGGCTCAACTCGCTCAAGCGGGGGACGACGCGACATTTGGACACGTTGGCGGCGGAGCTCTTCGGCGACGACCGTCCCATCGCTCAGAAATATCTGCGGAAGCAGATGATCGCGTCCGTGGCCCGTATCTTTGAACCAGGCGCCAAGGTCGACACGGTGTTGGTTCTCGTCGGACCTGACGGAGGCGAGAAGAAGTCCACCGTCATCGAGCGTCTCTATTGTGTGCCTGGTTGCAACGTCTTCCGCTCAGATTTGCCCGACATTCGCGACAACCAGAAGGTGGGACAGGCCCTCGACGGAGTCTGGGTCGTCGAGATTGCGGAGCTTGCCTGTGTGAGAAAGGCGGACGTGGAAACCGTCAAGAGCTTTCTCACGCGTCGAGACGAACGCTATTCGCCGAAGTGGGTGAAGGGCGAGGTCACTAATCCCAGGCAATGCATATTTTGGGCGACGACGAATACGGAAGGGTTTCTGCATCCGCACGACACGGCGTTCAGGCGACGATTTTGGCCGATTCACATGAAAAAGCGCGTCGACTTCGAAAAGCTCGAACTCATCCGCGAAGAGGTTTGGGCGGAAGCGGTTGCTGCGTTTCGTGCGCAAGAGACGTGGTGGTTCGAGAACGAGGCTGAGTCGGATGGTGGCCGCAAAGACAACCTGGCAGACGACCCTTGGAGCGACGCCATCTTGGCGCACATTCGGTCCCTTCCGCCTCCGAAACGTGGCCAGACGAGCCGGTTTGTCCTGACGGCTGAACTCTGCTGGGCGCTGACCGGGAGGGCCGGGGGTGTCCCTACCGATGCGGAGTACAAGAGCGTGACCCAAGTCATGAGAACGCTGGGCTGCCGACCTGGAAACAGGAAGGGACGGGGTTGGATCATCCCAACGCTATCCGCAATGGCCGGGCCGGCGCAGATCGTTAGCATTGAGGTTCGCCGCCAGCAGGAGGCCCGCGACGAAACCGCGCAAGGCTGTCAAGGTCCGAGGGCCAAGAAGCCTCAACGTGTTGAGTAGAGGTCGGTGTTGCAGTCTCGTGTTGAGGCTATGTGCCTGAGATCCCTTTCCCTTTGGGTTCTCAACACCCTCAACATCGAAGAGTAAAAGGTTGGAGAGTTGATAGAGAGGACGGGATGGTGAAGGAAAAGGAGAAATGGCGAACTGCCGTTGAGGGCGTTGACGCGGGGGAGGCGGAGCAGTGTGCCAAGAAACGTACCGCCCACGTCGCCAGGTACTCGGGTCCCGCTCCGACGCGCCGCCCATCGCGTGGGAGCAGTCTTTCCGGGCGTCGGACAGCCCTCCGTCTTCCTCCAAGCCGTGCAGGGAGCCGCATCGGCGCGGTGGCCCGTCGAGCGACGCGCTTGGCCACCGGCGGCGCCGTCGCCAGGCTTCGGTCGGGCCCGCACGGTTGTGCCGAACGGCTCGGCGGTCGCCCCAAGGTTGCTCGTGTCGTGCGAAGATATACAATGAGAATCATGGCAGACGAGCTCACGGAGTCCCTTTACCTGCGCATCTCCCCGGGAGATCGCGCGTTGCTCGACGAGCTCTCGAAGCGTCTCCCGCTCAAAGCGGCGACAATCGCGCGCGCAGCTCT
Source organism: uncultured Myxococcales bacterium (assembly GCA_937902985.1). Taxonomy (GTDB): domain Bacteria; phylum Myxococcota_A; class Polyangia; order Polyangiales; family Polyangiaceae; genus Palsa-1150. The sequence continues at coordinate 5,367 of CALFNG010000381.1, forward strand.
CCGTATCGGGCTGGCTGAGGTTCAACGCCGACCCGGACGCATCCTCGAGACTGAAGCTCCCAAGAAACGGGGAAAGCGATGAGCTGGGTGGTCGACCCGTGGAACTGGTACGAGACGCCAGGACTGAAGGGGCTGTTTCTCGGCAGCTACGAGGAGTTTGTCGAGGATCGTCGGAGGGTGCGTTATCTCGAGATCGGCTTGGCTCCCCATGAAGTCGCTGGGCGCTTGGGGGTTCGTGACGCCACCTTGACCCCGCGGTCATGGCGTTGGGAGTTGGAAGACGGTGAGACTCTGGAGGACGCCGCGCTGGACGGCGTCTCGCTCGTCAGCACGACACTGGGAGCGCGCGTCCCGTTGTCGGAGGTCTGGCGGATCTTCGGCAGAGAACTCACGCGCGAGGGCCTTGCAGCCTTGGGCTACCTGTTGCCCGTCGACGCCACCCAGGCAAACTCACATCCGCTGGAACTGACCGTCGCTACCGCCTCCGTCCTCGTCGATGCTGAGGAGGCCGCGCACCTCATTGGCATCACAACGGCCGCGTTCCGCCAACGGAAGCAGCGGGGACAGATTCCCCGGTCGGCCATCGTGGGGACCGGACGGCGGGTTCAGTTCATTCGGTCCAAGCTTCCAGGAGTCGCGCGATGAGCGTCAAGGTTGCCCCGTGGGGACGTGGGGGCTTCCAAGTCACGATCCGGTTTCGCTGGCCCGACCGGTCCGTGTTCCGTGACCGCCGTGTGGTCGACACGCCGACCGCCGCCCAAGCGAAGAAATGGGGCGAGCAACGCGAGCGCGAGGTGCTTTCCGCGGGTCAACCGAAGGCCGAGGACGCGAAGCCAAAGAAGGCGTGCCCCACGTTCAAGACATTTGTGGACGATAGCTGGCTGCCGACGTACCCGATTTCCGCAGCGAACCGGCGAACGACGATCAAGGAGAAGAAGACGCACGTGCGGGTTCACCTTGCGCCGTTCTTTGGGGACACGCGCTTGAACGAAGTCGACCGCCTCATGCTCGACCAGTTTGTCGCCGAGATGTTCGAGAAGACGGTGGGCAAGGACCCCTCCGTGCGCACAAGCCGCAACGGCAAGCTCGACGCCCCTCGACCGTTGAGCGCCAAGAGGATCAAGAACGTGATGGGGACGCTCCGAACGATCCTCGGGACCGCGCACCGATGGGGAGTGCTTGAAAAGGTCCCGGAGTTCCCGCAGATTAAGACGGTCACCCCGACGTTCGATTTCTACGACGCGACCGAAGCCGCGCTCCTCGTCGCCTCGGCTCGCGAGGACGAGCGAATCCTTGTCCTCTTCGCGCTCCACACGGGCGCCAGGGCAGGGGAGCTCCTCGCCCTTGAGTGGACCGACGTCGACCTCCGGGCACACCAGCTCGTGAGCTTTTCGAAGAGTAGGTCCGATGGCTTCACCACGAACGGTACGAAGAGCGGCAAGCCGCGGAAGGTTCCCTTGAGCCTGCCGCTAGCCGGCGCCCTGAAGGCCCATCGGCACATGCGGGGGCCGCTGGTCTTCTGTCAGGAGGACGGGACGGCGTTGACCCTCTGGCACCTGCACGGGGCCCTCGAGAGGGCGGCCCGCCACGCAAAGCTCCGCTTGCTCCGCTGGCATGACCTCCGCCACTCCTTCGCGAGCAACCTCACCATCGGAGGCACGCCCATCCGGCAGGTTCAGGAATGGATGGGGCACGCGACGATCACGATGACCATGCGCTACTCGCACCTCGCGCCCGGCGGGGGTCGGGAGTTCTTGGCGGCGCTAGGCGGTGCGAAGCCGATCCACCAACCTCACGCTGAATTGGCTGCGCGCTTCGACGGCCGTTCTCGCTGAGCGCCTTCCGAGGGGGGACTCGATTCGGTCTCGCGTGTCGCCGAGCTGGAGGGCGCATCCTTCGCGACGGGCGCACGGCCTTGCACGGCCTGTTGTCGGCGGGCCAGCTCGGCGAATAGCTTTGCGTTCCGGATGATGTCACTCATCTATTGGACCCTCGCGTAGGAGTGCATTGCAGCGCTCGAGGACGATCGTAAACGATGCTGCCCATAAGTTTAGTGCATTTGTAAAGCGATGGTAGCTAGCACCCGCGGTCTCTCGCGGGATGCCATCCTTCCGCGCGCTGGTCAAGCAGAGTGCGCCGATTGGCTGCAGGTTGTGATCCAGCAGGAGGACGCATGCGAACCCCTCGAGATTTTTTGAGGAATTTGGATCGTTTGCGTACCAAGGGTGGCTTCTTGGGTCGCTTGGGACGACAAGTACCCGTCGGTTGACCGCCGCCATGTTGCAGATGAAACCTGCTCCAGGCTGCTGCTGTGTCAGGATGGGTTGCTCGAACAGATCTATGGTCTCGGGCGTCAGCCCGGCCCCTTCCAAGATCCGCCAGCGTCCTCCAACTTGGTCACGAAACCACAAGCTAAGGCTGTCGAGGAACGGCGCCTCTCGGAGATGCGTCGCAAGGTTCATCATGCGCTCCAAGATGAGTTCGAGCTCTTGGATCGTTGACGCATCCTGCGCTTCGAGCGCAATCGTCGGCCCGACTAGTTCGCGGTCAAGGCGGTCGAGTCGGTTCAGGGTCGCAAGGACAGCCGAGTTAGTGCCTGTCGACCGAAAGAGTGCCAGCACACCGCCGACCAGTCCGGAGGTCAGCATGAAATCCTTGCCCGCATTTCCAAGGGCGCCCTTGGAGCCCTCGTAGGTGCGGTACATGATGAGCGCGTATGCGGCAGCGAACCCGTAGGTGACGCCGATGTAGAGCAGCCCGGTCCTGCGCCCGTGACTGCGGTGATCGGTTCCGCGAACGCCTCCCAGACTGAGCAGCCAAATGAGCGCGGTCGCCCCCACTAGACAGCCCAGGGCCGCCAAGTAGACGGTCCCCGAGCAGTCGAGCCTGTAGAAGATCAGAAGCGCAAGGATCGCCACGACGGTGGGAGTCGACCAGCGCCAGTCCCTCATTTTTGGCCCCGCGCCGTTCGTACCGGCACTCAATGCTCGAGGTCAACCACCCAAAATTCGTTGGGCTTCGTTGGGTCGGGGCCCCACTCCCCGTGCCAACATCGAGCCAACGTATTCTACACGTATCGGATCGCTGTTGTTTTCGGCTCTGGAATGAGCGTCCCCAGAGGGAGTCGAACACGAAATTCCTGGGTCCCGAATTGCCGCCTGAGGAAGGTCGATCGCCGGAGAAACAAGCCGGTTCATCTTCGGCGGCAGGTCACCTAGCCGGAGCAATACTGGACCCGGCAGGACCAGGAAAAACGGAACTCGAGGTCGCCCTGCGACAGGCGATCGCCGCCGCCATCATCGCCGGCGACGACGAGACGGCCGATCGACTCCGGGCCGTGCTCCTGCCGAAGCCTGGCGCCGCGCTTCGACTCGTGAAGCGTGGGTAAGATGAGCCCCGTGCTGAAGCGAGCTCCGCTGCCCCGTCCTGCCGGCGACGTCGACCCGATCCGGCGCCGCGCCGAGCTCCTGATCGGGAACCTGACGGCCGCGATGGCCGATCTCGACGACGTGACGAGCAGGCGGGCCGCTCGCAGGTACATCGCGGACGTCTGGCGCGGCGCTGCCGGCGTGAAGGTGGCTCCGGGTGTCTACTACCGCGTCCTCGTCTCGGCGCTCGACGCCGCGCACTTCCGGCACCGGCGTGCGCTGCGCGTGCCCGACGTCGTCTTCCAGGTGCGC
>CALFNG010000382.1 GCA_937902985.1 uncultured Myxococcales bacterium
TGAAGCACGCGGACTTTGCCCTTGTCCTTGGGGATTTCGACTCGCCGGTTCGCCCTGGGCTTGTAGGTACCCGTGAGCAGGTCTGTTCGGATGGTTTGAAGGGGTCGCGATCCATTACGGGCATCAATAGATCGCATCAACGGAATACGTTCCACGTGTGAAGTGATCGTGTCAGCGGAAGAGGTTGCGGTAGGCGGTGGGGACGTGGCTGATTGTCGTCATGATCGAGAACACATCGGAGTCGTGGTTTGATGGTTGGCAGTCATCGATCGGCGGTCGGGTAGCCGAGTTTCGGAAGTCGGTGAAGAGGGCTGTGGCTCAGAGGTCTCGTGGCGACGGCGCAGTGGGGGCCATCGGGCTGCAGGTGGAGCGGGACGCTCAGGAACTGGTGAACGAGTCGGACGGGGCTTGATGCGAGAGGCGTTCGAGATCGCCGACACGACGACCTCGGAGGTGACGGTGAGCGGCGAGACGTGGGGCTTTCAGCGCGTGTACACGGGCAGCTACGAGACGACGTTCGGGGAGGTGAGCCTGGCGCGCTCGACCTACCAGCGGAGCGGCAAGGGTCGGGCGCTGATTCCGCTGGACCTGCGTCTTGGGATCGTAGAGGGGCGGTACACTCCGTTGGTTTCTCGGATCGCGAATCGGGCGCTGGGGTCGATGCCCACGAACGAGGGCGAGGCCTTGCTCAAGGAAATCGGCGTGTGCATGCTGAGCCGGTCGACGCTGCACCGGCTTCCGCAAGCGATGCTGAGGCTGCGGATCACCGGGTCCTTGTGAGTCCGCCGCTCATCCATACCGGACACGAATCGCAGCGGAGCTTCCCCCAGGTTCTTGCGTCCCGTTCCGCAAGAAGACCTTCGCATCGTCCGCCTCGATCGAGCTGACGACAATTTGCGAAAGTTCCAACCCGAGCTCGTGGATGTAGGCGGCGACGTCGGGGCTCCGCACGTCGGCCAATGTCATCCCGCGCGCGTTGCACCAGCCGAGGAACCGCTTGGCGGCTCGGGTGTAGGCCCGGCGCGTGTGCGCGTTGTGGATGCCCGCCGTCAGGAACTTGATCGTGCGGATCGCCGCGCGCTCGCCTGACCAGGCGACCAGACCTTCGCCTAAAGGCTTCGGCTGGCGCGCGAGGGCCGGGGAGGGGGCTCTTGCCGCGAGCGCCGACTCCGTGCAGAGGACGATCGCACGTGCCTTGGCCGAATTCGGGAGCGCGTCTGGAGCATCTGGCCTGTCGGTCATCGCGGCGCACCCTCGAACATAGGCCGCTTGCGCGCGAGCGCGTAGACGCTCGCAGTGTCGACCTGGCCTGTGGGCTTGGTCTCGGGCTCGAGGCGTTCCTCTGCGTGAACAGCCTCGAAGCCTTGCTCCTCAAGCGCGGCGGCCAGAGCCGATGGCGTCTCGAAGTGGATCGGAATCCATCCGGGGTTCGACCACGTGCCGGACTCCAGCTCCCTCCCCTGGCCGAAGAACGCGCACCGGGTAGAGAGCGCGGTTAGCACGATGAAGCCTCCGGGCCGCAGTGCTTCCCGCCACACCGTTAGCAGCCGGGAACGCTCAGCTGCGAGGAAGAGATGGAGGAAGTAGTGCGCGAGAATCGCGTCGACAGGTCCGCACGCACCGAACGCGTCCTGCTCGAGATATTCGATCGCGGGATCGGCGAACGCGCTTCGCGCGCGTGCCAGGCCGGCCTGCGACGTGTCGGTTGCGACGACCCGGTATCCGAGCCTCGCCAGACCCAGCGCGTTACGGCCGTAGCCGCATCCTGGCACGAGCACGGTTGCGGGCGCGGGGAGGTGCGAAGCCAGCCACGCGACGGCGGGGGAGGGAGTATCGCCCCACGCGCGGACTTCCTTGCTCAAGACGATGTCCCAGAACCCTTCCACGCGCTCACTCCCAATAGTGCTGCATCAATTCAGTGATCCAGGCAGGTTGCCGCAGCCCGCCCCGCGGCCCGAACTCCATGACCCATGGCTTCAGGTCGAGCACCGGCGAGCCGTCGACTGCGTCGAGCCCGTGCACATGGAGCCTGAGGCCCTCGACCCGGAGAATCCGGCAGATCGTGGTGCCAATCGCGTTGGGCCGGTTCTTCGCGCGCTGCGCGAAGATGCCGATACGTGGCCAGGCCGGGTTGTTTCTCGGATGGCGCGCCTCGCGCTCCACCTTGCCGGGCTCGACGCGGTCCATGACGAACACGACCTCGACATGGGAAAAGGCGTCGAGCCCGATCAGCGCCTCAGCGGTGAAGGGCGACTCCAGCTCGATGAACGCTTCGACCGCGTCCCAGCGATCGTCCTCGACCGTCGCACGCGAGGAATGCACACGGCCGATTGGCCGCATCACGATGGCGTCGCTTTCGCCTGACGATCCGTCGTCGCTCGCTGGCCGCGTCTGCTGCATCGTGTCCTCCTCACCCTGGAACCGTTCCAAACTCATCGCCCCCGAGCCGCGCTCGGTTCCGATAACGTCCTTTATCGGAAGGAAGATAGAGGGGTCGTCCAACTCGGTCAATCCTCAATAAGCCGCCCCGGCACTTCCGGTATCGGAATATTAGGAAACATACTCTTGTGCGCCTCGTCAACCAGAGGCAACGCCCGCAGCCGGAGCTTGCGCAACGAAAGCTTATACTTTCCGCGTGCCGTTATGGACAGGTAGTCGTGGAAGCTCTCGCGAATCCCACCATGTCCCGATTGCGCGTAGTCTTTTAGCAGGTCCGTCAGGCGCACATGGTCGACGGAGGACTCGAGCAGCTCGAGATCGGCGATCGTCATGATCGTCAACGGCGCGATGGTGAAGCGTCCTTTACGCAGGTAGCCGGTCGCCATCGACACATCCGGCTCGAGGGCCTTTGCGAACTCCTCAGCCAGGAATTCGCCGTGGCCGGGCCTGTCCATACGGACGTCGTTGACCACGAGCACCGGGTAGACGAGTGCGACGCGCGACCAGTCCTGACCGACCGGGGTTGCCCCGCCGGTCGCAAGCTCTCTCAGCCATCGTCCGAGCTGCGCCGCGCCGCGCAGCTTCTCGCCGTCATCCCCGTACTTCTCGCGCAGCGCGCCGAGATAGCCGTCCTTGTCTTGCGTCGCATTGTCGGGCACGAACACGCCCTTGCTCTCGAACAGGACGGCCTCGATGACGTCGTTCAGGCACGCATCCCCGATCTCGACATCCTCGCCGTCCTTGGTCGTTGCGTGTGGATTGCAGATCAACCGTACGGGCAGGAAGGTGCTCGACGGGTACATGCTGCGTAGGAGCTCGTGCATGTAGCTCTCGAAGGCCTTCCCGAACGCCGTGAAGACCTCATTGGCCGCGCCGCGCTTGCTCCGCTCGCGAAAGGCCTTCACAAGCGCGAACAGCGGGCCGACCGATGCCTTGTCAGCGTAGAAGATGTGATCGAGGATGATGGCCCTGCCGTCCGCCGTGCGCAGGATCGGCCGCTCGCGCAGCGGTAGCGTGTCGAAGGGTTCGAGTTCGGCTACGTCGCTCACCGGCCGCCCCTTCCACAAGCCGGCCTGCAGCTCGTCGGCCGTCTGCGACTCGAGCGCCAGGTAGCGGTCGAACATCAATTGCATTTCCGGCGGCATGGCGGCGCGCAGCGGCGCGATGTCGATGCCTCCCCACTTCTGCGCCGTCACAAGCTCCGGCGTGACGTAGGCGGCGGTCGGCTCCCCACGCGCAACGTGAGTCTCATTGGCCAGATGGCAAGCAATCCTCGCTGGGGCGCCGAGCGCTCGATGGGCCAGGTCGTCGCGATGCCGAGGGGCCGTAGAGCATGTCGCCCGTCACGACGCACATCGATGGCCGGAGGATGGGACGGTCCTCCCCGGCGGACCGCTCGAGGTCCAACGACCGAGTCGAGCAGCGCGCCCGTATCGATCTCGTCCGCGACACCGCGATGGAGATCGGATAGATGCAGGATCGAGAAGCGCATCGGGGCCCCCCCGGGCCGCCCCGGATGCCAGCGCCGGCTACGCCAGACAGCCTCCGGTTGGCCTCACCTTGGCGGGCGAGCGTCGGTCGTGTCGCGGGCCCGCGAGTCGGCTATACTGAGCGCGTGATTCCTAAGGAAAAAGTCGTCGAACTCGTCGACGCGCACTCGAAGCTCGCGGAGCCGACCACGGGGGCGATCTGGATCCGGCCCGAGGCCGGTGAAGCGTGGCTGGTGGAGGTGATCCCCTCGATGGCCGACGACGAGAAGGCCGAGGAGCCCACTTTCTTCAGCCCCGGCGTGGAGTTTCGCTTCCCAGTCGCGATCATCGCGGGGAACAGACCGAGCCTGGAGGCTGCGCTCCGCAGAAAGCCCGAGCTGGCCCGAGCTGTAGCCGCCGGAACCGTGATGCTCGACGCCGGCGACGCGAAGGCCCTCGTCGATGTGGCACGCGAGGTCTCGCGGGCCGCGTAGCGATGGCGGACGAACGCTTGAAGGCGTGGCTCCGCCAGGCCCGTGCTGATCTTGAAGCGGGGAAGCTCGAGGCCGCACAGGAGTGCCACCGGCGCTACTGGCTCCAGCAGGCCTGCGAGAAGGGGATCAAGGCCCTCGGTCAGATTCTCTGGAACGGCCCAGTGGCGGAGGACGGGCGCTTCCGGCAGCATTTCCTGCATAAGCACTCCCCTGAAGCAACTCGCCCAGCAGGCTGCGGCTGATCCGGCCTTCCCCAAGTCCCTCCACCTTCTGTTGCGCCAGCTCGACGCCGAGCTCGGAAAGCTCGATGGCGAAGGTCTCCTGCGAAAGGTTGATTCAACGACAGCGACGACGGAACCGACGGACGCGAGCTACCGCTACCCATTCCGCGACGCCGCGGGTGAGGAGCTCGCTCCCGTCGACTGGTCGACGGCGGATTGGGACGCCTACCAAGGCAACGCGCTTGGCGTTGCCGCGGCGATCGATCGCTTCCTCCGCGTGGTGGAGAATCGACGTCAGCGCGGACGCGCGATGGGGTGAGCGCGTAAAGTACGCGGAGCAGCGGGACTCCGAGCAGGACGGGATCGGCAATTTCGACCGGGCTCCTTAGGCCGCCTACGTACCCAGGACGGCCAGGCCCTGGAACAGTAGGAGAGAACGCTACCTATTTGCGGCGCGCTTGCGGGCGAAGGCCGCGCGTTTCTTCCGACTCTTCTCTTTCAGGTGGTACGCCTCGTACTGAGCGAAGCTGAACTCTTTCAGCCAGCGGGCGTTCTCCGTCAGCACGGCCCGCATCGCTTCCCCGACCGCTTGGTATCGACTGACGCAATCAGGGATATTGTCGCGGTGGACCCCGTATGGCCTCCAATACCGTGCGGGCTTGTTGCTCGCTTTTGCAGTGGACGATGGACGGCCCGGAGCGCCGCGGGTACGACTCCCGTCGTACTTCGCGGCGACCCGCTCGCGGTATCATCGAAGGATGGTCTCCGGCGTCGCGACGGACGCCATCTCGGCCAGCAGCTTTCGGCCGAGCGGCTTTCCCTTCTCGAGCAACCGTCGCTCGGCATCGGTGAATCGAAGGCGCTTGGGCCCGAGCCGGGCGCGCAGCACGCGGTTCTCGGCGCGCAAGAACTCGAATGGCCTCGCCCTGGCGGCGGCGAAGCCAACTGGCGACCAGCAGGATGACGAATTGAAGCGGAGCGGCGGACGGCACGATCGCCGGACCCTACCAACCCAAGCCTTCGCAGCGAACGCAATTCGCCCAGAATGCCGCGCGATCGAGTTTGGGACAGTACGGGGTGTTCATCACGACCACCCGCGGCCCGCCGCGCAAGGCAGAGGAGCAGCAGCGGATACCGAGCAAGACTGGGAAGGGAAGCTGATACCCGGCGCACGCGGTCGATAAGGGATTCGTCCCGCAGGCCCGCCGCCGGTGGAGATGCTCGCCTCAGTTGGACTCTGGTGAATGCCCCATTCCCGTCGCGATCCGCACGGCCTCGGGCAGGATGGGCACCAGGAGCTGCTGAACCGCTCGTCGCACCAGACCGAGGGTCTGTCGGGGCATAGCTACGACGAGGCATCCATTGTATGCGCCGGCGGTCGCGCGCGTGAGCACCACCCTCACGACGGACTCATCGTCCCCTCGCAGGAGGCGACGGTACTCCTCCCCAAACCCTTCGATCCGGCGGTTGGCGAGCCTGTCGACGACTTCGCACGCGTGGTCGCGTGGCCCGATTCCAGAGCCGCCGACGAGGATGATGGCATCCGCTTCGTTGCCGACGGTGACATTCAATAGAAGCTGTTCGATGAACTCCTTTTCGCGGTTCACCGTCACGCTGCGAACGACCTGGAAGCCTGCGGCCCGCAGCTCGTCGACGAAGAGCTTCGCTACGTCGTCCCGCATGCTGGCCCGCCCGGGAGCGATCGTGGCGACCAGGCAACGCACAGGGCCAACGTCGCGTCCATCCACAGACCCTGAGTACCGTAAAAACGCATAAATTTCTGATCAAATCGCTCCTCACGAAGCCCGGGACGGGGACGCCGAGCAGCTCCCCTTCGTGCACGTGGCCAAAGTCGTCATGGCGAGCGTGATCGCCGCGCACGGCGGGCCGGTGCCGCCGTAGCCAGAATTTTCGCAACCCTTTTAGGGGCCGTGACCGCATACTCTCAACGAAGTCAGCGTGCAGCCCGCCACCGACGTTCAAGCGCGACCGTGTCGGCCGACTGTCTCGTGCACGGCGGACATCGTCTCGCCCGGCGCATTCGAGGTCGAGGCGGGTGGGCTCTTCTCCAAGGCCCCCGGGGAACGGCAGGCAGCATTTCCCGTCCTGCTGAAGCAGACACTCACCCCCTTGCTTCAGCTTCAGGTCGGATCGAACGGCTACACGTTCTTAACGGGGAATGCGCCAGCGAAGTACCTCGACAACGTCTTCGTCGGTCCGAAGCTTCATCTGCGCGACCAGGGCGACATCTGGCCCTCGCTCGCGCTGTCGGCGCAGGTCAGCCTCCCGACGTTTCCTGCGACGGGGTATTCGAGAAGCGACAACGCCTTCTTCGTCGGTTACCTGAGCAAGGATCTCGGACCCGTTCACGTCGACTGGAACGTCGGGATCGACGTGTGGCGGCTCAACGATTCTCCCATCACTCAGGAGTTCACCGCACTGGCTCTGTCGGCTAGTCTGCCCGCGTCGCTCGGTCTCGCGCTTGAAGCGTACGCTTTCTCGGACGCACTTCCGGTTGCCGCGCGCGACGGCGGCCTTCGAGCGGCCCTCACGGTGACGGCGCGATCGTGGCTGGTCCTCGACTTCGGCGGCGATGCCGGCTGGTTCCCGTCGACGAGGGCGTACAGTCTCTTCTTCGGAATGACGATCGTACCGGTGGTCCTATGGGAATCTCGACGGTCGCCCAATATGTGACCTTTTGCGCGCTCGTCGGGCTCCTTGCGAAGCCCGTGGGGCTCTATTTGCTGCTCGTCTTCGAGCGCAAGCGGCCCCTCTTCGCTGTCGAACAATGGCTCTATCGGGCAGCCGGGGTTGACGCCGCGCGCGAGATGACGTGGGCGGAATACGCACGCGCGTTTCTCGTCTTTTCGGCTCTCGGCACACTGCTCCTCTACGGCGTGCTTCGGCTCCAGTGGCTGCTCCCCGGGGGACCAGACAGCTCCTATCTCACCACGCCAATGACGCCCGATCTCGCCGCGAACACCGCGGTGAGCTTCGCGACGACCACGACGTGGCAAGCCTATGGCGGCGAGACGACGCTGCGGTACTGGGCGCAGCTCATCGGTCTGGCGTCTCAGGGCTTCCTCGCCGGCGGGGCCGGGCTCGCGCTCGGCTTCGCGTTCCTACGCGGCTTCGCGCGCGCCGAGTCGGCGACGCTCGGTAACTTCTGGGTCGATGTCACGCGCGCGGTGCTCTATGTGCTCCTGCCGCTCGCGCTCCTCCTGACGGCGTTCCTCGTCTGGCAAGGCGTGCCGATGAACTTCGCCCCGTACACGCACGTCACGACCCTGCAGGGGGGGGTGCAGACGATCGCGCAAGGGCCGGTCGCTGGGCTGGAGGCGATCAAGAACCTCGGCACCAATGGAGGCGGCTTCTTCAACACGAATGGTGCGCACCCCTATGAGAATCCCACACCGCTCACAAACTTCGTCGAGTTGCTCGCCATCGTGATCGTTCCCGCTGGAATGCCCTACGCGTTCGGCCGCGCCACGGGGCGCCGCGAGGCGGGGTGGTCACTCTTCGCGATCATGGCGATCCTCTTTGTGGTCGGGCTGGTCGTGATGCACATGGCCGAGGGGGCGGCCAATCCGCGCCTGGCGTCCCTCGGAGTCATTGGCGGAAACATGGAGGGGAAGGAGACGCGCTTCGGCGTGGCCGGCTCGGTCCTCGGCGCAGCGGTGACATCGAACGGGGCGACAGGCTCGTACGTTGCCATGCACGATTCCTTCTCGCCGGTCGGCGTGCTCGTCATGCTGACGAACCTCTTCCTCGGCGAAATCGCGTTCGGCGGGCTCGGCACGGGCCTCTACAGCCTCTTGATGGTCTCGGTCGTGGCGATGTTCGTCACAGGGCTGATGGTCGGTCGTACGCCCGAGTACTGCGGCAAGTCGATCGGCGTTCGCGAGATGAATTACGTCGCGCTCTACGCGCTCCTCGTGCCGGCCATCATCCTTCCGCTCAGCGCGCTCGCCGTGTCCCTCGAAGCCGGTCGCGTGGGGCTCACCACGAATGGTGGCGCGCACGGCTTGACGGAGATCGTGTTCGCCCACGCATCGTGCGCTGCAAATAACGGCATGACGATGGCGGGCCTCAACGCAAACACGCCGTTTTACAACGTGACGCTCATGATCTCGATGATGGTGGGCCGCTTCGGCCTCGCCATTCCCGCCCTGGCCCTCGCCGGGCGCCTCGCTGCGCAGCGCGCGAGGCCACGGAACATTGGCTCGGTGCCGAGCGAAGGAGGAATGTTCGTCGGCCTCGTTCTCGCGACGTGCTTGCTCGTCGGAGCACTCACGTACTTTCCCGTTCTGGCGCTCGGGCCCATCGTGGAGCAACTGATGATCACGAGATGACTACGGCTCCGGAGCGCGGGGACAAGGGAGCAATTCGACGCCACGAGCGCCTCGGCGGCGTACTGGGCCACTATCGGCCATCACCGCAAAGCACGGCCGATCGAGCCTTCGGACAGGACGGGGACTTGGGCTCGAAGGACGAGCGCGGCAGAATGCTCGCACGGGCCGGGCTGAAGAGGAGCAAAGCTGTCGGCCTGGCGGGCGTCCTTCTCGCTCGTTCATGGCTCGGCGGCGATCCTCGAAGCGGACGCCCTCGACGGGTCGGGCGCGCGTCGGCGCGAGGCTTCCCGCGAGAGCACCGCAGGCCCCTTGAAGGGTCGTCCGGCCGCCGCACAAGGGGTCAAAGGGTGAGTTCTACGAGCGTGCTCCCGACCTCAGGAACGGCTTGCCCCGCCCTCGGCCTGCGGCGAGGATACCCTGCCATGGCCTCCCTGAAGAAGACCCTCAAGAAGAGCCTCAAGAAAGCTTTCAACGAAATCAGCACCCGGTTCGCCAGCGAGATCGTCTCGGCCCTGGCCCACGTGGGCGTCGAGGAGTTGCGGGACGCTCTTGCGGGCCTTCGTGGCGAGCGTCAGGCCTCGAAGAACCCGAGGGGGTCTTCCAAGCGGAGCAAGCCAACGGCCACGACGAGCCATTCCATCGAGATGGGTGCGGCCACTCTGGTCCGGCACCTCAAGGATCACGGTCCCAGTCGGTCGGAGGATCTCCGGCGAGCCCTCGGCTTCTCGCGCGAGGACATGGGCCGGGTGTTCGCGCTGGCGATGGAGCGGAAGCTGGTGACAAAGACCGGCGAGAAGCGGGCGACGGTCTACGAGGCCGTCAAGCGGCGTGGGTCGAAACCGCAGCTCACCGGATGAGGGTCGCGGCGGTGATGAAGGAGGGCCACGCCCGTCTCGAACTCGGTCGCCGCGCCGGTCGCCCTCTCGTGCGCCTGCGAACCGCTGTAAGGAGCGCCTCACACCACCCGTCGATCGGCTTCGGCTTCGGGTTGGGTCGGCCCGCCATGCGCCTACGTGATACCGTGCGCACCGTCACCCGGCAGCAAGCGCTGGCAAACCTGATCAAAGTTCCACGACCGCTCGGGGCGAACAAATCGCCAAATAACGTCGAATCTGTCCGACGGCCAGGACTGAGGGAACCCGGCCGAGGTGCCGAGGATCGCCTTGGCGATCGTCGGGATAGCCTCGCGCTGCCAGCAGATGAGCGTAGTTCCCTTCAGCGCCGTCACCTCGGTGACGAGGGCGGGTTCCTGGCCTTTTCTGAAATCCTCGATGACCTTCAGGCCGAGATTCTCGGCGAGCACCGAGACGGTCTCCTCAGGACGTTCGCTCTTGCTCCCGACCTTGCCCTCGGCGGTGTGTAGTTTGATGGACGCCGAGGCGTAGATGCGATCGGGCGCTGGCAGGCCATCGTTTGAGCCAAAGAAGCTAGCGAGCGCTCCCGCGCGCTGCCAGCCGCGAACGATGAGTGACTCCGGGGCGGCGCCGCCCATCGCATTGACCCCCATCGCGTTCCCGTCGGGCTTCTCCGCATGCCGGATGACGTAGATGGTGTCCGTCACGAGTGCCTTCTTGCGGATGCTCGCTTCGCAAGCTTCCCCGCGTGTCGCGTGCGGACCGCCTGACCGAGGCCGTTCATCGTCGCCGTGGCATCACGAACGTCGTCGGATGGGAGTCCATGTCTTCTCTCTCGTGGGTCCGAGCGCGGCTCCAAAGACACGCTACGAATCTGCTCTAATTCTGGCAGAGCGAGCCGAGCGACTTCCCGCGCTTGGCTTTGGCCCCTCGACCTTCGCTGCCCATGCCCTCCAATAGGCCTCGATTCGGCTCGTGAAGACTTTCGGCGAATCCTTGTAAAGCTGCCGGCCGAGTTCGAACGCCAGCCGTTCGAGCTCCTCGCGCTGCCGGTCGAGCGGCTCGAACAGGCCCTTCAGGACACCATGCCCGCCGTACGTCAAGGGATCGGCCGCGAGTGTTTGCCGAAGAACGGCCAGGTCGTGATCTTCACCAAGCAGCTGCGAAAGCCGGTGAACTCGATCGCCGAGGTCCTTCTCGTGACCGGTCCACGCGGGCTCGAGAAGCTGAAGTTGATGCCAGAGATACTTGGCCTGCTTTCGCCACTCATGCAGGTTCGCCATGCTCGGGTCTGCTGCCGCCAGAGACAGCATGTGACGACCTGCCCGGTAGACGCGTCTCAGGCCCCCCTCCAGCGCTTCCCCGCCGTCGTCCTTGGTCTTCCAATCCGAGAGCCTCCCGAGCGCGCGTGCGGCGACTTCCGCCACTGCAGGGAACGTTCTGCCCTGCCTCAGTACGCGCCGCGTCACTTCCTGGTGGTTTGCGACCAAGGCGGCGTGGACCTTCGCAACCGCGCCCGGCTCGACGTTGCACTGCTGGCTGAACTTGTCCAGACTCTCCACGAGCATTTTGGCATCGCGGACCTCGCTGAGTGGCCGAGCGGCGTCGCGAAAGCACCAGTTCTCTTCGCGGTATGTATCGTCCCCCAGCTCCTCGCGCACGAGGCGTAGAGCGGCCCGGACTCTCTTGAAGCACTTGCGCACCTCGTGGACGGCGTCGCTCTCCCAGGCGTCGCGACGGCGAGGGCTCACTTTCGCGCCGAGATGTTCGAGCGCCTTCTCGACCTCGCGTCTCACGTTGCGCCGAATCCCGTCGACCACCGGCTCGTCCGCCTTCAATTGAAACGTCATGTCAGCACTCCAGTCCAATCAGAAGGATGACGCAAATGGGTCGCTCCACTCAGAGCCATGGAGCAATCGGCGGCGTGTGCAGACAACCAGACGCACGCGACTACGAGTACGATCAGGACGATGAGCCCGGCCTTGAGCCACTTCATGCGACTGGCAGCCTTCTTGGTCAGACCCCCGGCGCCAAGCACGTACGGCGAATGGAACTGCACGACGGAACGATCGAGCGCGACGTTCGTGGCCGGCCCGGCGTCCGACGGGAGAGCGAGAAGGTCCCGCACGCTCTGGACCCAAGGATCACGAGACCCGGCCGACGTCAGCCGATGAATCAGAGCACTCGCAGACGCCTTGTCTTCCTGGGACAGCCCGGAATACGGCAGCTCGAATATCGGCCGTTCACCGGGCTCGAGAACGAACAACAAGCCGATGTGGACTACCCGTCCCGAAGAGTCCAGGCCCGCAGTGCTCGATACGGAAAAGAGCTCTTTGTCCCCGTTCACGCCGGGAAACCGTTGGGCGAACAGGATCCCCGCGTAGCCTCTCGGGGCACATTTCTCCAGCAGCTCGGTCGGTACGCCAGGCGAAAAACCATCGGGGCGGAGCTTCGGATCGAGAATCTGTCGGAGCGGCAAGAGCGTCTGACCGTCGCTCGCAAGAACTTCGTCGCTCTGATCACGATTCGGAAGAATCCAATAGACGCGCATGGCGTTTACGCTGCCTTCTTGCGCTTCACGGTCTCGTGCAGCGCAGAGTATACGGACCGAAGGACGTCGTTGATCGCGAGCGTGTAGATTCGCTTGTTCTTCATCGAGATCAAGGTCGCGCCGGTGTACCGGTCCTCGTACGGATGGAGCACTCTCCTAACCGTTTTGTCCAGCGCGCGGAGATCGTCCGCGAGCGCCCCTGCCAAGGCTGCGTAATCGGTGTGACTCTCGATCTCTTCGTCGATCTTGTTGATCAAGATGTGAACGAGCGCCTCGCCCTTGAGGTACGGCATCGCAGTCATCAGCCAGTCGAGATCTTGGCGCACGCGCCGACCTTTGAGGAACCTTTCCTCGGTCAGGTCCTTGATCGTCATCATGTAGAAGACCACGTCGGCGTCCTTGCACGCCGCCAGCCACCCCGAAGGCGCGTCGCGGTAGTCGGTCTCGCCGCCGATGTTGATCACTCCCTTGCAGGTGATATCGATGACCTGATGATGCGAGAGTGCGAGCTTCACGCTGAAGGAGCTAACCTTCTCGCCCATCGGCGAGTTCGTATGGACCGCGGGGATCTCCCGGTTCTGCAGCCGCGCGAGGAAGCTGTCTTTCCCGCTGGCCGTCGGACCGACCACAGCGATCTTCTTTCCAGACCACCATTCGCGCGCCGCCTTCACCAGGCGAGACGCATGCTTCCTCACGCCTGGAAATGACGCTAGGAGCAGGAACACACGGAAAACGGTTACTGCGGCCGCCGGCATCGCTCTCAGCCTCTCCCGCCCGCCGCCAGCAGCGGCGACGGATCGCGCGATGCGGCCCTCGAAGGCACGGCAAGCACATCGGCACTGGACGTGGGCTCGCTCTCGGACTGGGGGCGGCGCGCGGGCACCCTCAGAAGCGGAACGGTTCCCATGAGCACCGCCAACATCGTCGCCCCGTTGTTGATGATGGCGGCGATGGGCGGAGTAATGAATCCGCAGGCACCCAGGGCGATCGCAATGGCATTCGGTACGATGATGACTCCCAGATTCTGCCGAACGCTGGCCATCGCTCGGTCGCCGATCCGGAATGCTTTCTCGAGTCGGGCGAGGCCGCCGTCCAACAACACGACGTCGGCGGTCTCGAGCGCGACGTCGGTGCTGCCGGCGATCGAAATTCCCACATCCGCCGAGGCCAGCGCTGGCGCGTCGTTGATGCCGTCGCCCACCATCGCCACGACACAGCCGGCGGCCCGCATCTTTCTCACATATGCTGCCTTTTCCTGGGGGAGGAGACCGCCCACGGCTTCGTCGATCCCGAGCGCACGCGCGACACTCGTCACCACTTCGGGGCTGTCGCCCGAAAGAAGCACGACCTTCCGGCGGCCGCCGTCTCGTAGCGCTCGCACGATGGCCGCGCTCTCGGGGCGAGTGCAGTCGGAGTAGCCGACCACTCCTACAACTCGCTCGTCGACGGCAACGCAGAGGCTCGAGACACGAGCCCTCTTGAAGCGGGTCAGGTGCCTCTTGAGGGACCGACCGATGTCGAGTCTCTGGCTCTCCATCCATGTGGCCCGGCCGACCCGCACGCGTCGGCCCTGGACGCGCGCGGACAGTCCCAGCCCCACCGCGTACTCGTCGCTTCCTGCGTCAGGCGCGACGGTTCGGATGCCGTGTTCCTTCGCGTAGGCCTTCAGCGCCCTTGCGACGGGATGGTCGTGTGGCGCCTCGGCGGAAGCACACCACTTGATGAGGGCGGACTCCGTCACGCCACTGGCGGTCACCACCTCCACCACTTCCGGTACGCCACTCGTCAGCGTACCGGTCTTGTCGAAGACGATGACGTCGGCCTTCGAAAGGCGCTCCAGGTATTGAGCCCCCTTGACCAGCACTCCTTCGCGCGCGGCGAGCGCCATTGCGGTCAGCGCGCTCGTCGGTACCGCGATGCGAATGCCGGTCCCGAAGTCGGTGATGAGCACGCACACCGCGCGGGTCACGTCGGAGGCCAGGGCCGCAGCGAGCCACGCGACCCCGAACGTCGGAAGGACGAGCTTACTCGCAAGGGCAAGCGCGTCGCGCTGCAAGGTGAGAGGCTTCGAGCCCACGGTGTTCAGGATTCTCTCGATCCTCGCGGCCTCGGTGTTCTTCCCGGACGACTGCACCTCGACGACGACCTGGCCTTCGACCACGACGGTGGAAGCGAACACCGGGTCGCCCTTCGTCTTCGAGAGCAGGTGCGACTCGCCGGTGAGCGCCTTCTCGTCCACCTCCGCCAGGCCCGAGACGACCCTGCCGTCGGCCGCGATGCCGTGCCCGGTGTGGACGATAAAATGGTCCCCGACTTGGAGGTCGCCGACCGGCACGGCGTCGACGCAGCCATCCGGAAGAAGGCGCAGCGCTTCCTGCTCTCGGCGCTGCATCAGTATCGAAAGCGCAGAGCGCGCCTTGTTAGACGAGATGTCGAGCAAGAGGTCGCCAACCCCCACCATCCAGATGACGAAGGCGGCGGTCGTGGGCCGGCCGGTAGCGAGCGCTGCGAACGTCGCCGCCACATCGAGAAGATCGATGCTGATCTCCCCTTGGCGGAGCGCTACGACACTGCGTTCAAGGGGCCGCAATGTGTTCAGCGCAACGCCCACGGCGAGCCAGGGAACGGACGCCGAACGCGTGAGGCACATGAAAAGAACCCACGTGCCCGCCAGAGCGCCACCCCATCGAGCCGGAGTGGGCTTGTGCCATTCGCGCGCCCATTCGGCCGGATCGCTCTTCAACAGCGCTTCCAGAATCTGGGCTTCACTCACCTCTTCGGGGCCGTAGACCACCAGCGTCGTGCGCCCGCCCGGAAGGTGCTTGGTGCGCTTCACCCCCGGGAGCCCCGCGGCGAGCATCGTCAACGTGGCGAGCTGCGGTTCGGTGATGCCGGTCACTCGGAGGCGGACACGCCCTCTCAGCGAGTGCACCCGTTGGACGTCGAACGGCTCGGCGATGCGGCTGCGGTTGAGCGTGTGGACCTTGTCTCGCAGACTGCGAACGAATCGACCGGGGAGCGCGGTTCCATCGTCGTAGTCGATGTGGAATGAGCCGGTACCGGGTCGCTGCTCGAAGCGAACTACGTCGATGCGCTCGGCCAACCACCCTTGGAGCGCAAGGGCCTCGGCCGAATTTTCACCCACGCCAAAGATGGAGGCGCGACCGCGACCTTTCTGAAAGACCTGTAGCTCTGTGTTCATCGAGCATCGCCACGCTTCTTGCCCTGGCCACCGCGCTCGTCCTCTTGCCGCGCGACTCTTTCGCGCGTCCGTACCTCCGGTCGATGCCACTGCATGAAGACGCGGTAGCTGTGATAGAGGGCGCCGTCCCAGCTTGGCAGGCGGCCACGATCCTCATGGAGCGCGAACGACACGACCGATGTGGCGGCGAGCGCGACCGGCACCAGCTCTCGCAGGTCGGCTCGGTCGCCCGTCAACTTACTGACGATCTGGTTGACGCCCTGCACGGTGTCGAGAAACGCGCTCACCAGCTCCTGGCGATTCATCTGACCGCTGGTCGCGTGTTCGACCCCTCGGAATCCCGCAGCCTTGGCGATGTGCTTGAGCAGATCGTCGGCCTCGATCGCACGTGAATCGTACTCGACCACGACACTTCCGGTCTTTTGGTTGTGAGACCAAGAGCGAAACCCGGGAGCAGCCTCGGCGGCGGCCCGCGCCGCCGCCACTGCCACCGCCCGGCTGTCGTCTGCCGGCTGAATGAATGCGCCTGCCTTGATTCGAAGATACCCAGGATGGTGGTGGACGAGGCGCAGCGGTTCATCCACGAGTCCAGCCCGCTCCGAGCTCTTGGGGAGCGCCACCACTCGTCCGGATGGGCTCACGCTTCCTCGTTCGTCGTCCGGGCCTCGTGCACGGCTCCGTTGGTGGCCCCATTCGGGCCGGAGGTGCCCACCTCAGCCTTCGACCGAGCCTCTGCCAGCATGTCCTCCAGACGCTCGCCCTCCGCCGCGGCCCATTGGCCGACCCGCTCCTTGGCGCGGATCGCGATCTCCAAGAGCTTCACGCCAACATTTTCAGGCGAGTCCGCAAGACTTCTAGCGGCCCAGCCGCCGACGAATCCCGCGCCGAATGTGAGTACCGATTTGATGTTCGAGTTGGTGTTCGAGTCCATAGTGTTCTCCCGTTGCGCCGGAATCGTGAGCGCGGGCTAGCCGTCGGACTGCCGCGTTGGTCAGTCCTTCTGTCCGCCGTGGCCGTTTCGATGCTCATTCAGTCCGCGGTATGCGAGGTAGCCCGCTGCCCCGGCGAGCGCAGCCGGGCCTACGCCGACCACTGCGGCAGCAAGCAGGCCGCCGCCCGCTGCCGCGACGACGCCGGCTGTCAGGCGCTGCCACGAGCCAGTCGGCAACAGGGCCTCGACCGTCAAGGCGACGTCATCGTGCTTGCGCCCCGCCTTGTGGATCTGGGTCGACTTCGGGGTGTGCTTTGCCGCTTCTTTGTTCATGGCTCTCTCCTCGTTTTGGTTTATGCGTGCCGACTTGCGTCGCCCGTCTTTTTTGTATGACGCCGCCCGTTAGGGCGGCGTAAATATGGAAGGCGCAGCGAGTGAAGCGCGGAGAGGCAGGGCATGTGACGTGCCAGCAACGTGCGCGAGCGGATCTCGCTTCTTGGGGAACCGTCTGCGCAATTCTCGCGTTGGCGCGCAAATGAGGCGCGACCACGTCTCGACGTCGATGCGGCCACCTCGGCGGAGTGCCGCCGCGACCCATCGACGACGATCGCGCTGCTAAACTAAGCTGGCCCAGGATTCGCTTCGGGGAAGATTTCGATGCCTTTCGCGACGAAGATTCAACGCGAAGGCCCGGCGGTGGCGCCTGCTGACGTGTCGGCTCTGGAGCCGCAAATTCGAGTGCGCATCGCGACGCCTCTTGGATCTTCATGCCGTATCTCGATGGAGGCGGGCGGTGCAGTGTAGCGTCTCGACGAGCGCCCGACGGATGTCCGCTGGGTTGCGGAATGGAAAGCGGTGGATGCCAAGCAGAGTCGTACGTCCGTCGATGCCCAGCGCCACCACGTCGTCGCCGCGCTCGTACACGTCCGCGATCGGAGCCATGAATTTCGCCCGACCCACGAGGGGACGGAGCATCCATCCGTGCCGCGTCACGACCACGGAATGCAACATCGCCAGTCGACTGCTGACCGCGCAGAGGACGGCGGCCGCGTAGATCGCAGCCGCGAGAGCGAAGTGGAAGTGACCGGACGGCGGTGCACTCCAGACGAATGCGACAGCGCATCCAATGCAGATCGTGGATGCCAGCCTTCCGGCTCTGCGCGCCGCCCTGGCGGCGCTCCGTACGCATCGGGCCGGCCTCCTCGTCGTTGCCAGGCGCGACCGCATCGCGCGCGACGTGGTGCTCGCGGTGCAGTTCGAGCGTGACGCAGCGCGAGCGGGTGCCCGCCTTGTCAGCGCTGCGGGCGAGGGCAACGGTGATTCGCCCGCTGACGCCTTCATGCGGGTCGTGCTCGACGGCGCGGCACAATACGAGCACGCCCTCATTCGCGCTCGGACGCGCGCGGCGCTCGCGGTCAAACGCGCCCATGGCGAGCGCATCGGCGCCGTGCCTTACGGCTTTGCCTTGGGGGCAGACGGTAGGTGCCTCGTGACCCACGAGCGAGAGCAGGCGGACTGTCGCTCCGGGCGCTCGCCTCACGGCTCGCCGCCGAAGGATACGCCAGCCGTACGGGGCGACCCTTCTTCGCGTCCCAAGTCGCGCGCATGCTCACTGGAGCCGCTGGCCCACCGCGGAACCCGCACGTGCGTGCTCGGGCACGTGCCACGCAAACAATAGGTTTCCCGCCAGCTTAGGCCACCTCGGACACTTCGATACCGTCACCCCCCAACTCTGGCCAAGGATCAGAAGAGGCTGGTGACGGGAACGGTCGCTCCGACCGCGCCGCCCGCACCGAGCCCCGTCGCCAGCGCGACCGTGCGGCGCGGACCGCGCTGCGATGCGCCCGGACGCTTGCGGGCGCTGCCCGCCCCGTGCAGGCTTGTCCCCATGGTCGCCAAAATCGCGCCCACCCTCGACCAGCTGATCGCCGAGCTCGAAGGCCTCCCCCCGGAAGTGAAGGGAGAGATCATCAAGGGAGCGCTCTACACGAGCCCGAGGCCGCTCGCGCGCCACATGAGCATCGAAGGGCTGCTCGTCGGCGACTTGACCTCGCCGTATCAGCGAGGCCGCGGGGGTCCGGGTGGCTGGTGGATCTTGCCCGAGCCCGGGATCTCGTTACCCGGGTCGCCCGAGTTCTCGCCCGACGTGGCGGGCTGGCGCCGTGAGCGCCTTGCCGCGCTGCCCGAGACGACGCTCGCGCTCGTTCCCGACTGGATCTGCGAGATCCACTCGACCAGGACGCGCGGCTACGACGTGCGCATCAAGCGCCCCTTCTACGCCGAGATCGGGGTCGAGTGGCTCTGGTACGTCGACGCCGCTGCGCGCGCCCTGACGGTCAGCCACCTGCAGGGCGGTCATTGGCTCGAGGTGGGCGTCTTCGGCGACCGCGACAAGGTTCGTGCGCCTCCCTTCGACGCCGTCGAGCTCGCGCTCGCGGAGTGGTGGGGCGACGCCGAAGAGGAGTGACGACCGAGCGCCTCGCTCGCTCGACGGCGCTCAGTTTCAGGTCACGGCGGCCAGGTCGAGCTAACCGTCGCCGCCGCCGCGACGGCGTCGGGCGTCAGCGGCCTTGGAGTCCTCGAGCCGCAAAGCGTGGCCATCGACCACCCGTTCCTGTTCCTCATCCGCGACACGACGAACGGCAGCATCCTGTTCGTGGGCCGAGTGGAGGATCCGCGTCCTCCGCCAGCGCCGCGTAGAACACCTTTCGCATCGAGAGGCGATCGGCCTCGAGCGCGATCAAGGCGCCCGTGTCGAGGGTGAGGCCTCCCCTCATCACCGCCGCCGCTTGTTCTTGCGCCGCTGCGACAGCGAGGGCGCCGGACCTTCGCGATTCCAGAACGCGACCAGCGCGCGTTGCTCGTCGGCGGTCGGGATCTCATGCGGCAAGAACGTCGCAAGAATCTCGCGCCGAGCCTCCTGACGTTCACGTTCCTCGAGCCGATCCCGCACCGCTCGCGTCACGTACGCCGAGAGGCTAACGCCCTCGTCTTCAGCGGCGGTCTTGGCTAGACGGAGCTCGGTGCGCCCCATGGCGACGCTGACCTTTTGCGTACCAGCCATCGCTCGAACCTACCACCGGTAGGAGCACGCTGCCACCACGCGAGCGGCCGCGCTCACTTGCGCGATCGAGCGAGGAGGCGCCGGAGTGCAGGCGTGGCGATGAGCGGCGCATGGAGCAAGCCGAAGCTTGCTCAGAAGTGGAGGCGCCGGGAATCGACCTTGACTGGACGGAGGCCTGGCGCGGTCCAGGCAAGGCGATGAACGAAGGCGACTACTGGCCCGCTGATCCGAGCGATGCGAGCATCCCACGCGCCATGATCGGAGCTGGTCTGGTCGACACGATTCTTCTTCGGTGTGTTGATTCCCATGA
>CALFNG010000383.1 GCA_937902985.1 uncultured Myxococcales bacterium
GTGTGCTCTTCCGATCGGCGGCCACGGCGAGCGCGCGCCCGAGGCGCACCGGTTCGGCCGCCTCGAGCGCGAGGAGCAGCGCCCGGAGCCCGAAGTCGAAGCCGCGCAGGGGGTCGCGCAGGGCGAGGCCCGTGGCGCCGCAGAAGGCGGCGTCGATCCGCGCGAGATCCTTGGGCGACAGGCTCTGCGCCCGCCGCACGCGCGTGACGCGCTGGATCAGCGACGACAACCGCAGCCGCGTCTCGTGCCACACGATGGACGCCATCGCGGCCTCGGCGGACTCGGGGTAGCGAATGCCCACCTCGGTAAGCACTTCACGAAGGACGGCGAGCCCTTTCTCGTCGCGGCCGCTCTTCAGGTAGTGCTCCGCCGCCGTGCGGCGCAGGTCCGTCGCCTCGTGGCGTGGCGCGTGAACGGCGGCCTCCATGTAGGCGTCGGCCGCGTCGGCGCCGCGACCTGCGTTGACGAGCGCGTCGCCGAGCTTCGCGTAGAGGAGATCGAGCGACGCGGCTCGCAACGCGATCGCCGCGCGGTAGAGCGCGGCGGCCCGAAGGAACGCCAGGCCGCGGTCAGCCGCTTCGGCAGCGCGAAGGGAGTACTCGCGGGCGCTCTCTTCGTCGCCCGCGGCGAGGAAGTGCTCGTACGCCGACTCGGGATCGACGCGCGCCGAGCTGGCGATCGCCCGGGCCAGCGCGAGGTGCCGGGCGCGCCGTTGGTCGTCGCTCATGCTGGCGGCCACGGTCTCCCGGATCCGGTCGTGCGAGGTCTCGAGCAAGTCGTCGTCGCGGAGCCCGCGCGTCGACACGAACCTCGCCCCGCGCAGGGCGATCGCGGCCGTTCGCCGTCGGGCCTGGAGCCCGGCCGCGCGCTCGGCGATCACGTGGGCGATCGGGCCCCGCGCGAGGCTGATCGTCTCGAGCAGCGCTCTCGCGTCCTCGGAAAGGTCGGCGACGCGAGCGAGCACCACCTGCTCGAGCGACACGTCTCCGTGCACGACGGGAGCGATCCCCGGACCCTCGCCGCGGGTGGCGTGGCGCGCGTTCGACCAGCGCGCCAGCTCGGCGACGAAGAGCGGGTTGCCGCGGGACTCGGACGCGATGACCGACGCCGTCCCCGGATCGTGCGACTCGAGGAGCGACGTCGCGAGGTCCTGAGCCTCGCGGTCGGGGAGCTCCCCGACGTCGACGTCCCGGAAGTCGCACGACCCCGACAGCCGGGCGCGCGCGCTCCGGAGGGCGGCCAGGGCGTCGCTCGAGGCGGCGAGCTCGGTGCGATGGTCGCAGACGAGCAAGAGCGGCTGGGGCGCAGGGGTCGACAGGAGCGCTTCGACGAGCTGGATGCTGTCGGCGTCGCCCCATTGCAAGTCATCGATGTGCACGACGAGTGAACGGTGCTCCGCGATCGACGCGAAGAGCTCCTTGAGGGCGGCAAACGCGCGGCGGCGGACCTCGAGCGGATCGGCCACGTCGCTGTCGACGTCGGGGGCTTCGGCCACGACGCGCGCGTTGCGAAGGACGGGGAAGAGGCGCGCGAGGGCGTGGATCCCGTGGGGGAGGAGCCCGTAGGCCTCGTCTTCGTGGAGGCGAGAGAGCCAGCGACTGAGCTCGTCGACGACCTGATCGATCGCCTTGAAGGGCACCGCCTCGCGCTCGTAGCAGCGCCCGGAGAGCACGAGGACGTCGGGCGTGGACGCCAGCGTGCCGAGGAAACGCGTAGCCAGCGCGCTCTTGCCCATCCCCGAGCGGCCCTGCAGCATCACGACGACGGGCGCCGCTTTCGCGCGGCTCGCCTCGAACGCGCTCTTGAGCGCCCGGAGCTGGTCGTGACGGCCGACGAACGGGACGTCGACGGAGACCGAGATCGGCGTCGGGCGGTCGCCCTCGAGGCGGTGCAAGATGTCCTCGCCCGTGGGCCGGGCGCGCGGGTCGATCCGCAAGAGGTCGACGCAGAGGGTCTCGAGGTCGGGGGGGACTCCGTCGACGAGCGCCGATGGCGTTGCGGCGAGCGGACGCTGCTTCGCGAGGAGGAGATCGCTCGTCGAGCCCTCGAACGGCATGCGTCGCGTCAGCGACTCGAAGAGGATGACCCCGACCGCGTACCAGTCCGACGCGGGTGACGCCGCCTGGAACGCGGCCTGCTCCGGCGCCATGTACGCGGGGGTCCCGACGAGCGGCTCGTCGCTTCGGACGCTCTTCCGGCCCGGGAGGTACTCGCCGACGACGCCGAAGTCGAGAAGCACGACGCGTCCGTCGCGCGTGACCATGACGTTCGACGGCTTGATGTCCCGATGGAGCTTGCCGGCTGCGTGGATCGCCTGGACTCCGGACGCGAGCTGCCGGAAGACGTCGCGCAGCCGGTCGGCGTCGCGCGCGAGGAAGCGCGTCCGCACGCCGACGGGCGCCGCCTCGCGCGTAGGGTCCGACCCGGGGAACACGTCGATGGCGCCGAACCGGCCGGTCTGCGGGACGAGCGTCTCGTAGAGCTTGGTCGGCGCGACCATTGTCACGAGCTCGTTGACCGGGGTCGTCGGAGCGCCGGGGCCGTCGGAGCGTAGCTCCCGGACCAGCCCGGGGGGAGACACCGAGAGTGACGAATGAATCCACGTCAGGAGGTCGCAGCCGTCGACGAGCTCCATCGTGAAAAACCACTGATCGCCCTCCGAGAAGAGCTCGTAGAGCTGCACGACGTTCGGGTGCGTGATGTCGGCGAGGGCTCGAAACTCCCGCTTGAACCGGAGGAGCGAGCCCGCGTCGAGGTGCGTCATCGTCTTCAGGGCCACGACTTCGCCACGCTCGACGTCGCGCACCTGATGGACCACCCCCATCCCCCCTTCGCCGAGTCGACCTTCGACCACGAAGCGGCTGGTGCCTTGAAATCCGTCGACCGCTCCGAGCATGCTTCGCGTTGTCGTCACGTTGAGGCCCGATGGGGCGACCCGGTCCGATCCGGCGGGCCCAAGCCCGGAGGATACCAAACTCCCGGCGCCTCCGGGCTCTGGTACTCTCGGGGTCGTGACCGTCGTGACGGTGGTCGAAAATATCGACGCAGGCGAGGTGCGCCTCAGGTGCACGATCGCGGGCCCGCAAGCAGGCGCGGGCAGCTCGAGCGCGGCTACCGGCGACGGCGGACGGGCGCCGCTCGTCGTTCTGCTCCACGGCTTCCCGGAATGCGCGTCGTCGTGGGAAGGCGTGCAGCGGGCCCTCGCCGCGAAGGGCTACCGCGTGGTCGCCCCCGACATGCGCGGATACGGCGGCTCCGACAAACCGCGCGGCGTGAAGGCCTACGCGATCCCACGCCTCGTGGCGGACGTGGCCGGCCTCGTGCGGGCGCTCGGCACGACGCGTGCTCACGTGGTCGGGCACGACTGGGGCGGCGTCGTGGCGTGGTGGACGGCGATGCTCGAGCCGGACCTCGTCGACCGCCTGGCGATCGTCAACGCTCCCCACCCCGTGGGGTACGCGAGCGCCCTCCGCACATGGGCGCAGCTACGGCGCGCCTGGTACGTCTTCTTCTTCCAGCTGCCCTGGCTGCCCGAGCGCGCTCTCGGCTGGCGCGACTTCGCGGCCTTGCGCGAGACGTTCCGCGCCGACGGCATCTCCGAGCGCCAGATCGACGACTGCGTCGAGGCCATGCGCTCGCCCGGAGCGCGCTCTGCGGCGGTCGGGTACTACCGGGCCGGCATGCGCGGCACCGTGTTCGGCACGCAGCCGGCGTTCCGCAAGATCGAGCGCCCGACGCTCGTCGTGTGGGGCGAACGCGACCGGTTCCTCGTGCCTGCGCTCGCCGAGCCCCCGCGCGAATGGGTCAGCGACGCGCGCACGGTGCGGCTCCCCGAGGCGACCCACTGGGCCCCCATCGACTCCGCCGTGCGCGTGGCCGAGGAGCTCGACGCGCACTTCAAGGCAGACCCCTCGAACCAGCAGGGAACCTGAGCCCAGCGCTCACTGAAGAAAAAGGAGAAATAGCCGCAGAGCCGCAAAGGGCGCAGAGGGATGATGGTCTTGCGCGCGCTGGCGCGCTTGGCGGATGACCGTAGAGCGCGATCGCGCGCAAATCCCTCTTATCTCAGCGCCCTCTGCGCCTCTGCGGCTATTCTCGGTCTCGCTCTCGCGAGTCGCTTGCCGGCTGGGCCGGTCGACGTGAGCCGAACGTCCTGTCGACCCAGACGCAGATGCGTTGCACGAGCCGCCGGCGATCGTCGGGCAAGTAAAACGTGTGATCGGCTCGCGGGTAGTACTCGATCTCGGCATGCCGCTGGAGCTCCGGCGTGCCCGCGAACTCCAGGAGCTGGTTCGCGTGGTTGTAGCTGCTGTCCTTGCCCACGTAGACGAAGAAAAGGCGCTTTCCGCACGCGATCATGCTCGCGTAGTCCCCGCGAATCTGGCCGGGAGAGGGGTACTCGCGGAGGTACACGATGTCGTCGTCCGCAGCCGAAAGGGGGATTCGGCCGAGGCGTCGCACGAGGGGCGCCCCGCGTAGCGGCTGGGGGATGTTGCGGGCCACGGCCCGCCGCCAGCGCGCGGGTTCGAACAACCGGAGCGGGTACCGAACGTAGAACCCCCTCGTTCGATAGACGTACCCCTCGATGAAGCAAACGCCGCTCACGCGCTCGTCGGCCAGCGCGAGGCGATGGGCGGTGTCCACACCGGAGCAGAACCCCACGGGGATCACGCGCTCGCTCGCGCAACGATCGCCGACACGACGTGGGGGTCGGGGACGGAGGAGGCCGGGTCACGGGACCCGTACCGCCCGGCTCCGTTGGTCACCCCCGTGCTGTGGACCTCGACCGTCGCCCCCCGACGCTGGAAGGTCACGCCGAGCGCCGAGAAGTCTTCTCGCGGCTCCTTGACGAAGACCTCGAACTTGGCGCCGGCCGGCGGTTCGAGCCGGCGAAGATCGATCTTCGCGATGGACTCGCGAACGCTGCGCGGGAACGCGTAGCCGGCCAACTCGCCGTCTCGCCGCCGGGCGGGATGGAGCAAGCGAAGTCGCTGCGTCGCGTCGAAGAGCTCGAGCTCATCGAGGTCTATCCGCCCATCGTCGGTTGCCATAGCTCGGTGTCCGGTGCCTCGTCAGGGGTCAGCCCCTCCGCCCCGAGCAAGGGTTGTGACACCCGCCTGGCCGGCGCTGCCTCCGAGACCGGGCGTCACTCGTAAGGGATGCAGCTCTCGACGCGAACGGGAAGCAATCGCTCGCGGCCGTTCAAGAAACCGAGCTCGACGACGAACGCGTATCCAATGACGTAACCGCCCTGCGCGTGCACGAGCTCCGCCGCCGCCTTCGCGGTTCCGCCCGTGGCGAGCACGTCGTCGACGATGACGACGCGCGCCTCTTCGCGGAGGCTGCCCTTGTGCATCTCGAGGACCTCGCGACTGTACTCGGTCGTGAACTCGACGCGGTCGACGGCTGCGGGGAGCTTCCCCGGCTTTCGCACCGGAACGAAGCTCGCGTTCAGGCGCGCCGCGAGCGCGCCGCCGAAGATGAAGCCCCGCGCTTCGATGCCCACGATGGCGTCGATGTGCTCGCCGATGAATCGCTCGGCGATCCCGTCGAGCACGATGTGCAGCGCGCGCGGACTCGCGAGCAGCGGCGTGAGGTCTTTGAAGACGACGCCTGGCCGTGGAAAGTCGGGCACGTCCCGGATCAGCGAGCGGCAGAAATCGAACGTCGATTGCGCGCGGACGAGGAGTGGCATCGGCGCCTCGATCCGCCGTGAAGGTACGTTCACGGGCCGCGCGCGCTTGGCCGCCGTGCTGCGGTTGGCGGTCATTCGTTTGATCGATCGTCGCTTGGTGGCCATGGATGTCTTTTACGCTCGATCACGCCTGCTTCGCCACCGCTCGCGCGGCCAGCGCCGTCATCGCCTCGGCGTCGCCAGGGTTCGTGAGGTCGAGCGAGAGGCGGGTGATCGATGCGGCTCCGTCGTCGTATGCATCGGTGTCCGTGCCCGGATCGCGCTCGTGCCGAACCGACGGACCGCCCAGCCACAAGTATTCGCGGCCGCGCGGGTCCCGACGAAAGTCGACGATCTCGTCGTAGATCCGGGCGCCCAGGCGCGTCGCGCGGACGTCTCCGGTCCATGCCTCGGGGACGTTGAGGCTGATGAGCACGCCGCGCGTGACGCTCGATCTCGCCGGCCCTCGCTCGCTCCGCAGCTCGAACGCGAGGCGCGCGGCCAACGCGGCCACTACGCCGAGGTCGAGCGACGGGTGCGCGCTCACGGCGAGGGCGGGGATCCCGCGAAGGGCCCCTTCGCGAGCGGCGGCGATCGTCCCCGAGTAGAACGCGTCTTGACCCAGGTTCATCCCGTGGTTGATGCCCGACACGACGACCTCGGGCTTGCGCGGGAGCACCCGCGTTCCCGCGTGGAGCGCGACGTAGACGCAGTCGGCCGGCGTACCGTCGAGAGCGAAGACTCCAGGCTCGACCGACCGGAGGCGCATCGCGCGATGCAAGCTGAGGGCGTGGCTCGACGCGCTCTGCTCGTTCTCGGGTGCGAGGACCACGACTTCGGCGCCCGCGCGGGCGAGCGCAGACCGCATCGCCCCGATCCCGGCGCTCGCGTACCCGTCGTCGTTCGAGAGCAAGACTAGGGGAGCGGACCCCGGTTCGGACATCGGCCGGGGCATAGCACGACGCGCTCTGGCCTGGCGCAGGTCTCCGAACGCGCGACAGCCGCGCTCTTCGATCGAAGTGCGCGGCCGTGGGTCGGTGGGGGCCGGGAAGAGCGGTCGCTCAGAAGTGGATCCCGTGGACGATGTCCGGATAGTCCGGGTTCGTCGTCGGGGTCCCCTCGGCGGGGTAGTACTGGCCGAGGTAGATCCACATGTTCTGCTTCAGCGCCTAGTCGCCGAACGTCCTCGTCGAGCTCGTCGGGTTGTAGTACTTGCAGGTCCAGGTGATGCTCGTTCCCGCCTTCATCTGCATCGGGAGCGTTGGCGACGTGTGCGGCTGCGACGGGGCGCCCGGACCGGCGGTGATGAGCGGGGGCTCACTCCAGTCTTTCTCCTCGTAGAACTGGCCGGCCGGAGTCGAGGCCGTGAAGTCGATCGAGTACTGGTGCATGTGGCTCCAGTTCGTGAAGACCGTATAGTCGATGTCGCCGATCGGCGAATCGGTCGACGTGATGCTGACCCGGGGTCGATATCGGGGTCATCGCGGGCACGCTGATGGCGATGTTGTTGAAGAGCGTCCCGACGTGGATCGTCACGGTGCCGGCTTCGCCGGATAGATGACGATCTTCACCTCGGGCGTCACGGGGCTCCCCGACGTGTCGAGGTAGTGGACGTTCATCATCAGACCATTCGTGCCGACCAGCGGGTAGCCCATGTTCGGGCCGTACTCGACCGTGTAGTCACCTGGCGTCTGCGACCGGAAGGGAAGGAGTGAAACTCGAGGCCTGCGCCCGGACAGTCCGCGAGGTCCGACACGCCGTTCCGCCCCGTCGCCTGGCTCATGTTGAAGAGGAAGAAGTGGTGCGACCCGGCGCTCATCGTGCCGACCATCTTGGTGAGGTCGACGTCGTGACCGAAGGGGTTGCCGAATCCCTGGCACTTGTAGACTTCGCTGTTGGCCGGGACCGTGAAGGGAGACATGACGAGCGTGATCGGCTGATCGAGCTGGGCGTCGGGCACCGCGGCATCGCCGAAGAGCGTGGTGCGCCCGCCGCTGCTCCCGGCGTCGGTGTTGCCCGCGCCGCTCGCGGACCCGCTACTTGCGCCCCCGCCGCTGGCCGTGCCGGACGCGTCGTCGCTGCCGGACCCGGAGCTGCTCCCGCCGCTGCCGCTGCGGCTGCCTCCGCGCGAACTGAGACCGTCGCCGACCCCGGAAAACCGGCCCGAACCCCCGCTGCTGCACGCGAGGACTCCCGTAAGGCCCGCCGCAGGATCCATGACCACGTCTTCATACGGCCCTCCGTTGGGCGCCCGTGGGGACACCTCTACTGGCCGCGACTACAGCACGCCGTGTGCCGAACTAAAGTTCCAGCGTGATTGTGGTGATGCGTCCAATGTAACCGTAAGGAAACCTTTCGCAGGGTGTGCACTATTGCGAGCTCGCTGCGCAACAGTAGGCGCTTTGTTTGCGGGGTTCCGTCCCCCCCTGGACAAGCAATTGGTGGCCAAAGAGAATGCCGCGGTGCGTAGCGGTGCGCCAGCGAATGCAGGCCGACGGTCGGCGGGGCGGGTGCGTCGCCGATCCTTCCGCAAGCCGTGGCGGGCGCTCGTTAGCGTCCGTGGCGACGGCGGCGAGCGCGACGCGAACGCGACAAGCTGTAGTAGGTTCCCCGAGTGCGTTACTACGTCTCTCTCGATCCCGACCCGCAAGCGAAACCAACCGTCGTCGAACTCGTGGAGCTGCCAAATGGCGAGCTCCAGGCCCGGGTCGACGAGCGCCCCGTCGAACTAGACGTCGCCTACCTCGGCACGCAAATCAGCGTCCGGGTCGATGGACGGATGGTCGACCTGACGACCGAAGGCTCGCCGCCCGAAGTCGGCGCAGTGGCCAGCGGTCACCGCTCGTACATCCGCGTCGAGAGCGAGCGCTTGCGCGCGGCCGAACAAGCAAAGAAGTCGTCGGGGGGCGGCGGAGACCGCGTCGTCAAGAGCCCGATGCCGGGACGCGTGGTGAAGGTCCTCGTGTCGAAGGGCGACATCGTCGCCGTAGGGCAGGGGCTCCTCGTGCTCGAAGCCATGAAGATGGAGAACGAGGTGAAGGCCAAGGTCGGTGGAACCGTCGCCGCCGTTCACGTCGCCGCCGGGGCTGCCGTCGAGGGGAATGCCAAGCTGGTGACCCTGGAGTGACGCGCGCCATGGCCGACGCATCGCCGATCGCATCGCCGGTCGCAGACCACCGGCGCGAACGCCCCGCGCAACCGTGAGACGCGAGCGGTAGCGAACGATGACTGCCCTGCCTCGCATACCGCTCGTGCATGGGCCGACCCCCATCGTGAAGCGCTACGGGCTCGATGAGCTCACCGGCGTCAATCTGTGGATCAAGCGCGACGACGTGACCGGCGGCGCCGAGTCGGCCAACAAGGTCCGCATGCTCGAGTGGCTGCTCGGCGACGCGATCGGGCGCCGGGCCGACACCATCCTCACGTGCGGCGGTCTGCAATCGAACCACGCCCGGGCGACGGCGCTCGTCTGCGCCTCGCTCGGATTGGCGTGCGTGCTCTTTCTTCGCGTCGACGACCCGTTGCGATCGCCGCTGCCGCTCGAGGGGAACGTCCTCCTCGATCGCATGGCCGGCGCGGAGATCCGGCTCATCCCGCACGCCGAGTACGCGCAGCGGGGGGCGATCATGGAAAGCGCGTCGCTCGAGTTCCGCGACCGAGGGCGGCGGCCGTACGTGGTGCCGGAGGGAGGCTCGAACGGCCTCGGCTCACTGGGCTACGTCGAGTACATGCGCGAGACCGCGGCGCAGATGCATCAGGGGCTGGCCGGTGGCGACGCCCCGTTCGACGTTATAGTCCACGCCTGCAGGTCGGGGGGCACTGCGGCGGGTATCGCACTCGGAGCCGCACGGTTCAATGTGGCGAAGAGCGTACGTGCGATGGCCGTTTGCAACGACGCGGCGTACTTTCAAGAGGTGATCGCGCGCGTCGTGAACGAGACCCGCTCTTGGGACGCGTCGCTCCGGGAGGCCGCGCCCCTCGTCGTCGACGATGTGTCGAAGGGCCTGGCGTACGCGGTGAGCTCTCCGGAGCAGCGCGAGACGATCGTCCGCGTCGCGCGCACCAGCGGCCTCGTCCTCGATCCGGTCTATTGTGGGAAGGCGATGCACGACCTGCAGGCGGCGGTCGAACGCCGCGACATCGCGGCCGGAGCCCGCGTGCTCTTCGTTCACACGGGCGGTCTCCCGGGGCTGCTCGCGCAGGGTGACGCCTTCGGGGCGGAGCTCGCGTGAAAGTGGGGGCCTCCGCGCTCCCTGCTGCCGAGCCCGACGCGCCGGCCACGGTGGCCGACACCGCCAAGGTCGTCCTCTGGGGTCTCGTCTTCTGGGGCGGCGAGCAGCTCGCCGCGGCCGTGTTCGAGCGAAATGCCACAGCCATGGCGGCCGCCCAGGCGGCGGTGGCCGAGTGGGGGGCGGGCCGTATGGGGATCGCGTGGAGCGATCGGCGTGGCCCGCCGCCCACGTGGGCCGCGATCGGCCATCGAGCCGCGATCGGCGCGGGCCTAGGGTTCGGGAGCGCCGCCGCTGTCGTGGGCGTCGCGCTGGCCACTCGCGCGGCGGTCGTCGTGCCCGGTGAGCCGTCGCTCGGCGTTCTGATCGTCGGCCTGTTCGTCGCGGCGCTAGGCGCCGTGCGCGACGAGCTCTTGCTGCGCGGCGTCGTCATTCGCGCCACGCGCCTCCTCCCGTTCGGCGCGACCCTCGTCGCGTGCGGCCTTGCGGCAGCGGCCGCGCGGTTCGGAGCCGAGGGAAGGGTCAACTTCATGACGGCCCTCGAGGCGCTGCGCGGCGTCGCCCTCGGCGCGATCTGGCTCCGCGATCGCGGCGCGTGGATGGCATGCGCCGCGAACACGGCCTGGACGTGGACGACGGGACCGGTCACGGGCGGCGGCTTGCTCGACGTTCGCTTCGCCGAGGCTGCCGGGACGGGCCCCGCGGGGTTCGTCGTTCTCGCGATCGCAGCGGCGGCGTCGTCGGTCTGGGCGATGCGGGTCCGCTCGC
The DNA here is from genome assembly GCA_937902985.1 of uncultured Myxococcales bacterium. GTDB lineage: Bacteria > Myxococcota_A > Polyangia > Polyangiales > Polyangiaceae > Palsa-1150. Next base: position 10,672 of record CALFNG010000383.1, read on the forward strand.
CCTCGAGGCCTGCGCGATGACGCCGCGCGATTCGGCAGACTCGACTCGCGACGTGGTGCAGGAAGACTTTCTCTTTCACCTCTATCGCGGGAGCGAGCTCCTTCAGGACAACCGCATCCTCGAGGCCAAGGAGGCGCTCGAGCAAGCGCTGACGATGCAGCCGCTCGACGCGAAGGGTCAGGACTTGCTCGGCACCGTCTACTTCCGACTCGGCCTCTACCCGCCCGCCATCAGGATCTACGAGGCCCTCGCCGCGCAGTTTCCGATCGACGTCGCCGTGAAGATCAACCTGGCGCTCTGTTACATCAAGACCGGCCAGCCCGAGCCAGCGCGGCGCGCACTCCGCAGCGTCGTCGAGATCAATCCGGAGCATAAGCGCGCCTGGGCGTATCTCGGTCTGGCCCTCCAGAAACTCGGCGAGTTCGAGCAGGCGCAGGTCGCATTCGAGAAGGGCGATCGACCCACGATGGCCCGCAAAGTGACCGAGTTCCGCCGATCGCTGATGCCGCCAGCGCCCGACTCGCAGCCCCCGGAGATCGCACAGGGCGTTCGCGACATGGCCCAGGCCGCGTTCTCCGAGCTCGACGCTGGCGAGCTTCGGTTCGCGCTCGCCGAGGCCGCGCCGCCCGAGGCCGGATCCTGGCACACGCTGGAGCTCGGCGGCTCGTCGAGGCGACTTCGGAGTCCGCCGCCAAGGAGCCCGTTCTCGAAGACGCTGCCACCGCCCTGGATGGGTGGCGAGGCGCCGCCCGATCTCCCCTCGATGCCGCCACAATCCATCCCCGTGTCCGTGCCGCCGCTTCCGCGCGCGAGCGCGCCGGCGGGCGCGAAGCCACCTCCGGCCCGGCCGGTGGACCCGCCTTCGGAGCGCGGTCTCCTCGACGCACCGTCGCTCCTTGCGGCTGGCGCCGAGCCGCTCCTGGCCCGACGCGCCTCGGGGGTGGTGGTCGTTCAGACCGGCCGGCAAGCGGAGCGCGCGTTCGCGGGACGACTCGACGCCTTCCGCGTCGTCGCGGGCCACGTCGTCACGCGCGTGCTCCACCGGCGGACCCGCGACGCCGAGAGCAGCGAAGTCCTGGGGGGGATCGGCAGCCCCCTCGTACGGGTCGCGGGCGAGGCGCAGCTGGTCCTCGGGCCCCGGCCGGGACACGCCCTCACGTTGATGGACGTCGGGGGCGACATCGTGTTCGTGCGGGAAGAGTTCCTTGTCGGGTTCGAACTGTCCTTGCAATACGAGAACGGACGCGTCGAGCTGGGGGCCGCGGCGGGCGAGAGCGTTCCTATCGTGCAGCTGCGCGGAGCGGGCACGTTCGTCCTCGAGGTGTCGGGCGACCTGGCGCGACTCGCGCTCCTCCCGGCGACGTCGGGGACTCCCTTGCTCATCAATCGAGACTGGGTCGTCGCCTGGTTCGGGCGGCTCGTGCCGCGAGTGCTCCCTTCGACCGAGTCGCCCGGCGGGCACCGCGGGCTCATCGGGTTCTCGGGAGACGGCAGCGTCCTCGTCAACGTGGTATGAGGCGCTTGCCAGCGCCCGGACGGCCGTGGCAAGCCGAGAGGGCGCGATGAGCAAACCGCTGGCCCCATCTGCCGCGTCGGCCCTGCTGCCTCCGTCCGAGGCCAAGCAGCGCCGCCGTACCCTCGCGGAAGATGCGCTCAATCTCCCGAACCTTCTCACGCTCGCCCGCGTCGTCGCGATCCCGTTCCTGGTGTGGCTGCTCGACACCCCGAGCCCGGTGCGCGATTTTTGGGCGTGCATCGTGTTCACGGCGGCCGCGATCACCGACATGCTCGACGGGTACCTCGCGCGCAAGATGGGCGTCGTTAGCGTGCTCGGGAAGTTCCTCGACCCGCTCGCCGACAAACTCATCGTCATGGCGGCGCTGGTCTGGATGGTCCCGATGGGCCGCATCCCGGCGTGGGTCGTCGTGCTTCTTCTGGCGCGCGAGCTGAGCGTCACAGGCCTTCGGAGCGTGGCCGCCAGCGAAGGCGTCGTCATCAGCGCCGGGCAAGAAGGAAAAACGAAAACCGCTCTGCAGATGATCGGGATCGTGGCGCTCGTGCTCGGCTATCCCTACCACCTGTCGTATCTGGGCATCGATCTCGGCGTCGTCGACATGGTGCACGTCGGCCAGATGCTCATTTATCTTTCGCTCCTCTTCTCCTTCGCGAGCGCCGCCCAGTACGTGCGTCTTTTCAGCGCCGCCGTCGAAGCCAAGGAGCAGAAGCGAGCGGGCGGTGACGCCGCCGCCTGAAGCGGCGCGCTCGGGGCTGGCATTTCGCTTCGTTTTCTGGGAAGTTCCGCGCCGCCCGATGCGCCATCCCGCTTTTTTCTCGTTCACCTCGTTCACCTCGTTCACCTCGTTCGCCGGCGTTGCGGCCTTGCTCGCCGCGATCGCATGCTCCAACCAGGGGGAGGGCGAGTTCTGCGACATCAACGCCGGGGTCCCCGGCGGCGATTGCCAAGACGGGTTCCAGTGCGTCGCCGCTCCTGGTCTGGAGACCACGTCCGGCGGCAGTCGAGACCGCTGCTGTCCGGTCGCGGGCGGGGTGCCCACGACGACCGTCTGCATGGCCAACGCCGTCCAGTTCGACGGCAGCACCGAAGTGATCGACGCCTCGTCGCCCGACGCGGCCCCCGCAACCGAGGCCGGGAGCTCTCTCGAAGCCTCCGCCGATGCGACGACCCAGGCGGACGTCGTCACAAACGACGGTACGGTCGGCGATGGCGCGCTCGACGGCGCGACGCCCGCCGCGGAGGCGGGAGCGTCGCGTGACGCTTCCGACGCGGCCCACGAATAGGCATAGACTGGCGCGGCAATGCCTCCGTCGACGCTCGTGCACGGCGCCCAGCAGGCGCTGCTCCTCGTGGTCGCCGTGTCTCTCCCCGTTCTCGCCGTGGCGGCTGTCGTGGGCTTCGTCGTGGCGGCTTTCCAGGCCGCGTCGCAGATCCAGGATCCCACGATCGCGCATTTGCCTCGTCTCCTCGCCGTGGCCGCCGCGCTCGCGGTTCTCGGTCCGTGGATGGGGCACGAGGTGGCGGCCTTCGCAGCGAACATGTTCGCGAATGCGTCCGGAGGTCGCCCGTGAGGGAGTCGCCGGCGCGTGCCCTCCGCGCGGCCTCCAGGCCGCGCCGCTCCGCCGCACGTAGCCCTCGAAACTCCGTGGGGCGCGCCGGAGGCAAGCGCGAGCGAATTCTCGAAGCCGCCGTACGGGTCTTCGCGCGCAAGGGGTTCCACGCGACCCGCGTGAGCGAGGTGGCGAAGGCAGCCGGAGTCGCAGACGGGGCCATCTACCTGTACTTCGAGTCGAAGGATCGCCTCCTCATCTCGCTGTTCGAGCATCGCGTCGAGCGGCTGCTGACGTACCTCGAAACCGAGTTGCCCCGGGCGCAGAGCGCGTCGCACGGCCTGCAGCGAATCATCGAGCTACAGCTCGGCCTCCTCGAAGGAGAGCGCGATCTCGCCGAAGTCGTGACGATCATCTTCCGTCAATCGACGAAGCTGATGAAGGAGTACGCCGCGCCGAAGTTCAACGCGTACCTCGACGTCATCGCCGGGGTCATCGCCGAGGGCCAGGGGGCGGGCGAGCTTCGCGACGACGTGTCGCCCCACCTTGCCGCGCGGGCGGTCTTCCGGGCGCTCGACGCGATCACGATGACGTGGGCGTTCCGCAAAGCCGAGCACGGCGGGCTCCTTCGAGCCTCGGGTCAACTGGTCGAGATCGTCCTCCGGGGGCTCACACCGCCGGTCTCGCGATGAAGCGCCTGCGCGAGCGCGCGCGCGTCTGCGCCGACGTGCGCCGATTCTTCGACGCGCGCGGCTTCCTCGAGGTGCAGACGCCCCTCATGGTGCCGTCGCCGGGACTCGACGTTCACCTCGATGCGTTCGAGATCGCAGGCGGGGAAGGGGGCTCGCCTCGCTGGCTCAGCACGTCGCCCGAATACCAGATGAAGCGACTCCTCGCCGGTGGGCTGAAGCGCATCTACCAGATCGCTCCTTGCTTTCGCCGGGGCGAGCGAGGCGCGCGCCACAACCCGGAGTTCACGATGGTCGAGTGGTACCGCGGCGGCTCGACCGTCGCCGACGTGATGCGCGATACCGAGCAGCTCGTGGCGTCGGTGACGGGCGGCGACGTTCGCCTCGGCGACCGCACCCTCAGGTTGACGCCGCCGTTCGACCGCATCTCGGTCTGCGATGCGTTCGAACGGTTCGCGGGCTGGTCGCCCGACGAGACGCTCGCGGCGGCGGAGAACGATGAAGACCGTTACTTCCGCGCTCTCGTCGACCGCGTCGAGCCGGCGCTGGCCCTGGCCGATGGCGGCTGTTTCCTCGTCGACTTTCCCGCGACCCAGGCGTCGCTCGCGCGGACCAAGCCCGGCGACGCGCGTCTGGCCGAGCGGTTCGAGCTCTACGTCGCGGGGGTCGAGTTATGCAACGGCTTCGGCGAGCTCGTGGACCCGATCGAGCAGCGCCAGCGGCTCGTTCGCGATCAAGCGACGCGCCGGGCGAAGGGGCTGCCGGTCTATCCGGTCGACGAGCGATTCGTCGAGGCGCTCACGAGCGTCCCGCCGAGTGGAGGAAACGCCCTCGGTCTGGATCGGCTGGTCGCGCTCGCGTGCGGCACGACGGAGATCGCCGAAGTGCTCGCGTTCACGGCTGACGAGGTCTGAGCGACGGGCGCATCGAGTTCGTTCCGGATCGGCCGACGTGGGTTCGCATGCGCCCCGTGGCGAGCTCGATGGCGTCGGGGAGCGCGGGGATCACGAGGACTTCGATCGCCCGCCGGACGTGCGTCGCCTGGCCGGAGAGCGCGAAGACGACGCACTGACTGTATACCCCCGCGGTGGCGCGGGCCAGGAGCGACGCGGCCCCGCCGGCGAACTCGTCGCGAAGGAGGCGCCGATAGTCTTCGCCGAACCCTTCGATCCTGCGCTCGACGAAGCCGTCGATCGCTTCGCACGTGTTGTCGAACGGCCCGAACCCGGTTCCGCCGACAATGATCATCGCGTCGGCCTCATTGGATGTGGCGACGCTGGAGACGAGCTGGCGAATGTACTGGAGTTCCGACTTGACGATCACCGAGCGAACCATCGAGAAGACGGCGCGGACGTCGTCGGTGACGCTCTTTGCGAGGTCTTCGAGGGTGCGACTCTTGTAGGCCGTGACCGCAGCGACGAGGACGCGCGGAAGATCGCGCGAGCTCGGTGGCGGCGCGGTCGTCGGTCGCTCTCCCTCGGTCATATCAAAAGAGTCTAAAGGTCCCTCCGGCGAAGTCCATCACGGACATTCGGTCGCGTCGGGTACGTCGATGCCGACGGCGCGCATCAGGCGAAGCGCATTCGAGCTCTGCACGATCCCGGGGCGAAGGACGTAGTCGAAGGTCATGACGTCGCCTTGGACTTGCTCCTCGAGGTGACCGTTCTCGACCTGCCCGGGCAGCTCGCGCTCGAGCGCGGTGATTCCGAGGTCGTGGGTCGAGACCGCGCCGAGCGCACCGACGGCCACGAGCTCCCTCACGACGGCGCACGCTCCGATGATTCGCTCTCGAGAGTTCGTGCCGTGCAGGATCTCGTCGAGCAGATAGAGCACGGGAGCCTCGCGAGATTCGGCCGGGTCCCGCGCGAGATCGATGACGCGCTTGAGGCGGCGGAGCTCGGCATAAAAGTGCGAGACGCCGTGCTCCAGGGAGTCTTCGACGCGCATGCTCGTCGCCACGCGGACCGGCCCGATCCGCAGCGACGCGGCGCACGCCGGCGCGCCCGCGAACGCGAGGACCGCGTTGGCGCCGATGGCTCTGAGGAGCGTGCTCTTCCCGGACATGTTCGAGCCAGTCACCACCAGAGCCCGTCCGCGGTCCGGTAGGCGGACGTCGTTGCCCACCCGATGATCGGCGGCGATGAGCGGGTGCCCCAGACCCCGTCCCTCGAAGAGCGGCTCTTCGGCGAACTCCGGCCAGGCGAACTCAGGGTGCTCGAAGGCAAACCCGCCCAGGCTCGCCAGCGCCTCGGTCTCGGAGAGCCCCTCGAACCAGATGCGGAGGCGGCGGCCCGCTCGCGCCCGCCATCGCTGGAGCGCGAACGCGCAGTGCACGTCCCACATCAAAACCGGGCCGATGAGGAAGCGAAAGACCTCGTTCCGGCGCGCGTCGGCGAATCCGACGATGCGCTCGAGTCGCCCGATCTCTTCGCTGGCGCGCTGCCCGTTGCCCTCGAGAGTCGCTCGCAATGACGCCAGAAGGGGCGCGTCGAACGGCTCGCGCTCGATGGCGGCGAACATGCCCCGCCAGCGAGTGACCGCTGACTCTTTTGCCGAGACCGCATCGAGCATCGGGGCGAAGCGGCCGCCCGTGACGATGCCGAGAGTGATGGCGGCCACGCAGATTCCGGTGATCGCGCCGCCCGAAAGACCGAGCGAACTCCCCGTGGTCAGGAGGGCTACGACGAGCGTCGGCTGTACCCACGCAAGTGCCTGAAGAAACCTGGAGGTCCGGTCGGTCTCGCTTCCTTCTGCCCACGCGATGAGCCCCGACGGGTCAGGCTTGTCGTCGCCGAGGACCGCGCCGGCCGAGGCCAGCCCTTCGCGGAACGCGAACCGGGCGGCGAGATCGCGCACGGCCGCCTGCCGGGCGAGGGTGTCGTGTGGCCAGCGGCCGCGGCTTTCGAGCGAAAGGAACGCAGCGAGCCGTTCTCCCCCGAAGCGGGTCTCGGTTGCGTCGACGAGCTGCATCAGCGACGCACGACCAAAGACGTCGAGATCGCTAACGAAAGGATGGTCGGGCGATCGAAACCGGACGCTCTCGGCCGAAAGGGCGTCCCAATCCAGAGCTAGCCGTGCGAGCCCCCGCGAATGAAACCGCTGTCCCGCTTTGGCGCGTTCGGCCGCATCGTGCACGCGCGCGTGAACGACGACCAAGAACACGAAGGCCAGAGCCAGGAGCCCCAGAGCGGCCCAGGCCCAGCGTTCCAGCCCGCCCCACACGATGCCGCCAATGAGGCCGACGACGACGGCCGCCAAAGCCAGGCGAGCGACCCCGAGCGCTCGCGACCGAGCGTCGAGAACGGCGAGCGAACGGCCGTGCCTCGCGAGACCCTCTTCATAAGTGGCGCGCGCCTGCACGCGCACGTCGATATCACGCGCTCAGGCTGCGCGGTGGGCCCGCTGCACGGGACGTGAGGCCTGGGCAGGTTTCGGAAGCAACGCAAGGGCGAGCGCGAGACCGCCCATCGTGAGCCGGGGCGGCCCGTGCGGGCGTCGTTCGACCAACCCCTGACCGTCGAGACGGCGGAGCGCCGCCCGCACGGCGTCGCGAGCTTTGCCCACCCGGAGCGCTATTTCGGCCTCGCCCGCGCCTTGTCGCCGTCGCGCAAGCCGCAACATCGCCCGCAGGACCATCGCGTCGAAGTTCATGAGGCGACCCTAACCGTATACTGAACGGACGTCCAGAACGGCGCGCTCTTTTTTCGGGCTGATCAGGCAGCTTCGTCGGCGCTGCCCAGGGCCTCGAGTAGCCGGTCGAGCGCCCCCTCGACCTCTCCCGCGAGCTTCCGCGGAACGGACCGCGTCTCGGAGAGGAGATCGCGAAGTCGCTTCGCAACGTTCTTCAGGCCGGCGACCTCCCTCGCCTGCCGCTGCTCCTCATCGATCGGAAAGACCACGCTCCCGAACGCACGCACGACGGTCGCGGCAGGCGCCGCATCATCGAGCACCCTCCGGCGTATTTCTTCGACCGTCCCCTTCGGGGCGCCCTCGCTGGCCTCCGCCCGTCGAAGGAAGTCGACCGCCTGGTAGCTTGGTATCGGATCGCGAAGGGCGTCGCGTTCGAGCACTCCGGGGGCCCGACGCTTGAGGAACGTGTACGAGCCCGTGAGTTTGTCGGCCGTCTCCTGCCGGATCCGGAGCTCGCCCTTGGCGTAGGCCTCGAACGAGTCGTAGCCCCAGTTCTTCCAGCCCCCGCTCCGCTTGACCGCGGTCAGCCCTTCGGCAAGTTCGATCCAGCTTGCCTTGAAGCGCCGCGCGCGTGCGAGCAGCTCGGCGCGTTCAGGGTCGTCCGCGTGGGAGCGCTCGGCATCGGCCAGCGCAGCGTCCGTCTTCGTGCGGTGCATGGGATGGATTTACGAACGTTGGGCGGTCCGAAACAAGAGTCGCTTGTAAGCTGGCCGCCCCATGCGCGTTTTCCGGTTCATGCCGTCGTCGTCTTCGCTCTTCCTGTCGTCTCTCGTCATCATCTCCGGGGCCCTTGCGTGCGGCAGCGGAAACCCGAGCCGACCCGAGCCAGAGGCCCCTTTCCGGCCACCGGAACCCCCGCCGAGCGCCTTGCCCGTCGCCAGCGCCACCGCGCCCGGGCCGACGGCGACGCCCGGTCACCTGCCCGCGGCGTGCGCGGATGCCGCTTCGACCGTCTGCGCGCCGCCCGGCGAGTTCGTCGAGCGCCTGTGCGCGAAGCCCCTGCAAGACGTCGCGCTCGCCCTCTTTGCGAAAGAGACCCCCTTCACTCGCCTCTACCTGAAGGGCAAGTTCGACGAACTCGGCTTCGACGAAGAAGTGCTCGCGCTTAGATTTCACGGTCCGCAGAAGGGCGGGATGGTCGTGGGCAGCGGCAACGGCACCTACGACCTCCTGCGCTGGGACGGGACGTGTTCGCGGGGCGTCGAGGCGGAGATGATCGGCCGCACGCGGCCGGGCCGCCCCCGCAGCGCGCACGTCCAGTGGCACCGAATCGGCTCGACCTATCAAGACGCGCTCATTGCCGGCAGCGACGCGGTGAAGCGCGCCCACGCGAGGCGCGGGAAGGAGTGTCAAGGCGCGATGAGCGGCGACGTCTCCCGGGCCTGCGAGGGGGCTGACGAAGCGCTCGCCGATGCCGTGGTCGACTTCGTCCGGACACACGGCGGACTACCTGAGCCAGGCACTATCCCCTAGAGCCCCTCAGGGCGTGACTCCAAAGTCATACTATGGAGCACCCCGGGGATCGGCTAAGACGTCAGAAAGCAGGGTCAAATCGCTTGAATTGCTGTCGATTCGAAGGCTGGGGTCGTTCGTGGGTCGACGATTGCTAAGCACCCTGAGCTGGTTCTCCCCGTACGTCGCGACCAACTGGTTCCACGTCAACTCGCGGTTCGTCCCGTTCCTCTGGCTCGCGGCGCTCGCCCGGCTCCCTGATCGGCTGCCGCGGCGCGCGCTCGCGTTCCTCGGCGTCTGCGCGCTGTCGTATGCCGCGGGAATGGGCGCCGACTACCTGCGGCTACGGCGCGACTGGTCGAGGTTCACCGCCGGCATCAGCGCGGTGCCCGAAGGGGCGCGGCTCTTGCCGCTGATCTTCAAGAGCAAGGAGACGAGTGAGAACACGCGGGCCCTGCTCCACGCCTGGGGCTTCTACGTGGTCGAGAAGCTGACGAGCGCCCCGCTCCTCTTCGCTCACTCGCGCAGCTTCCCCGTGATGTACAGGACGCCGCCGGATCCGCAGTTCAATCACCTCGTGCTCGAGAGCTTCGCCCCGACCATGGCATCGCCGGACTGGGGATGCGGAATCCTGCGGTCGGGAGGCGTGGTGACCGACGACTGCGATGCCGCGTGGCGGGGCCGCTGGGCCGACTTCTGGCGAAAGGCCGAGCCCAAGTTCGATCATGTCCTCATGTGGAGCGCGCCGCGCGACGTCATCGCGCAGGTGCCGTCGCGATACCGCGTGGCCTTCCAGCGCGACGAGGTCACGATCTTCGAGCGCGTCGACGGCATGCCGAACTCGGCGTCAGCGTCACGGCAATAGGCGGAGCTCGACGTCGATCCGCCTTCCGGGGCCGCCGTTCGGCGGAAGCGCGAAGAAGGCGCTTCCGAGGTCGCCGGAGAAGCTGCCGCCGCTCAGCGCGAAGACGTCGCCGTGCAGCCCGTCGTGCACGTTGTCGTGGCCGACGCGCGAGGTGATGCGGATCCGCGTGACGGCTCCGTGTGCGGTGAAGGCCCTCCGCGTGCCCAGCAGGGCGAGGCTGCGGTCGATCCCGCGGCGGAGCGCGATCGACGGCGAGCCGCCGATCGTGCTGCGAAGCAGGTGCCCATCGTCGTCGAGCACGAGGGTCAGGTCCGCCGAGCTCGTCGACCCGAAGGGAACCGTGGGCCAGACGGGATCGGCGCTCGCGGCCTGAGGGAAGGCACGCGTGAACGTGGTGGCGAGGTCGGACGCGAACCTAACGCCCACGGCGCCGAACAGCGCCGGATGAGCCGCCGCCACGGCCGACGCGTTGGACGCGGAGGCGGGCTCGATGCTGCGAGGCACAGCTCCCGACCCCGGCGAAGGCGGCGTCGGCGCGGCGGGGCCCGCGGGAGTCGCCGGCGTCGCCGCCGCAGCGGCCAGCTCCTCGCTCTCTTCGGGCGCCGGGGGAGCCGGTTCGACATCCAACGTCTCGCCGGCAAGACCCTGGGACGAGGGCTCGAACGTCTGCCTGCGCTCGGGTTCGCGCGCGTGTAGCGCCCGGAAGACGCCCGCGTGCACCCCGACGCTCAGGGCGACGAAGAGGGGTAGGGGGAGCGCTGGCGAGCGTGTTCGCTTCACCCGGCTATTTTGGCATCCTCTTGAGCGGGGCGCTCGAGTAGACGTATGGGCCATGCGTCGACAGGCTGGCGTCGTTCTGCCGCTCTTCGCGATCCGAACGCGCGACGACTGGGGAATCGGTCAGCTGACCGCTCTACCGGCGTGCGCCGCGTGGATCCGCCAGGGCGGTCAACGCCTCTTGCAAGTGCTTCCGCCGCACACGCTCTCGTCGGGAGAGACGAGCCCCTACGGCGCTCTCACCGCGTTCGGGCTCGATCCGATCTACGCGGACATCGGGGCGATCGAGGACCTCGACGCGGCGAGAATCGACGATGCCCTCGGGTCCGACGGCAAGGCCGCGCTCGCCCGGGCGCGGGCAGCCGAGCTGGTCGACTACGACACGGTCCGCGATCTCAAGATGCGCGCCTTCGCGGTCGCCTTCACCCGCTTCGTTCGCCAGGACTGGGAGCATGATACGCCCCGCGCGAAGCGGCTCGCCGAGTTCATGCGGAGCGAGCGCGGCTGGCTCGACGACCTCGCACTCTACGAGGCGCTGCGCGCATCGCACGCCGGCTGGGGCTGGGCGAGCTGGCCCGAAGACGAGCGCGACCGCGCCCCCGTCGCGCTGGCCGGTGCGCGCAAAGACCACGACCTCTATTTCCTCGAGATCGCGTACGTCCAGTGGACCTTGAGCTCTCAGTGGGAGGACGCCCACGATCGAATGCGAGAGCTCGGCGTCGAGCTGATGGGCGACTTGCCCTTCGTCGTGGGGAGCGAGAGCGCCGACGTGTGGTCGCATACCGCGCAGTTTCAAATTCAGCTCTCGCTCGGGGCGCCGCCCGACGATTTCTCCGCCGACGGGCAAGACTGGGGACTCCCTCCGTACGACTGGCTCGCGATGGAGAGCGACGATCTCGCGTGGGTCCGGATGCGCGCCCGCCACGCGGCCCGCCTCTACGACCGCTTCCGCCTCGATCACGTGGTCGGCTACTTCCGGCAGTGGGTCCGGCGCAGAGACGGCGTCGACCGCGGTCGCTTCGACCCGGCCGGCACTCAGGGGCAGCGCGCGCGGGGATGCCGCGTCCTCGGCGTGATGCTCGACGAGCTGTCGCGCGCGGCGGAGCCGATCGCCGGGCCTCGGATCATCGCCGAGGACCTCGGCGTCATTCCGCCGTTCGTGCGCGAGTCGATGCGGGAGCTCGGGATGCCGGGCTATCGCGTCTTGCCCTGGGAGAAGGACGCGACCGGGTTCCGCGACCCGAAGGCCTTTCCGAGCGAGAGCGTCGCTTCGTGGAGCACCCACGACACGGCACCGATCGACGCCTGGTGGCCGGAGCTGCCGGAGTATGACCGGGTGCCGCTCGCCCGCCGTGCCGGCGTCGCCGCGGGGCTCGAAGACGACCCGGAGCGATCGATCGGACTCATCGGAGACCTTTACCGAGCAAGATCCGGCCTCGCGCTCGTTCTCGCCCAGGAGCTCCTCGGGTTGAAGGATCGCATCAACACACCCGGGACCGTCGGGCCTCAGAACTGGCGATGGCGCCTCCCCAGGCCGATCGAAGACCTCGCGGAAGACGCCGCGGTCGTGGCGCGCATGAACGCGATCCGGGTCGCCGCGCGCGAGTCGGGGCGCTGATGTCGCCGACGTCGAACCCGCCGGCGCTCGAGGCCGGGAAGCCGGCCCCGCTCGGCGCCACGTGGGACGGACGCGGCGTCAACTTCGCGCTCTTCAGCCAGCACGCGGTCGCGGTCGAGCTCTGCATGTTCGACGACGCGGGGGTCGAGAGGCGCATCGAGGTCCCGTGTCGTACCCGACACGTCTGGCACGTCTACGTGCCCGGCGTCGGACCGGGCCAGCGCTACGGGTGGCGCGTCGACGGACCGTACGCACCTGACCTCGGGCATCGCTTCAACAGGAACAAACTCCTCGTCGATCCCTATGCCCGCGCCGTCGACGGCGAGCTCGACACGAGAGGTCCCGTGTACGCCTTTCCGCGCGACCGGGCCCTCGACGATCGCATCTTCGATCCGCGCGACGACGCGGGCTCGAAGCCGAAATCGGTCGTCGTCGACGATCGGTTCGACTGGGGCGACGACCGCCCGCCGCACGTGCCGTGGGACGAGACCGTCGTCTACGAGATGCACGTGAAGGGCTTCACCAAGCAACATCCCGCAGTGCCGGAGGCGCTCCGCGGCACCTACCTGGGCCTTGCGTCGGCTCCCGCCATCGAACACCTGCTCTCGCTGGGCGTCACGACCGTGAAGCTGATGCCCGTTCACGCGCGCGCGAACGAACCAGCGCTGGTCGCGCGAGGACTGACGAACTACTGGGGCTACAATACCCTCGCGTTCTTCGCGCCGGACGAGCGGTTCGCGAGCCGCCGCGGCGACGCGCGCGGCGAGTTCCGACAGATGATCAAGCAGCTGCACGCCGCCGGGATCGAGGTCGTTCTCGACGTGGTTTACAACCACACGTGCGAGGGCGATCGCTTCGGCCCGACGGCGAACTTTCGGGGCATCGACGACCTGATCTATTACCGCCACGAAGCGCGTGCCGCCGGCGTGTATCTGGACACCACCGGCTGCGGGAACACGGTCGACGCGTCTCAACCGCAGGTGCTCAAGCTGGTCACGGACAGCTTGCGATACTGGGCGACCGAGATGCACGTGGACGGCTTCCGCTTCGACCTCGCTCCGGCTCTGGCTCGCGACGGTAGCGGCTCCTTCGATCGCCGGAGTGTCTTCGTTGCTGCGCTCCACCAGGATCCCGTCTTGTCGAAGGTAAAACTCATCGCCGAGCCCTGGGACCTCGGACCCGAGGGCTATCGGCTCGGGGACTTTCCCGTGCTCTGGACCGAGTACAACGACCGCTTCCGCGACACCGTTCGGCACTTCTGGCGCGGCGAGCGCAAGGTCGTTGCCGATCTCGGCTACCGGTTGACGGGCTCGAACGACATCTTCGGCGGAGCCCACCGGCCCCCTCAGGCGAGCTTGAACTTCGTGACGGTGCACGACGGATTCACGCTCCGCGATCTCGTCAGCTACGAATCGAGGCACAACGAGGCGAACGGGGAGGGGAACTCCGACGGGGGACCCGAGGGCTCGAGCCAGAACCTCGGCGTCGAAGGCGAGACGACCGACGCCACCGTGGTCGCGCGGCGGCAAACGATCGCACGGAGCCTGATGGCGACCATGTTCGTGTCCCAAGGGGTGCCGATGCTCGAGATGGGCGACGAGCTATGGCGCACGCAGCGTGGGAACAGCAACGCCTACTGTCACGACTCGGAGCTCACGTGGGTCGATTGGCGCGTCACCGCGGCGAGCGCCGCGATGCTCGCCGCGACGAGAGAGCTCATCGCCCTGCGAAGGCGGCTCGGGGGCCTGCGCCAGCGCGAGTTCCTGAACGGGGTTCGGGTCGAAGAGGGCCTCAAGGACATCACGTGGCTGCGGACCGACGGCACCGAGATGCAGCTCGCAGACTGGAAGGAGCCGCGGCGCGCCACGTTGGCGTTCCGTCTCCAGGGGCATCCGGCCGTGGTCGTGATGATGAACGCCGAGCCGGCGCCGGTGACATTCGCACCCGGCGATCCCATGGGCACATCGAGCTGGCGAGTCGCGTTCGATTCGAGCGAGCCGGGCGTTCGAGCGCGCGGGGCCGAGGGCCCCGCCGGGAGCGCGGGGGCTGTGGCAAGCGTCGAGGTCGCCGCGGGCGCGCTTGTCGTGCTCGTTTCGGAAGAGCGACGCGCGTAAACCTGCTCGAAGCGAGCCCGAAACAGACTTCGGGCTAGTGCCGACGGGAGGGATGGCGAAGATCGACCCCGGCGCGTGGCTCGTCGTATGCAGCGCGCTCGTACTGCTGATGGCGCCCGCCCTCGCGCTCTTCTACGCCGGTCGCGCCCCCGGGGCGAACCCGAAGTCGATGCTGATCCGGTGGCTCGTCGCCCTGCCAATCCTCGCCATTCAGTGGGTCCTGTTCGGATACTCTCTCGCCTTCGGACCGACGCGACACGGTCTCATTGGCGGTCTCGCGTACGCAGGAATGACCGGCGGCATCACGGACGTGCGCGGCGCCGTTCCAGCGATCGCCTTCGCGGCATGCCGCATGATGTTCGCGGTGATCGCGCCCGCGCTCATCTCGGGCGCGCTGGGCGCGCGAATGAAGCTCGGCGCCTACGTCGCGTTCGTCCTGTTCTGGTCGACCCTCGTCTACGATCCGGTGGCCCACTGGCTGTGGGGGCACGGGGGTTGGCTCTCCCGCATCGGCGCGATCGACTTCGGCGGCGGCATCGTGGTCCATTGCACGACCGGCGTCTCCGCCGTGGTGTGCGCGCTGGTGATCGCGGAGCGCCCCAGCGATCCCGAGCGCCGGACGCTCGCCAGCGCGCTCGCCGGCGCCGCCGTGCTCTGGTTCGGCTGGTCGGCCTTGAACGCGGGTTCGGCTCTGGCCAGCGGGATCGTGCTCGGCCCGGCCTTCGTCACGACGCAGCTCGGCGCCGCGGGCGGAGGGCTCGGCTGGCTCGTCGTGGAGTGGTCGCAGCGCGGTCGACCGACGGCGATCGGCGTCGCCTACGGCGTGGTCTCGGGCCTCGTCGCGACGACGCCCGCCGCAGGGTACGTCGCTCCCTCGGCGGCCGTCGCAATCGGCTTCATCGCAGGCGCCGTGGGATATGGAACGGGCCTCGGCGTCGTCTGCGGCCTCGTTGCCGGCCTCCTGGCGATCACTGCGGGCGCGGGACACGTCGAGCCCGTGATGGCGATCGCGCTCGCCGGCATCGCGGGTGCCATCTGCTACGCGGCGGTGCTGCTCAAGGGTCGCTTCGGCTCACCGCGGGCGCCGGACCCCTTCGGAGTTCAAGGTGTCGGCGGTCTCGCGGGCGCATTGCTCACGGGCGTCTTCGCCCAGAAGGCGCTCAATCACGCGGGTGCGAACGGCGCGCTCTTCGGAAACCTGAGCCAGCTCGCGGTCCAGGCCGTCGCCTGCGTCGCGATCGGCGCCTACGCCGCGGTCGGCACGTTCGTGATCCTGAAGCTGATCGACGCGACGATCGGTCTCCGCGTCCCCGAGGTTCGCTTGCCGGAGGGGGCCGAAGCGCTCGCGGAGCCCCCCACCGCGCGCGCCGCCTAGAGCGAGCGACGGCCGAGACCCGTTCATCAGCGAAGGACGCGAAGCGGAACGGGCGCGTAGAGCGACACGCCGCGCACGTTCTCGTCGACATGAAGCGGATGACGGATCGACGGGAACGCTCGTTGCTCACAGTCGGTTCGCTCGCACAGGCGGCAGGTCACGCCAACGGGGGTCGCACTGTGCGCGCTCTCGAGATCGATGCCGTCGGAGTAGACCATCTGGCGTGCGTGCTCGACGCGACACCCCAGCCCGATCGACTGAACCGGTTGCTGCGCGTGGTAACCGCTGGAGTCTTTGTGAATGGTGCGAGCGATGCAAAAATACGTCGCCCCATCGGTGAAGCGCGAGAGCTGGATGCGGATCATTCCCGGCGTCATGAACGCGGCGAACACGTTCCAGCGTGGGCACGCGCCCGAGAAGCGCGCGAAGCGAATGCCGCTCGAGCTGAATCGCTTCGAGATGTTCCCGGCGACGTCGATCCGGATCATGTGGAACGGCACGGCCTCTGCGCTCGGTCTTCGCAGCGTCGTGAAGCGGTGACAGAGCTGCTCGAACCCCACCCGGAAGCGGCGGCCGATGACGTCGAGGTCATAGCGCTCCGCGCGGCACGCCTCGAGGAACGGCATGTACGGCATGAGCACCGCGCCCGCGAAGTAGTTCGCGAGCGCCACACGCGCCAGGCCGCGAGACTCGTCGGTCGTCAGGTGCGCGTCGGCGAGCAAGCGATCGATGCCGGCGTGCCCCGCCAGGAGCGCGATCTGGTGCGCGAGCTGGAACGTCCGCGATCGCGTCGGCAGGAGCTCGCTCAGCGTCAGGATCTTTTTCTCGACCTCGAAGCGGCGTAGGATTCCGCGCTCCGCTTCGCCGCGCGCGATGCGGACGTGCACCCCGTGTTGCTTGTCGAGGTATCGAATGAGCCCCGGGTACAGCTCTTCGGGATCGAGGCGGGCCTTCTTCCACAGCTCCTCTGCGCCCTCTTCGAGCTCGGGGAAGTAGTTCATATGGCCCTGAATCAGGTCGCTCACCTCTTCCGACGGGAGGAGCGACCGGTCCGGCCCCGTCGCGTCTTCGCCGTCGAGCCGCGAGGCGAGCTCCTCGCCGGCCGCACGTTGCGTCTTGTAAGAGGTGTAGAGAGCGAGCATCGCCCTCGCGACCTGCGGCTGGTTAACCGCGAGGTCCCGAACGTCGGTCGACGCCAGGAGGTGGCCGTCGAAGAGGGGATCGGAGAACGCCTCGAGGAGGTCATGCACGAGGCGCGCGTCGTCGTCGGCGCCGAACGCGTGCAGATCGATCCCGAAGAGCTGCGCCAGCTTGATGAGAAGCGCCGCGGGGAGAGGCCGCCGGTTCGATTCGATGAGGTTGAGATAACTAGGTGAGATGCCTAGTCTTTCGGCCAGCTGTACCTGGCTCAAGATCTCCCGGCGCCGAAGGGCGCGCACCTTGGGACCGAGCTTCGGCAGCTCTCTGCTCGGTTGACTCATGACCTTGGTTGCATCTCCGCCAGACGTTGACATACTGTCACAGATTTACAACGTGTCATTGACAATTCTGAACGAGGCCTTCTTCAACGAGCTTTTCGAGCGCTTGACCGTTCCTGAGCAATGTTTCATGTAAGGTGCGCGATGTCGGATGCCTCGGCCCTTCAGCCTGAAAAAGCCTTCCCCCAAGGCGTGTCGCTAGTCGGTCCGACCCGACCGGATTATTCCCGTGTATTGACGCCGGCTGCGGTCTCCTTCGTGACCGATCTTGCGCGCACGTTCAGGCCGCGCCTCGAGGAGCTGCTCGCCCGCCGGGCGGCCAGGCAGGTTCAGTTTGACGCGGGGGCGCGCCCCGACTTTCTCGGCGAGACCGCCGACATGCGCGCGCGCGACTGGAAGGTCGCGGCGTTGCCGGGCGACCTGCTCGACCGTCGCACGGAGATCACCGGCCCGACCGACCGGAAGATGGTCATCAACGCGCTCAATTCGGGCGCGAGCGTCTTCATGGCGGACTTCGAAGACGCCAACAGTCCCACCTGGGACAACATGGTCGATGGCCAGCTCAACCTGGCAGACGCGGTGCGGCGGACGATCACGCTGACGGCCGAGACGGGCAAGAAGTACGCGCTCAAAGAGAAGACCGCCGTGCTCTTCGTCCGACCGCGCGGCTGGCACCTCGTCGAGCGGCACATGGTCGTCGACGGCAAGCCCGTCCCCGGGGGTCTCTTCGATTTCGGGATGTTCTTCTTCCACAACGCGCGTGAGGCGATGGCGCGCGGCACGGGCCCCTATTTTTACCTGCCGAAGATGGAGAGCCACCTCGAGGCTCGCCTGTGGAACGACGTGTTCGTCCGCGCCCAAGCCAAGCTCGGGGTCCCGCAGGGGACGATCAAGGCGACCTGTCTCATCGAGACGTTGCCCGCCGCGTTCGAGATGGACGAGTTCCTCTACGAACTCCGCGAGCACTCGGCGGGCCTCAACTGCGGGCGCTGGGACTACATCTTCAGCTTCATCAAGAAGCGCGCGAACGACCCGGCGGCGGTGTTGCCCGACCGCTCGCAAATCACGATGGACAAGGGGTTCCTGGCGGCCTACGTCAAGCTCCTCATCAAGACGTGCCATCGACGCGGCGTCCACGCGATGGGCGGCATGGCCGCGCAGATTCCCATCAAAGACGATCCGGCGGCCAACGAGGCGGCCCTCGAGAAGGTCCGCGCCGACAAGCTCCGCGAGGTCACGGCGGGGCACGACGGAACGTGGGTCGCGCATCCGGGGCTCGTGCCCATCGCCAAGGCGATCTTCGACGCGCACATGTCGGGGCCAAATCAGCTCGGCGTCTTGCGGGAAGACGTGCACGTCGGTCAGGCCGACCTCCTGCAAGTTCCCGAAGGGGCGCGCACCGACGACGGCCTCCGGCACAACGTCCGGGTGGGCATTCAGTACATCGAGGCCTGGCTCAGAGGGAACGGCTGCGTTCCGCTCTATCACCTGATGGAAGACGCCGCGACCGCGGAGATCTCCCGGGCGCAGGTCTGGCAGTGGCTGCGCCACAAGGCCACCGTCGACGGAATCCCGTTCGAGAAGGACCGCTTCGCCCGCGTCGTCGAAGAAGAGATGCAGCGGATCCGCCGCGAGGTGGGCGACGCCCGGTTCACCGGGGGTCGCTTCCCCGAGGCGCGCGAGCTCTTCGTCCGGCTGTCGACGGCCCCGAAGTTCGAGGACTTCTTGACCCTGGCTGCGTATGACCTGCTCGTCACGGAATCGAAATAGGAGAATCACGTCCCATGTCTACTGCGACTCAAGCCGCTTCCGGCGAACGCCTGCATGCAGCGCGCTTCGACGGCATCGTTCGTCCCTACTCCAAAGCAGACGTGGAACGGCTGCGCGGCTCGGTACACATCGAACACACCCTCGCCAGGCTGGGGGCCAAGCGCCTCTGGGAGCTCCTCCACAGCGAGGCGTACATCAACGCGCTCGGCGCCATGTCCGGCAACCAGGCCGTCCAGCAGGTCCGCGCCGGCCTCAAGGCCATCTACCTCTCGGGCTGGCAGGTCGCGGCGGACGCGAACCTCGCGGGCCAGATGTACCCGGACCAGTCGCTCTACCCGGCGAACAGCGTCCCCGCCGTCGTCAAGAAGATCAACGCGGCGCTCGAGCGCGCGGATCAGATCGAGCACGGCGAGGGAAAGAGCGAACGCAACTGGTTCGCGCCGATCGTCGCCGACGCGGAAGCAGGGTTCGGCGGTCCGCTGAACGCCTTCGAGCTCATGAAGTCGATGATCGAGGCGGGCGCCGCCGGCGTCCATTTCGAAGATCAGCTCGCGAGCGAAAAAAAATGCGGACACATGGGCGGCAAGGTGCTCATCCCCACGGGCGCTTTCATCCGCACACTCATCGCGGCGCGCCTCGCGGCCGACGTATCGAACGTGCCGACGCTCCTCGTCGCGCGCACCGACGCCGACAGCGCGAAGCTCCTGACGAGCGACATCGACGAGCGCGACCGCCCGTTCATCCAGTCGGGCGAGCGCACGGCCGAGGGCTTCTACCGGATCAAGCACGGCACCGACACGGCGATCGCCCGTGGCCTTGCCTACGCGCCCTACGCGGACCTCATCTGGTGCGAGACGAGCACCCCCGACCTCGTTCAGGCGAAGAAGTTCGCTGAGGCGATCCGCGCCAAGTTCCCGAACAAGCCCCTCGCGTACAACTGCTCGCCGAGCTTCAACTGGAAGAAGAACCTCGACGACGCGACGATCGCCAAGTTCCAGCGTGAGCTTGGCGCGATGGGTTACAAATTTCAGTTCGTCACGCTCGCGGGCTTCCACTCGCTCAACTTCGGAATGTTCGAGCTCGCGCACAAGTACAAGGACCGCGGCATGGCGGCGTACAGCGAGCTTCAGCAGGCGGAGTTCGACGCCGAGAGCCACGGCTACACGGCGACTCGCCACCAGCGCGAGGTCGGCACCGGCTACTTCGATCAGGTCGCCGAGGTCATTTCGGGCGGCAAGGCGTCGACGCTCGCGCTCGAAGATTCGACCGAAGAGCACCAGTTCTGAGCGGGAGCTGATGGCTTCGGGTCGCTTTCGGAGGCGAAAGCGTTCCCGAACCCGCTCGCGTTTTGTGGGCCGTTCCTCGAAACGCTGGCGTCCGCGGTTTCTCCGATGCAGGGTTATCGGTAGCCGCCATGCGTAATCGCCTGTTCGCGTCCGCCGTTGCAAGCCTCGCTGGTAGTGCTGCTCTCTTGCTGAGCGGCTCCATCGCCCTCGCCGACGAGAGCGACCGCCATTCCGTCGACCCGACCTTCGGCCCCGACGCGACGGTCGCTGGAACCGACACGATCGAAGGCGAGCTCGCCATCGACGTCCGTGACGACGCCACGGCGGCCGATCTGGCCGACCTCAGCGCGCGATACGGCGTGACGATGCGGCCGAGCAGCGCGTGGAGCACCACGCACGACAAGCTGGAAATCGCCGACGTCGATCCGGCCCGCGAAGACGCCGTCATCGAGGCTCTGTCGGGCGATCCGCGCATCGAGCACGTCGAGCCCATGGCCATCTACCGCGAGACCTTCGTTCCCGACGATCCGCTGTACGCCAGCAAGCAGTGGAACCTGCGCCGCGTGGGCGCCGAGAAGGCGTGGAGCTACTCGTGCGGTCAGGGCGTCACGGTCGCCGTGATCGACACCGGCGTCGCGTGCTTCGACAAGGGCCCGTTTTCGCGCGGCACCGACCTCGCTGGCACGCGGTGCGAGGGCGGGTGGAACTTCGTCACCGACACGCGCGAGGCCTACGACGATCAGGGCCACGGCACTCACGTCGCGGGCACGATCGCGCAGACCACGCACAACGGCGTCGGCGCGGCGGGCCTCGCCTTCTGCGCGTCGCTGATGCCCGTGAAGGTGCTCAACAAGCAAGGCTTCGGCAGCGTGGCGAACGTCGCCGAGGGCATCCGATTCGCAGCCGACGAGGGCGCTCAGATCATCAATCTCTCGCTGGGCGGGCCCATCAAGAGCGGCATCTTGAAGGACGCCGTCGATCACGCGCTGGCGAGGGGGGTCGTGATCGTGGCGGCGGCGGGCAACAGCGGCAAGCGCGTCGGTTGGCCGGCCGCGTACCCGGGCGTCGTCGCCGTCAGCGCAACCGACGACACGGACACCATCGCCTGGTTCTCCTCGCGCGGGCCGGAGGTCGGCATCGCGGCCCCCGGCGTGGGCGTCACCCAGCAGACGATCTGCAACGGCGGTCGAGACAAGTGCGAGATCTTCGGCACGTTCAACGGCACGAGCATGGCTTCGCCGCACGTGGCCGGCGTCGCCGCGATGATCGAGGCCCTCGGCGTCACGCGTGCCGACGCCGTGCGCGACGCCCTCTTCGGCGGCGCGCGCGCGCCGACCGCGGGGTCGGACCCGAACCTTTACGGCGCGGGCATCCTCGACGGAGGCGCTGCGACTTCGCGCGTCTTCTGGTCGCACTGGGGTCTGCGCGCCCTCGCGCTCCTCGGCCTGGGCCTGGTGGTGCGCCGCCGGATCGGCAAGCGCGGGGGGTGCATGACGCGGCACCCCGGCGCGTGGTTTGGGACGGCGCTGGCCAGCGTGGGCATTCTTTCGTTCGCCCCCCTCGCAGGGTGGCTAAACCAGTCAGGAAGGGCCCGCGACTTCGTGGAGCTGGCGATGCGCCCGCTGGGCGAGTGGGACGGGCTGCTCTGGGGGGCAGGTGCCCATCAATGGCTACTTCTCGCGAGCGCTCTACCAACCCTGGCGCTTGCGGCCATCGGGTTTCGCAGCCGGCATCTCCGGCCGCTCATCGGCGGCATCGCGCTCGGCAGCGCGGCTCTGCTGGTCCAGATGGCCTGGTCGGGAGATGCCGGCTTCGTTGCCGGCGCGTTCCTGGCGCGCGTCTGGGAGGTCGCAAACGCGCTCGTGTGCCTCTGGCTGGCCAGGGTCGCTCTCGAGGACAAGAAGCTCGGCGACGCGTGAAGGCAAAGTGAGCAGAGATTCCCGAGGGGCGTTAGACTACGAAAGCGATGTCCCTGAAGATCGACCAGGATCACTCTCGCTTCCGCGCGATCGTCCGCGGCCGGATCAGGCAGAACCTGCGCAAGTACATCTCGCAAGGCGAGCTGATCGGTCGTCACGGCAAAGACGTCGTCTCGATCCCGATCCCGCAGATCGACATCCCGCACTTCTCGTTCGGCGACCGCCAACGCGGGGGAGCGGGGCAGGGCGAAGGCGATCCCGGCGATCCGATGGGCGGCGATCCCGACGGAGAAGAGGGCGAGGGCCGGCAGGCGGGTTCGTCGCCGGGTGACCACGCGCTCGAGGTCGACGTCACGCTCGATGAGCTCGCGGCGATCCTCGGGGAAGAGCTGGAGCTGCCCGACATCGAAGACAAGGGCAAGAGCAAGATCATCAACGAGAAGGACCGGTACACGAGCATCCGCCGGGTCGGGCCCGAGTCGCTCCGGAACTTCCGGCGGACCTACCGCGAGGCGCTCAAGCGCCAGATCGCGACGGGCACCTACTCGCCGACGAACCCGGTCGTCGTGCCCATTCCGAGCGACAAGCGCTTCCGGAGCTGGAAGACCGAGGCCGAGCCGGTCGCCAACGCCGTCATTATCTACATGATGGACGTTTCCGGCTCGATGGGCGACGAGCAGAAAGAGATCGTCCGCATCGAGAGCTTCTGGATCGATGCCTGGCTGCAGAAGCAATACAAGGGACTCGAGAGTCGTTACATCATCCACGACGCGGTCGCGCGCGAGGTCGATCGCGAGACGTTCTTCCACACGCGCGAGAGCGGCGGGACCATGATCTCCAGCGCGTACAAGCTTTGCTCGCAGCTCATCGACGAGCGGTACACCCCCGAGGAGTGGAACATCTATCCGTTCCATTTCTCCGACGGCGACAACTGGTCGATGGACGACACGCTCCTGTGCGTCGATCTCCTCAAGAACAAGCTCCTCCCCCGCGTGAACATGTTCGCGTACGGCCAGGTCGAGAGCCCATACGGCTCGGGTCAGTTCGTGAAAGACCTCCGCGAACATTTCGGCCGCGACGACCGCGTCGTCACGAGCGAGATCCGCGACAAGGACGCCATCGTGGGCTCCATCAAGGAGTTCCTCGGCAAAGGCAACTGATCCCATGCGTCGATTCCAAGACGCACGGACCGTCTTCCCGCCTTCCTGTTCAATCGTCTCCTCTCCGGCGGATGAAGGTGCGGGTAGAGGCGCCGGGCGTGCCGGGCTAAGCTCCTGGTCATGAGCGAGTTTGCTCTCAAGACGGCGCTGCCGGCGTATCTCCGAGACGAGCAAAACAAGATCGAGAAGATCGCCGCTCAGGCCGGGCTCGATTTTTTCCCGACCGTCTTCGAGATCCTGACCTACGACCAGATGAACGAGATCGCCGCCTACGGCGGCTTTCCGAACCGCTATCCGCACTGGCGCTTCGGAATGGAATACGAGCGCCTGGCCAAGAGCTACGAGTACGGCCTCTCGAAGATCTACGAGATGGTCATCAACAACAACCCGTCGTACGCCTACTTGCTCGAGGGGAACTCGCTCGTCGATCAGAAGCTCGTGATGGCCCACGTCTACGGGCACGTCGACTTCTTCAAGAACAACTACTGCTTCCGGCAAACCGATCTCGATACTGGCGGTCGAACGGTCGACCCCGTGAAGCGCCCCAGCACCTACGATCCCAACCGTCGCTGGATCGACAAGATGGCCAACCACGGCGCGCGGCTGCGTCGGGTCGTCGCGCGTCAGGGGATCAACAAGGTCGAGGAGTTCGTCGACCACTGCCTGAGCCTCGAGAACCTGCTCGATTTGCACGCGCCGTTCAGCGGCAAGCGCGTGAAGCGCGTCACGGAGGACGAGGGGGAGCTCAGGCACACCGAGGTGCCGCGCCTCAAGTCGAAGGACTACATGGAGTCCTTCATCAATCCGACGGAGTACCTCGAGGAGCAGCGCAAGAAGATCGAGGCCGAACGCGAGAAGACGACCAAGTTCCCGGAGCACGCCGAGCGCGACGTGCTCCTGTTCTTGCTCGAGCACGCTCCCCTCGACCGCTGGGAGCGCGAGGTGCTCGAGGTCGTGCGCGAAGAGGCCTACTACTTCGCGCCGCAGTGGCAGACCAAGATCATGAACGAGGGGTGGGCCACGTACTGGCACTCCCGGCTCATGACCGAGAAGATCCTGGATGCGAGCGAGATCATCGATTACGCGGATCACGCCGCGGGCGTGCTCGCGACGAGCGGCGGCAGGTTGAATCCCTACAAGCTCGGCGTCGAGCTGTACCGGCACATCGAAGAGCGATGGGATCGCGGGCAGTTCGGCAAAGAGTGGGAAGAGTGCGACGACCTCGAGGCGAAGCGAAACTGGAACCTACGCCTCGGCCTCGGCAAGAAGAAGATCTTCGAAGTTCGCGCGCTCTACAACGACGTGACCTTCATCGACGAGTTCTTGACCGCCGAGTTCTGCCGTGAGCACAAGCTCTTCAGCTTCGGCTGGTCGAACCGGAACGAGCGCTACGAGATCGAATCGCGCGACTTCAAGGCCGTGAAAGACAAGCTCCTCTTCCAGCTCACCAACGGCGGCAACCCCTTCATCTACGTCGAAGACGCGAACTACGACAACCGCGGCGAGCTCCTCCTTCGCCACGACCATCAAGGTCTCGACCTCCGGCAGGACTATGCCAAAGAGGTCATGCGCAGCGTGCTCCGGGTGTGGAAGCGGCCGGTCAGCGTGACGACCGTCGCCGAAGGCAAGCCGGTGATGCTGCGCTTCGATGGCAAGGAACAGACGGCGCGGCACCTTCGCACGTGAGCCGCGCCTGAGCCGAGGCGAGGGGAACGCGAGCACGCATGACCGAGTTCCGGCGCGACAAGACTCACTGGCTCCACCGGCTGACGCCAGACGAGTGGATCGCGGCTGCGCTCGGTGAGGTGGCGCGCGCGGAAAAGGCCTGGGGCGTGGGCGACGCGCGCGGGGGCGTCGTCGGGCTGAAGCGCGCCGCCGGAATGGGCCTCAACGCCGCGCTCATCGTCGAGCGCGACGAGACCTGGGGTCGGACGTACGTCGAGCACGTCGAGGCCCTCTCGAGAGACCCACGCGTCCCTGAAGCCGTGCGGCACGCCTGCCGCGTCGTCCTCGAGGCCAAGGGGCCGGCTGGCGACGTGGTCAGTCTCCGCACGCCGCGCGGGCACCAGCACGTCGTCGAAGCGGCGCGCGACATCGTGGCGCACGCCTGGGCGGTCGTGAAGAGGCACGAGGGGGAGCCACCGACCGCCTCGGGCTCGGCGAATGCCTCCGGCGATGCAAGCGATGCGAGCGATGCGAGCGATGCGAAGCACGATTGAGCTCGCGCTGGTGCTGGCGCTGGCAGCCTGCGGCGCAGAGTCGCCGGCGGTGCCGATCGCGCCCTCGGCGACGAGGGAGACGCCCGTCGTGACGACGTCGGCTACGGCGCCTCCGCCAACGGCCGCCTCCACGGCGGCGCCTGCGGGGAGCTCGGCGTCCGCGGTGTTGCCGGGACCTCCGGCGGCCAGGGATTCGACGGCGAGCGCACCGCTGCCGCCGGCGCGGCCTGCGACCCTCTCGCTCTCGTCGGGTCGAGGGGAGCCCGGCGACGCCGAGCTCGCCGCGGGCGACGACGCGTTCGAGCGCGGAGACCTCGCCGCGGCCGACAAGAGCTACGCGGCTGCCCGTTCGAGGGGCTCGAAGGGTGGCGCCGCTGTCGGTCTCGCGCGCGTTCGCATTGCACGGCAGAACGTGGCACTCGACTATGCGTCGGCCAAAGGCAATACGTCGATCCTTGCGGCGGCGAGGGACCTGGCCCACGTCGCGAAGGAGACTCCCGGCTTCGGCGCTGCGTTCGTCGAGCTGGGTCGCGCACAGCTCCTCCTCGGCGACGCCCCCGCCGCCATCGATTCGATGAAGCGCGGGACGACGCTCCTGCCCGACGAGCCCGAAGCTCACTCGCAGCTCGGCGTCGCCTGGCTCGCCACGGGTCATGCCGACGAGGCAGTCCGCGAGCTCTCCCGCGCCGCGGAGCTCGACCTGGGCAGCGCGGCGCGCCACGGGAACCTCGGCACGGCACTGTTGATGACCGGTCGAACCAAGGAGGCGATCGTCCAGTACGAGCTCCGGGCGCGCATCGACGACGGAGATCCGCGCGCACACTCGGATCTCGGCACGGCCCTCCTCGCGACCAACGACCTGGACCGCGCGCTCTCCGAGCTGAGGCGCGCAACCGCCCTGGAGCCGACCCGCGCGACCTTCCATTCAAACCTCGGGTACGCCCTGCAACAAGCCGGGCAGCCCGACCGCGCGATTGCCGAATACCGAGAAGCGCTCCGGCTCGACGCGGGGCTCGCGAGCGCGTGGATCAACCTGGCCACGATCCTCGCGCGAAACCCCAAGACGCGCGCCGAGGCCCGCGCTGCGCTGGCCCGCGCGGCGGCAGCCTCGCCCGACGATCCGCGCGTGAGGGCAAACCTCGAAGAGCTGAACTCGCTCGAAAAGGGCGTCTCCGTAGGCGTCGGCCCGGACGCGGGGTCGTAGCTGAAAATTTCTGCTCTGCACGTGATTCTGCGCCTGCAGACAGCGACCGCCAGAACGAACGTCTCTTGTCAATCCCCGTGGCGGGGGTGAGCGTCGTCCGTGCTTGACGTCCGCGAACGCAATCCCCTAGCGTACCGCGCTGCCAAGGCGAGCAATCGGCGCCGATGCAAGTGTGCAGTCTGCGGGGAAGCATGGGCGACTCGAGGCGTTGCGTCTCCAAACGTTACCGAGGGCATCGCAACGGAGTCCCCCCCCTGCGCGGGTACGCGAAGTAAGCAAGCAGTGGAGGCATTCCGATGGCTGTGGGACGGGTTAAGTGGTTCAACGACGAGAAGGGCTGGGGGTTCATCAAGCAAGACGCTGGCCCGGACGTCTTCGTTCACTACTCCCAGATTGCGGGGGACGGTCGCCGGCGTCTCTATGAGGACGAGGTCGTCGAGTTCGAAATCAAAGAGGGCCCGAAGGGGCTGCAGGCGGTCAACGTCGTTCGGCAGGAGGGCGCGAGTGCGCTCAGCTGACAACGACGGATGACGGGGAAATCCGCGGTGAGTCCAAAGCGACGCTAGATCGTGCGCGCCCGGGTCAACCGCGAAAGCGGGCTCCGGGCGTCATTCACCGGGCACCGGCGCTCACACGTACTTCGGTACACTAGCGGGCGCAAAGGCGCCGGTCGCCGGGTCGCAGACGCGAGATTCGATCCGCTTCACTCCCTGCTCGTCGAGCTCGTAGACGTTGAAGCCGGCCATCCGGTCGTCGCGCTCGTCGTGCAACGACGCGCTCGTCGCCCCGACGTGGTGAACCGTGCCCTCGGTCGTCGTCAAGATCCGCTGGATGCGCCGGTGCAGGTGCCCGTGCAGCACGAGCCCGCGCGACAAGGGCATGAGAAGCGAGAGCAGCTCGGGAGCGTCGCGCAGGCCGTCGAGATGCGTCTTGAGGGTCGACCAGCCGTCTTGAACCGCGGGGTGATGGAGCGCGAGCACGAGCGTTCGGCGCGCAACCTCCGGATGGGCGAGGACGCGCGCCAGCGCGTCGAGCTGAGCGCGGCCGAGCTCACCCGCTGCGACGAGCGGCAAGCGCGGCACGGCGCTCGAGAGCGACACGATGGCGGCATGACCTCGGAGCTTCACCACGGGAAAGCGCGCCGAGGCGGCGGTATCGACGGCAAGCTCGGGTAGATCGCTCTCGAGCCAGTCGGAGAAGTACATCTCGAAGCGCCGTGAGGTCATCGCTCCGCGGGTGTAGACGTCGTGATTCCCGGGAACCACGGTCACGCGATCCGGATCGACCCCGAGGTCTTGTACGAGCACGTCACGCGCGAGCTCGAACTCGCTCTCGAGCGCAAGGTTCGTGAAGTCGCCCGTGACGACGACGTGGTCGACGCCCGCGTCGGCGATCGCCCTCGCGATCGCCCGGACGTGCGAGGCGCGATGGATATGTCCGCGCTTGAACCGCAAGTTCGCCCACCCGGTCAATCGTTTGTTGAGAAATCGGCGCATCGGGACGCCGTCGAGCGACAGGAGATGAAGATCGGAAAAGTGTGCGATTCTCATGTTCATCCCGCGTCCGCCGCGCAGCGGAATCCTATCCACGCCGGTCGCGACAGCGACGTGGTGTCGCGGGACGCTGACCGTATCCATACCGCGCCGTCTTCGTACGACCCTCCGCGGATGACGTGAAAGCCGCCGCCGCCCGCCCGAGGCCTGGGATCGACTTCGGGGCCTGGAGTGTATCCCACGGGACGACCGGAAGGATCGATCTCGAGCTCGTCGGCCACCCACTCGGCGACGTTGCCCGCCATGTCCATCAGGCCGGCGGGTGTCGCGCCGTCGGGAAACGAACCCACCGGCGCGAGCCCGGCGAACCCGTCGGTGGCGTCGGTGCGATCGTCGGCCCACGAGCCGTGGTTGGCGAGGTGCGGGTTGTAGACGTTCCCCCAGGGGAACTGCCGGTCCTCGGGGCCGCGCGCCGCGTATTCCCATTCGGCTTCGGTCGGCAGACGGCCTCCCGACCAGCGGCAGAAGGCCGCCGCGTCGTCCCATCGTACATGCGTCACCGGAAGGTCGGAGCGCGAGAAGCGAGGGTCGTTCGGGGGGATCTCCGGCGGAGTGCACGGTCCCGCGGAGACGCAGCGCGCATACTCCGCGACGGTCGCCTCGGTGCGGTCCATCTCGAACGTCGAGATCGTCACCGCGTGCGCGGCCCCCTCGGCCTCGATCATCGCGACGACGTCGTCGTCATGGCATTGCGTGCCCCGGCCCTCCGAGGCGCAGAGGGCTACGGCCAGCTCCATTGCGGCCGGCGTCGAGCCCATCGTGAACGTCCCACCTGCGATGCGAGCTCGTCCCCGGGCGGGGGCCCTCAGCGCGTGGATGCCGTCGGCGGGCGCGCTCGCCGTCGCCGGATCGAGCCCCACCGACCACGCGCCCGCACGGGGCGGCCGCCGCGCCCCGGCGTCGCCCGCGAACAGCTGCGTCGCCACGAGCGCAGCAGGCAGCGGCCTTGCGAGCCCACGCGCCGAGAAAAAATGAAAAGGGAGGACGGGCGTACGGGAAGGTTTTGACTTCGGATTTCGCAGAATACTCACGGCTCCCCGGGCTCCCTGTTCATCTTCTTCATCGAGCGCGAAGGGCGCCCCCCTCACCCCGTGAGGACGCGCAGAGGGTGTTCGACGAGACGGCGGAGCTCGGCGAGGAAGGACGCTCCGACCGCGCCGTCGACGACACGGTGGTCGCAGGAGAGCGTGAGCGCCAGCCGCTGACCCGCGACGACCGTCCCGTCGACCACGACCGGAACGTCGCGCACCTGTCCGACCGCGAGGATGGCGCCCTCGGGCGGGTTGATGACCGCCGCGAACTGGTCGATCCCGAACATTCCGAGGTTCGAGATCGAGAACGTTCCGTCGGCCATCTCTTCGGGCTTGAGCTTCTTCGCGCGCGCGCGCCCGGCGAGGTCGCGCACTTCACGCGCGATCGTGGCCACGCTCTTCTGGTCGGCGTTCCGCACGACGGGCGTCACCAGGCCGTCGGGGATGGCGACGGCGACGGAGATGTCGACCCGCCGGTGAACGAGGATCGCGTCAGGCGAGAAGCTCGCGTTGCACTCGGGGACCCGCACGAGCGCGATGGCGCACGCCTTGACCAGGAGGTCGTTGAGCGACACCTTCGTGATGGTCGGGTCCCCGTCGGCGCCCGCGCTGGCCCCTTGACCCTTTGCCGACAGCTCGTCGTTGATGCGAGCCCGCAGCTTCACGAGCTCGGCCGCGTCGACGTCGATCGAGAGATAGAAGTGCGGCACGGTCGTCTTCGATTCGACGAGCCTCCGCGCGATCGTCCGGCGCATGGGCGACAGAGGCCGCGCGTCGGGAGGCGCGAGCGCCGACGGCGTGGTCAGCGTGGTCGGCGTCGGCGCGGTCTCCGGGCGCGTCAGCGCGGCGGGAGCGCCGGGCGTGGCCGGGCTGT
>CALFNG010000384.1 GCA_937902985.1 uncultured Myxococcales bacterium
CCCTCCGAGGGGGGCGCCCGTCCTGCACACGCGTGCGTATGTACGCGTCTAGAGCGAGCGGCGGCTAAGTGGAACGGGCTCGGCTCGGCGGTCGCCGCGCGGAAACGCACTTCCTGTGCGTTGAGCACGGCGAGCGTCGAGACGGGCTCGTTCCGCGACGCCGCCGCTCGCTCTAGTAGAGGCCGTAGCCGCGCCCCAGGAGCAGCGAGTAGACGTTGCAGCTCGCGTGGAAGCAGACCGCGGCCCCGATGCCTCCGGTTCGCGCGCGCAGCCACCCGAAGAGCAGCGCGGGGAAGAACACGGCGAGCCGCGCGGGGATCTGCACGGTCGCGAGGTGACCCACGGCGAAGATCGCGGCGGTCGCCAGGAGCCCGGGCCCGACGCTCGCGCCGAGCAAGTTCCATCGCGGCGCCCAGGCCTCGTCGAGTCGCGACTGCAGGTACCCGCGATAGAACGCCTCTTCGGGGAGCGCGATGACGAGCACCTGCCCCAGCACTTCGTTCGCGAGCTCGGCGGGCCTCATGCCCAGCGAGAACGTCATGCGCGGGTCCCACCACAGGCGCCAGAGGAGGAAGAAGGGAACGACGACGGCGGCCATGAGCCCGAGGGCCCAGGCGAAGGCGCGACCGGCCGCGCGGCTCGCGGCGCGCAGGTCGAGGCGCCCGGGGATGACCAGGCCGCCCAGCGCGAGTCCGGCGCGCCGGACCCGCTCGTCGTCTCCGCGCCACACGAGCGCCCAGGTCGCCGCCAGGAACGTCAAGCCGACCAGCGTCGTGTGCGTGCCCGTCGGCGCGACGCGCGCGATCACTGCCACGGCGAGGGTCACGTCGGCCGATACCCAGAGCGCCTCGATCGCCGCATCGGGCAGCAGAGCCCGAGGTTCGGCCGTCAGTTCCGGCATTGCAGGCGAGTCACGAACGCCTCGGTGTGCCCGGCCTCGAGATCGAGCCACGACACGAACCACTCCCCGCGCCCGCGTCCCGGCGCGATCCACGGCCGGGGCTGATCGCCCGTGACCTTCGCGAAGGTGGTCGTCGCGCCGACGCCGTCGCGCGAGATCGCCGCGACCCGAACGCGGCCCGCCTCGTAGTACGCGACCTCGGCGGCGCCGTCGTCGGTGAATGCGACCGCCGGGTGCCCGCCCTTCGGCGCGAAGCGCTTGCGCCAGAGGACGGTGCCCTTCGCCGCGTCGATCAGCGCGGCTTCGGCGCCGCCCTTGTCGACCTCGTGCCACACGAGGAAGCACGCGTCTTTCGTGCACGCGATCGACGGGTAGTCGCCGCCGATCCTGTCTTCGTTGACCGCGACGGTGTCCGACAGCTCGGGCTTGCCGGCCTTCTCGGTCAGGCCCCCGGTGGTGAGGTCGGGCGAGTTGAGCGCGATGCGCATCCGCTCGACGGAGCGCTGCTTGTCGCGCTCGAGGGCGTACGCGACGAACAGGTTGGTGTTCGACACGGCCAGGCTCGGCGCGCTGACCTGCGTGACTTTCGCTTTGTCGGCCTTGTCCGAAGTCTTGTCGGGCGCGTAGTCGGTGGCTCGCACTTCGGGCCCGCGAGGCAGGAGCTCGGGGTCGAGGTGCCGGAGGAACACGTCGTCGCCGTCCTTGTCGGGGCTCGCTTGCCAGCCGACCCAGAAGCCGCTCCCGTCCGGGGCGCGCTCCATCGAGGGCCAGTAGTTGCCGGCCTTCGCCGCGCCGACGCCGATGCTCATGCCGCCGATGCGCCCGTTGGCGTCGAGCCATCGGACCTTGACGCCCGGCTCGCGCCCGCTCTTGTCCCAGAAGAGCAAGACCACTCGATCGTCGACCGCGAGGAGCTCCGGCCGCATCGCGTAGTCGGCCTCGGGGGTCAGGTCGCGGGCCGCGGACGTCGGGCGGCCCGTGGGGTCGACGAGCACGGAGTACACGTGGTCGTGGCCCGGCTGCTCGTGGTCGTCGGTCCACGCGACGAGCGCCCCCTTCGAAGTCACCGCGACCGCGGGCCGACCGATGTTGCCGCCGTAGCCCATACGCGGATGCGAGAACGCGACCATCTTGCACGGGCCGGTGGCGGCGGCGCCGAGCTTCACCTGGTCGAGGAACGACTTGGCTACCGCTGCGCCGCCCGCGTCGGACGCGTCTTTGAACTTGCGGAGCGCTCCGTCGAAGTCGCCCGCGACGAGGAGCTGCTGGCCCTCTTCGATGGGGCCGACCCACTTCGGCTGCTCGGGCGCGGCGGGCGGCGGAGCGGTGGTCGAGTCCGGCGGAGCGGCGGCGGTGGCCGCCACGGCGGATGGAGGTGCCGGCGCGAGCCGGCTCGCGGCCACGCGCGGGCGCACCACCTTCACGTATCCGAACCAGCCCCCGGTGCCCACGCCGGCGAGCACGATCATCCACAGGAAGAGGCGCCCGACCAGCACGCCCTTGCGCTTTCGCGAGACGGGCGGCGGCTCCTCGGGCGCCGCCGTCGGTGGCATCTCCGTCGCGCTCAGCGCCGAGCGGCGCGAGCTCAAGGTCAGCAGATCGAGCGGCTCGCTCTCTTCGGTGGGGTCGGCGTCCGCCGTCTTGATCCCCGAGCCTCGCCGCGACGAAGGGGCCGTGTCGCCGTCTCGCTGAACCTCTTGAAGACCGGCGATCGCCTCGAGCTCGATCTGGCTCGGCGCCCCCGCTGCGCTGGCCAGCGAGATGGGCCCGACTTCGAGCGCGCGAGCGAGGTCGTCGGACAGCTCCTTGGCCGTCTGGAAGCGCGCGTTCGGGTCGCGCTCGAGCGCGTGCTTGAACCAGGCGTCGAACGTGGTCGGCAGGTCCGGTCGGAACCGGCTCGGCATCGGGAGCGGCGACGCGGCGATCGCGGCGAAGGTCATCGCCACGCCTTGCTCGGTGTTCCATACCGGCCGGCCCGTCAGGCACTCGAACGCCATGCAACCGAGGGCCCAGAGGTCCGCGCGCTGATCGACGCTCCCCTGCCCCTTCACCTGCTCGGGCGACATGTACGCGGGCGTCCCGAAGACGGCGCCCTCGCGCGTGAGCCGCGCGGTCTTCTCGTCGGTCTTGACCGGCGAGTAGAACTTGGCGAGACCGAAGTCGAGGATCTTGGCGATCTCTTCGCCATCTTCGCCTTTGCAGAGGTGAATGTTCTCGGGCTTGAGATCCCGGTGAACGATGCCGATGGCGTGGGCCTTGGTGAGGCCTTTGGCGACCTGGGTGATGATCCGGACGGTCGTGTCGGCGTCGATGAGCCGCACCCGCGCCATGCGGTCGTAGAGCGATTCGCCCTCGAGCAGCTCCATCGCGATGAAGGGCCGGCCGTCTTCGAGTCGGCCCGAGTCGTACACCTCGACGATGTACGGACTTTTCACACTCGCGGCCGCTCTCGCCTCGCGCATGAAGCGCTCGATGACGATCGCCGAGTTCGCCAGCTCGGCCGCGAGCACCTTGATGGCCACGCGCTTGCCGATGTTGATGTGCTCCGCCTCGTAGACCGCGGCCATCCCACCGCGGCCTAGCTCGCGGGTGACCCGGTACTTGCTGACGAGCAACGTACCGACGCCGATCTTATTCTCAGGGTGGGCGGAGGCCATTGAGGGACGCGGGTCGGCCCCGGACCTGAAACTTACGACGTTTCGCGCCGTGGCCAAAGCCCGTAAGTCGGCGGCGGCGTGGAACGCCCGGGGGGACGGGACGCGGACGCCATTCGCTAGCCCAGTCGCGAGCCGATTCGTGAGGCAATTCGCGGCGCCTCGTCGCCAGCTTGGCCGTGCCGCATTCGTTCGTCGATCTCGGCATGGGCCCGCCATGGCGGATGTCGTATACGGGCGCTAGGCTCGACCCCGCTGATGCGCGAGCTTGCCGATGAACGCGAGGAGACGCGCGAGCGGCTCGTGGTCATCGGCGAAATCGCAGCCGAGGTCGCCCACGAGCTCCGGAACGTCTTGCAGATCATTTCAGCGAGCGCGTACGTCGCCCGGCAAGACGTCGATCGCGGAGACGCCACCGCCGCGAAGCCGCACGTCGTCAAGATCGAGAAGCATACGCGCATCGCCCACGCCATCGTCGACGACCTCATGGGGCTCGCCCGCGGCGAGCCGCTGCAGTCCGAGCCCATCTTGCTCGTCGACGCCATTGCCGTCGCGCGCGACGACCTCGCCGAGGCCGCGGCCTGGGACGACACGTTCGAGCCGCGCGGCATCCGTCTTCGCGCTCATCCGGGGCTCCTCGCGCGGATGTTCCACGTGCTCTACGAGAACGCGATCCACGCGAGCGCTCCGCGCGTTCCCACAATCGTCACCCGGGCGCGCATCGAGTCGGGGCGTGTCGTCATCGAAGTCGCCGATGACGGTCCCGGCGTTCCCGAAGCCATCGCGGCGCGCATCTTCGAGCCGCTGGTCACGGCGCGGGCCGGCGGGACGGGCCTCGGCCTCTCGCTCGCCCGTCGCATCGCGATGGCTCATGCGGGCGCGATCACGCTGCTCGATCCCGTCGCCTCGCCCGGCGCGACGCCCCCCGGAGCGACCTTCCGCGTCGAGCTGCCGGGCTCGGGCTAGGTTGCGATGAGGCCGATCCGGCTGCGCGGCGCACGCGCTCACAACCTCAAGAGCGTCGACCTCGTCCTCAACCCCGGAGAGCTCGTGGCCCTGACGGGCCCGAGCGGCGCGGGCAAGTCGTCGCTCGCGCTCGACACGCTGTACGCCGAAGGGCAGAGGCGGTTCGTGGAGAGCTTCAGCCCCTACGCGCGCCAGTTCCTCGAGCGGCTCGAGCGGCCACCGATGGACGAGCTCGCGCCCATCGCCGCGACGGTCGCGGTCGACCGGCGGGCGCCCGTGAAGTCGAGCCGATCGACGCTCGCGACCATGGCCGACCTCGAGCCCTACCTCGCGGGCCTCTTCGGGCGCGAAGCCATCCCCACGTGCCCGACGTGCGGACTCGACGCGGTCGACACCTCGCCGCGCGACGCCGCCGCGAAGCTCGCCGAGACGCACGACGGCGCGCGCGCGATCGTCACGTATGCCATCCGGCTCGAAGACGCCGAGCAGTTCCTCGAGATCCGCGAGCGCCTGACCCAGAACGGATATCGCCGGCTGGTCGTCGGCGGCGTCGTCCGCGAGATCGACGAAGTGCGGCCCAGCGAAGCCACGTCGCCCGGCGTCCGGGTCGAAGTGGTCGTCGACCGCGTGACCGTGCGACGCACCGACGCGCGCCGCCTTCAAGAGGCGATCGAGGCGGCGTGGACCCACGGCCACGGCCACGCCGAGCTCCGGGTCGACGAAGGCAAGACCAACGCCGCGCACGACGCGAGCCACGGGCACGACGTGAATGGAGCGACGGCCGCGCACGCCGCGCCCGGTCCCGGCAGCCACGTCAGCGTGCGCCGCGGGCTCGTGTGCCCGGCGTGTTCGCGTCAGTTCGAGCCGCCGCGTCCGGGGCTCTTCTCTTACAACTCCCCCTTCGGCGCCTGCGAAGCGTGCCGCGGGTTCGGCCGCGTCATCGCCGTCGACTGGGCCAAGGTCGTCCCCGATGCCAGCCGCTCGCTGAAGGCGGGCGCGATCAAGCCGTGGAGCGGCGCAAGCACGACCTGGGAGCGCGGCATCCTCGAGAAGTTCTGCAAGGCCCGCAAGATCCCGCTCGACGTCGCGTGGGCGAAGCTCACCAGCGAACAGCGCGCGCTCGTTCTCGACGGCGAAGGGTCCTGGCACAAGGGGAAGTACCCGGGCGTGCGCGCATGGTTCAAGTGGCTCGAGACGCGCACGTACAAGATGCACGTCCGCGTGCTTCTCTCGAGGTACCGCGAGTACACCCTCTGCGAGACGTGCGACGGGTCCCGCCTCAACGCGACCGCGCTCGCGTACCGCGTGGCCGGGTTGAACCTCGCGGCGTGGCACGCGCTGACCGTGACCGAAGCGCTCGAGCGCCTCCGCGCCTTCCCCGCCCGCGACCCGCAAGGCAAGCGCGTGAAAGAGCAGCTCGAGTCGCGCCTCGGCTACCTCGACGCGGTCGGCATCGGATACCTGACGCTCAATCGCCAGGCTCGGACGCTCTCCGGAGGCGAGGCGCAGCGCGCCGGCCTGACCACGGCGCTGGGCGCCGCGCTGACCGGCACCCTCTTCGTTCTCGACGAGCCCACGGTCGGCCTGCACGCGGCCGACGTCCCGGCGCTGTCGCGCGTCCTGCGCGATCTCGCGCGTGGCGGGAACAGCGTCCTCGTGGTCGAGCACGAGCCGCTGGTCGTCCGCGCGTGCGATCGCGTCCTCGAGATGGGCCCGGGCGCCGGGCCCGCCGGCGGACAGATCCTGTTCGACGGGACGCCGGCCGAGCTGGCGAAGCGGCTCGATCTGCCCACGGGCAAGGCGTGGAGCGAGGCATCGCCCGGGTCTGCCAGGTCCGCGGGCTCGGCGCGCTCGCCTTCGGCGGCTCGTTCGCGCCGGCCGGGCCGCGCGTGGCTCGAGGTCCGCGGAGCGCGTGAGCACAACCTCCGCGGCGTCGACGTGCGCTTCCCGCTCGGGGTCTTGTGCGCCGTCACCGGCCCGAGCGGGTCGGGAAAGTCGACGCTCGTGCACGACGTCCTCTATCGAGCCGCGGCCCGAGGGCTCGGGAACTTCGCCGTCGACAAGCCGGGCGCCCACGACGCGCTCGACGGTCTGGGGCAAGTGACGCGCGCGGTGCTCGTCGATCAGTCGCCGCTCGGCCGCACGGCGCGCGGCAACCCCGCCACGTACGTCAAGGCGTGGGACCGGGTGCGCGCCCGCTTCGCCGCCGAGCCCGAGGCGAGTCGCCGCGGCCTGACGGCGGCCAGCTTTTCGTTCAACGTCCCCGGCGGCCGCTGCGAAGAGTGCTCGGGTGAGGGCTACGAGACGGTCGAGATGCAGTTCCTGGCCGACGTGCAGCTGCTCTGCCCCGTGTGCCAGGGCCAGCGCTTCAAGCCGGAGGTGCTCGCGGTCACGCACGAGGGGCGCTCGATCGCCGAGGTGCTCGCGATGAGCGTCGAAGAGGTGCTCGCGCTCTTCGATCCGAAAGACGATCGCGACTACGTCCTCCGGCGCACCCTCGACCCGATCGTGAAGGTGGGCCTCGGCTACCTGCCGCTCGGCCAGCCGCTCTCCACCTTGTCGGGCGGCGAAGCGCAGCGCCTGAAGCTCGCGCGGGCCCTCTCCGAAGAGGCCAAGGGCACGCTCTTCGTCGTCGATGAGCCGAGCGCGGGTCTCCACGCACAAGACGCGGCGTACGTCGTCAGCACGTTGCAGGGGCTCGTCGACGACGGCGGCAGCGTCATCGTCGTCGAGCACGATCTGGACGTCATCCGAGCCTGCGACTGGGTCATCGATCTCGGCCCCGGCGGCGGCCCCCACGGCGGCCACCTGGTCGCCGAAGGGACCCCCGAGCAGGTCGCCAAGACGCCCACGCGCACGGGAGAGGCCCTCCGAGATCGAGAAACAGGAAGACGGGAAGACGGGAAGACCAAAAAACAAGAAAACTTCCCGCCTTCCCGCCTTCCCGTTGATTCTCTCTCGATCGTGGTATCGCACGCGAGGGAGCACAACTTGAAGGACGTGTCGTGCGCGATACCGCACGGGAAGATCTGCGTGGTCACGGGGCCGAGCGGGTCGGGGAAGTCATCGCTCGCGTTCGATGTGGTGTTCGCCGAGGGGCAGCGGCGCTTCATGGAAACCCTGACGCCGTACGCGCGGCAGTTCTTGCCGACCTTGCCTCGGCCAGACGTCGACTCGGTCACGGGCGTGCCGCCTTCGATCGCGCTCGAGCAGCGGACGTCGCGCGGCGGCGCAAACTCCACGGTCGCGACGGTGACCGAGGTCGCGCACTACCTGCGCCTCCTCTACGCGAAGGTGGGCGAGCTCCACTGCCCCAAGTGCGACACCGTCGTGGCACCAAGGAGCGCCGACGCAGTCTTCGGGGGCCTCGTTCGCCCGCGGCGCGGCGGTACAGCGAAGCCGGCGGCGAAGCACACGCTCTACGCGCCCGCGGTGCGAGCGCGCAAAGGCACCTACCTCGATCTCTTCACGATGGCGTCGCGCGCGGGCGTTCAGGCCGCGCGGGTCGACGGAGCCATCGTGTCGATCGATCCGCCGCCGAAGCTCGCGAAGACCAGGGAGCACACGGTCGACCTCATCGTGTACTTCGGCAAGCTGGCCGACCTCGATCGCGCCACGTTCGATCGCGCGCTCACCTGGGGCGGCGGCGCGGTGCGCGTGGGAGAGGGGCCTCCGAACGCGGTGATCGGCCTCTCCGAGCAGATGCTCTCGACCGACCGCTCGTGCCCGCACTGCGGCACCGGCGTGCCCGAGCTCGACCCCCGGTGGTTCTCGTTCAACACCAAGCAGGGCCAGTGCGAGGCCTGCCTGGGCACCGGCGTCGAAGGCGGCCCGACCACCGTCGAAGAATACGAGCCGCCTTACGAGACGTGCGAGACGTGCCACGGTTCGCGCCTCAGCGCGGTACCTCGCGGCGTTCGCATGTTCGGGCAGTCGTACGCGGAGACCACAGCGCGATCGGTGGCCGGCGCGCTCGCCCAGATCGGGGCGTGGCGCTTCGACGCGAGGGACGCGATCATCGCCAAGGCGCCGCACGCCGAGCTCCTTCGCAGACTGACGTTCGTGCAGCAGGTGGGGCTCGGCTACCTAGCCCTCGATCGCCCGGCCAGCTCCCTCTCGGGCGGCGAGATGCAGCGCCTTCGCCTGAGCGCGCAGCTCGGGAGCGGGCTCACGGGCGCGCTCTACGTGCTCGACGAGCCGACGATCGGCCTGCACCCGCGCGACACGGGGCGGCTGATGGCCAACCTGAGGCAGCTCGCCGACATGGGCTCGACGGTGCTCGTCGTCGAGCATGACGCCGAGACGATCCGCGCGGCGGACCACGTCATCGACATCGGTCCGGGCGGCGGTCGCAACGGCGGTCACGTCGTCTCCGAAGGGCCGGCCACGCAGGTCCTCGCCGATCCGCGCTCGCCCACCGCGCGGGCCCTCCTCGAGACCGGTCGCCTCGATCGACCGAAACGCCCGATGGCCGACGCCTGGATCGAGCTCTCCGGCGCGCGCGCCAACAATCTCCGGAACGTCGATTTTCGCGTGCCCGTTGGGCGCATGTGCGTCGTCGCGGGGGTGAGCGGCTCGGGCAAGTCGACGCTCGTGCGCCACGTCTTCTATCCCGCGCTGCGACGCGCGCTCGGGCTCGTGTCGCCCGAGCCGGGCGAGCACGCGGGCCTCAAGGGCTACAAGGTCGTGAAGCGCGCCCTCGCCGTCGACCAGTCGCCCATCGGCCGCACCCCGCGCTCGGTGCCCGCCACGTTCCTCGGCGTCTGGGACGAAGTGCGAAAGCTCTTCGCCTCGCTCCCCGACGCGAAGATGCGCGGCTACTCGGCGGCGCGCTTCTCGTTCAACACGCCCTCGATGAAGACCGCGAAGGCGGGCAAGACCGGCGGCGGTCGCTGCCCCGTGTGCGAGGGTCAGGGGATCATCGTCGCGGAGATGCCGTTCCTGCCCGACGTCATCGCGCCCTGCGAAGCGTGCGGCGGATCCCGGTTCGAGCCGTCGACCCTCGAGGTCCGCTTCGCCGGGCTGTCGATCGGCGACGTCTTGCATCTCCCGGCGGCCGACGCAGCGCAGATCTTCGCGAACCACCGGAAGATCGCCCGGCCGCTCGCCACGCTGGCCGACCTCGGCGTCGGCTACGTGCAGATCGGCCAGGGGTCGAACACGCTCTCGGGGGGCGAGGCGCAGCGGCTCAAGTTGGCCGCCGAGCTCACGGCGGGCTCGGCGCACGAGCCCACGGTGTACGTCCTCGACGAGCCGACCACGGGGCTGCACCTCTCCGACGTGCGCCGACTCCTCGGCGTGCTCGAGCGCCTCGTCGAGCGCGGCGACACGCTGGTCGTCATCGAGCACCACCCCGACGTCATCGCGAGCGCCGACTGGGTCGTCGAGCTCGGGCCCGAAGCCGGCGAAGAAGGCGGGCGCATCGTCTTCGAAGGCGAGCCGCGGAAGCTCGCGCGCGCCCGGACCGCGACGGGCAAGGTGCTCGCGGCGGGCGAGGCGCGCGAGGCGCAGGTCACGGGCTGAGACGCGGCGCGGGGCACGTCATCCCGTCGCTCGAGAGCCCGTCGCGATGGACTCGACCTCGTCTTCGGTGAGCGCGATTCGTCGCGCGTCCCAGTTCTCCTGCAGGTGCTCGGGCGAGCTCGTGCCCGGGATCGGCAGGATCACCGGCGACCGCGCGAGCAGCCAGGCGATGGCGATCTGCGCCGGGGTCGCGCGATGCTTCGCCGCGGCCGCGGCGAGCGCCGGCTGCGGCTTGCCGAGCGCACCGACCGCGAGCGGGAAGAACGGGAGGAACGCGATGCCCTGGGCCTCGCACGACGCGAGCACCGCTTCGGGCGACTCGACCTCGGCGTGGGTCATCTTCGCGAGCGCGCTCGTACCGCCGCCCACGTTGAACATGTTCTGAACGGCGACGATGGGCGTCTTCGCGAGGGCCTGCGCGAGCTGCGCGGCATTCACGTTGCTGAGCGCGAGGTGCCGTATCTTGCCCTCCTTCTTCAGCTCGATCATCGCATCGAGGGACTCGAGGAATGGTACGGTGCCCGGCGCGCCGATGTAGCGAAGGTGCACTACGTCGAGAACGTCGCGTCTCAGCTCGCTCAGGTCGTGCTCGCATCCCTCGCGGAGCTGTTCGGGGGTCGAGAACGCGGCCCACCCCTTGTCGGGGGTGCGCATTCCGCCGAGCTTCGAGGCGATGACGAGGTCTTTCGGGTACGGATACAGCACCTCCGCGATGAGCCGATTCGCGACGTGCGGGCCGTAGTACCAGGACGAGTCGATGAAGTTCATGCCGAGGTCGACGACGCGCTTCAGCACGGCGCGCGCACGCGCGGGGTCCTCGGGCTCGCCCCACACGTCCTTGCCGGGCAAGCGCATTGCGCCGAAGCCGAGGCGGCACACCTCGAGATCGCCGAGCCGGATCGTGGGGGGTGAGACCGCGAAGCTGGCGTCGTCGTTCATGGTCGCGAAGATAGCACTCGCGACCGACCCGGACGAACGAGCGCGGGCCGTCGGCCAGGCTCGCGCCAGGCTCGCGCTAGGCTCGCACGGCCTTCTCGAGGAGGTTACCGACGGGGGCGAGAGTGGCCGCGAGCTTCGCGTCGACGCCATGCCGCTGCACGAGCAACGCGGGGGTGTTGTACGTGAGCCAGGGCTCGCCCTGGTCGTCTTCCCAGGCGAGGGCCTTCAGCGGCAGGTCGATCGCGACCGTGGGCCTCGCGACCATCAGCGGCGTACCCCCCTTGGGGTTGCCGAAGACGAGGATCACCGCCGGCCTCATCGTGAGGCCGACCGCGCGCGCCTCGGCGGCCTGATCGATCCGCAC
The DNA here is from genome assembly GCA_937902985.1 of uncultured Myxococcales bacterium. GTDB lineage: Bacteria > Myxococcota_A > Polyangia > Polyangiales > Polyangiaceae > Palsa-1150. Next base: position 11,348 of record CALFNG010000384.1, read on the forward strand.
GAAGACCTTCATTCCCGCCGCCGTCACCGCGCGCTCGACGCGCGCGATCGCCTCGTCGACGGGGAACGCGCTCGCAATGGTGCGCAAGCCCGCGGCCGGCGCAGCGCCGTCGTGCCCGGGGGGCCCGGCGTGGGTCCCGGACCACTCGGGGGGGTCGCTCGCGGGAAACGACTCGTCGTTGGTCTCGTCGACGAGGTCGGGGATCTTCGGATCGCTCATGGCTCGCCTCTTCGGGAATCAGTTCCAGGCGGGATCGGCTGACGCTCCGCACGAGGCGGAGCAGCTCGACGGGCTTTCGGTCTGCAGCGTGCCCGGCAGATTGCCCCCGTACTGCCAGCAGTAGCAAGTGCCGGCGACCGTTCCGCACACCGACGCGGCGGTGTTGCCGATGCAGCCCAGCCCGAGCGCGTCGAGGAGGCAGCACTTCTTGCTGGCGGCGCAGTGACCACGAACCGCGAGAAGACCGACGAGCACGCACCGGGCGTCACTCTAGTGCATGGTCTGGCTGCACGCCGCTGCGACGAGATGGGTTCGAGCGGCGGCGACGCGCACGACGATCCGGGTGCGCTATCCTCGGGCCCATGTCCACGCCCATGTCGAGCGGCGCTCACCCGCACCCGAACACGCACACGCTGCTGGTCGACAATCCCTTCACCGGCGAGCCGGCCTGCGAGGTGCCTCTGGCGGATCAGCGCGCCGCGGGCGCGGTGCTCGACCGTGCCCGGGAAGTGGCGCGGGCGTGGCGAAACAGCGCGCTGCCCGACCGGATCGCGCTCTGCGAGCGTGCCGTCGCCGCGCTCGAGGCCCGCGCCGAGTCGATTGCAGGAGACATCACGCGGATGATGGGCAAGCCGCTGGCGCAGGCGCGCGGCGAAGTGAAGACCACCTCGGCGCGCGCCCGATACCTGATCGCGATCGCGCAGACCTCACTGGCCGACGCCCCGCTGCCTCCGCTGGCCGGCTTCGAGCGGCGTGTCGTCCGCGAGCCACTCGGGGTCGTGCTCGATCTCCCGGCGTGGAACTACCCGCTGCTCACGGCCATCAACTGCGTCGTACCGGCGGTGCTCGCGGGCAACGCGGTCGTCGTGAAGCACAGCCCCCGGTCGCCCCTGTGCGGCGAGCACTTCGCGCGCGCGTTCGCCGAGGCGGGCGCTCCGCCGCACCTCGTCCAGGCGATCGACTGCGACCACGCGCAGAGCGAGCGCATGGTGGCCGACGAGCGCGTCGATCACGTGGTCTTCACCGGGAGCGTCTTCGGAGGGCACCGCATGGTCGAGGCGGCCGCGAAGCGGTTCCTCCACCCGACCCTCGAGCTCGGAGGCAACGACCCGGCGTACGTCGCCGCCGATTGCGACCTCGCCAAGGCGGTCGAGAACGTCGTCGACGGCGCGGTCTACAACGCCGGCCAGAGCTGTTGCGCCGTCGAGAGGGTCTACGTCCACAAGTCGGTCTACGACCGGTTCGTCGAGGCGGCGGCGCCGCTCGTGCGCGCTTACGTCATGGGCGATCCGACGCACGCCGACACGACGCTCGGGCCCATCGCCCAGCGCCCGCACGTCGCGGAGCTCGAGGCCTTCGTCGGCGACGCGTCGGCGCGCGGGGGGCGCGTCATCGCCGGCGGCAAGGCCGCGAGCGTGAACGGGTACGGCCGCTTCTTCGAGGCGACGCTCATCGCCGACTGCGACCAGTCGATGGACCTCTTCAACCGCGAGTCGTTCGGGCCAATCGTCGCCGTCATGGCCGTCGGGTCCGACGACGAGGCCCTCGCGAAGATGAACGACTCGCGCCTCGGTCTCACCGCCAGCGTGTGGACCACCGATCGCGATCGCGCCGCGCGGCTCGCGAGAGGCCTCGAGTACGGAACGGTCTTCATGAACCGCTGCGACTACCTCGACCCGGCCCAACCCTGGGGCGGCTGGAAAGACTCCGGCCGCGGCGTCAGCCTCGGCGCGCTAGGCTTCGAGGGCCTCACCCGCCCCAAGTCGATTCACTTCCGTCTCTAGCTGCACGCGTTGAGGGGAGAGGAGATTGGCCGCTGACGCGCAGAGGACGCAAAGATGAGGGAGCCCCCGTTCACGCGGCGAACGAGACGGTCGCGACCCCAAACCCCATCTCAGCTCTGCGCCCTCTGCGCCCTCTGCGGCCCATCTCCCCCTCGGAATCTCGCTCTCCTAGTTCCTAGTGAGGCCCCCCCCAACGACTCAAGGATGGCCCATGCGGTCCACCTGGGCGCCTCGGCAGCGATCGACGCATTCGGGGTTGTCGACGCATTGCTGGGTGCAGTCGGAGTAGCTGCCGCGGGCTTTGGCGCAGGCGGGATCGCGCTCGCATTTCATGGGATCGCGCTGGGCGGCGTTGCGCGCGCCGCTGCACGCGGCGGTCGCGATCAGCGTAGCGATGGCCGGGCCGCAGAGGGCCGCGGCGACGACGCGCAGGGGGGCCGTGCCCGAGCGCCGCGCGGTCACGCCGGTCACTTCGGCAGCGGGGGGGTGGTGACGGGCGGGCGGTTCTTGAGGCAGTCTTCGAACTGCGGCTCGAGGCCGGACGCGCTCGGGGGAAGCCGCGGGCGTCCCATGACCGGAGCCCCCTCGCGCGACCAGTCCATGCCGTTGTCGCTCACGCTCAACCACACGAAGAGGGCGCGGCCGCGTATGTTCTCGAACGGGACGCCGCCGCCCTGGCCGCCGAACCACATGCGCGAGTCGTGGCTGTTGTTGCGGTTGTCGCCCATGACCCAGACCTCTCCTTCCTTGACGAAGAAGGGGCCCTGATACTCGTCAGGATAGCCGCGCGACGCGCGGTCGTAGAACGTCAGATACGACTCGTCGCCCAGGTACTCGACGTAGAGATCGCCCTCGTGGCGGCTGATGGGCGAGTCGTAGTCCTCGTACGTCCAGGGGCCGACGCGGCAGCTCGGCACGTCCCACCCGTTGATGATCGGGTGACCATTCCTTGCCTCGAGCTTGTCGCCCGGGGTGACGATGACGCGCTTGATGAAGTCTTGTTCCGGGTGCTCCGGGAACGCGAAGACCATCACGTCGCCGCGATGCGGCGGCATGCTCGTCCACACGCGGGAGTGCGTGTACGGAATGGCCGGGCCGTAGCTGAACTTGTTGACGAAGATGTGGTCGCCCACCATCAAGGTCGGGATCATCGAGCCGCTCGGGATCTTGAACGCCTCGATCACGAAGGCGCGCAGAGCGAACGCGACGGCGACGGCCATCAAGATCGCCTCGATGTACTCGCGCACCTCGCTCTTGCGCCAGCGGCCGAGGTGACCGTCGACTTCGCTCTCGGCGTGGGCGAGGCACTCGAGGAACGAGTGTTCGTCGAACGGGACGCGGTCCATCGAGTCGCGGAGCTCGTCGAGGTGATCGCGGAGCTGCTGGCGTTCCCTGGAGGCGAGCTCTCGCATGACCGCCTTCTCGTTGCGGCCGAGGATCATCTCGGCCTCGTCGAGCAGCGCCCGCGCTCGCTCGAACGACCCGCGCAGGCGCACGGGCAGGTCGGGACGAAGGGGCGGGTGGGCGTGCGAGGCGAACGGCAGCTGGTGGCGCGCGGCCCAGAGCACGATCTCGAACATCGTGAAGACGACGATCGCGACCGGGACCGGCTGCGCGCGCACGAGGGACTGGATCGCCCCGAGCCCCGACGACAGCTCGGCCCCGCTCGGCGGCGTGAGCGCCCAGACGAGCGCGGACGCGAGCACGATGGGCAACACCACGAACCAGAGGCCCCAGTAGAGCCACCGCAGGATGCGCGAGCGCGTCAACGGCGGAAGATCGGCCGCCGACCGTGGGGGCGGCCCGTCAGCATCGGCGGGGTCGGTATTGCCGTCGACCGCGTGCGCCACGCCGTTGGTGTGCGTGGACTCTTCCGCCTTGAGCGGCTTGAGCGGACTCTCGTCGCCAACCTGCACGACTGGGGAATCTTCCGTCTTCAAGGGGCGTCACCAAGCTGGATCACGTAGTTGACGACCGCAGCCGTATCCCCGACGCCGAAGAGCGGGGGGGGCGGGGCGGCTTGCCCCGCCGCGGACGTGTTGTCGAGCACGACATAGTACATACCCGCCGCGACTGGCACCGCCCGCTGATATTCGACGCCGGCTTGCACGACGTCGGCGAAGCGCGGCGGATAGGCGAGCGCGCCGACCGCGCCATACTGGGTGTAGAGCTGGAGTGACGCGTCGCCCTCGGCCTTCGGTACGACGAAGACGTCGGCCGCCTGCACGCCCTCGAGGTGCATCTTGACGAAGATGGCGCGACCCGACCCCTCGACCGTGATCGGACCGATGAAGTCACGCTCGCCGGTGTGCACCTCGGTTCGCAGGTTCTCGTAGGTGACGCGGTCGGCGCCGTGCACGTCGTACGGGTGCGACGGGTGAGTTCCGACCGGCAGGTGGCCGATGCTGAAGTCGACGCTGCCGTTCGTCTCCTGAATGACCGTGAACCCCTGCCCGAGCTGGCCCGACACCATCTGCTGGCCGAACGTGTCGGCGAAGGGCGTGATCCAGTTTTGCATCAGGTTCGCGACCGGCTGCTCGATCTGGCCCACGCGAAAGTCGGGCGCCGAGACCGACCGCGTGTCGAAGTATGCGTAGATCGCGTTGTCCTCGGCGCACTTGAAGTCCTGGTTGTATTGAATCGTCGCCGCCGAGGTGAACGTCACCTTCTTCGATAGGGCCGTCCACGCGTACCCGATCCCGTCGAACTGGACCCAGAGGTCCCCGTTCTGGAGCGTCTGCTGGGTGCAATGCTGCGGAAAGAACCGGCCGACGACGTTCGCGTCCGGCGTCAGCTTGAGCGGCGCGTTGTGCGCCGTCATCTGCTGGCAGAACTGCCCCAGGCCGAAGCTCATGATGCTCCGGCGCAGCGTGTAGTTCGACGGATCGTTGATGGGTCCGGCGAGCTTGCACACGGCGTTCGGCGAGCAGCCGCCGGCAGCGACAACCGCGGCGAACGCCGCCGCGCTGGCCGCGAGGGATGCGACGGATGCGACGGATGCGACGGATGCGACGGATGCGACGGATGCGAGGCGTGACGAGAGCGGCCGCCCGACGGCGACGGCCCTCGGGTCTCGAAGTCGGCGCAAAGATAGGCGCATCGAGACGGCAGCATAGCGCTCATGGCGTCGCAGCGAGCGAGCAACATGGCGCATGCGTGGACGCCGGCGCACCGTGGAAGCCTCGCGCCCCCGACCGTGGCGTCGGAACCGGGGCGCCCTGGGCGCGGGGGGGGCGTGCTAGGATCGGTGACCATGAAGGTCGCCGTGCTCGGAGCCGGCGCGTGGGGAACGGCGCTGGCGTTGCTCTTGGCCGAGAAGGGGGGCGAAGTCCTCCTCTGGACGCGACGCCGCGAGCTCTGCGACGCGATCAACGCGGCGCACGAGAACGTCCGCTACCTGCCGGGGGCCAGGCTTCCGGAGAACGTGCGGTCCACGGACTCGATCGCGTCGGCGCTCGATGGCGCGCAGATGATCGTCTTCGTCGTGCCCAGTCACGCCACGCGCGAAGTGGCGCGCGAGGCCGCGCCCTTCATCCACGGCGAAGTGCCGATCGTCAGCGCGACGAAGGGGATCGAGAACGACTCGCTCATGTTCATGGACGAGGTCCTGGCGGAGGAGCTCCCCGGCGCGCGCTCGCAGTTTGCCTTTCTCTCGGGTCCGAGCTTCGCGAAAGAGCTCGCGCACCGCTTGCCGACGGCCATCGTGATCGCCGCGCGAGACGCTGCGATCGGCTCGAGCGTGATGCGGCGCTTCCACACGCCCTACCTTCGAACCTACGCGAGCGACGACGTGGTCGGCGTCGAGTGCGGCGGGGCGCTCAAGAACGTCATCGCGATCGCCGCGGGAGCGGTCGACGGCATGGGCTTCGGCCACAACACGCGGGCCGCGCTCATCACGCGCGGTCTCTCCGAGGTCGCGAAGCTCGCGATGGCGCGCGGCGGCTCGGCGCTCACGCTCTCGGGCCTCGCGGGAATGGGCGATCTGGTGCTCACCTGCACCGGCGAGCTCTCACGGAATCGAACCGTGGGCCACGAGCTGGGCCGGGGCAAGACCCTCGACGAAGTGCTCGCCGCGCTCGGCCACGTCGCCGAGGGCGTGAAGACCGCGAAGAGCGCGCACGAGCTCGCGAAGAAGCTCGGCGTCTCGATGCCGATCACGAGCGAAGTGTACGCGGTGCTCTACGAGCAGAAGCCGGTGCAGCAGGCCGTGAAAGACCTCATGGCGCGCGAGCTCGGGTACGAGTTCGACCCCGAGGCCATCGCGCGCGCGACGCTGCGCAGCACCGACCGCCGCGACTGACGCCCGGAGACCGACGCGCGCCCTCCCGTCGCGCCGCGGACGGTGCGCCGCAACCGCGGCTGCCCTCACTGCGGCACGTTGTTCGTCACCTGGCCGGCGCCGCTCGCCGTTGCTGACTGGCACTCGATGTCGTCGCCGCTCGGCGCCGAATAGAAGCGCGCGAGGAAGATGCACATCTCGTTCTTCTGGGCCGAGTCGCCGAAGTTCAGCGTGCCGCCGGTCTGGTTGTCGTAGGTGCAGGTCCATGTGATCGAGTCGCCGGGGTTGAGCCCGATCGGCGGGTCGTACGCGACGATGGGCGGCTCGTCCCACTCGGTGGTGTCGACGAGCTTCGTTCCGGCGCTGGTGTTCGCCACGTAGTGAATGCCGCGGCTGTGCATGTGGCTGGCGCCGCTGATGAGCGAGATGGGCCCGTAAGTCGAGGGGACCGTGCACGTCGTCGAGACCTGCTGGTTGTTGCCCGGAGGCACGCTCAGCACCGTGCGGTTGAAATAGAGCTGCGCGACCCACTTGGTCACCGTCGCCGGATCGACCTTCGTGAGCCGGACGACCACGTTGGCCGTGTAGTCGGCCGACGCCGTGTTGAGGTAGTGGGCCTGCAACCGGAGACCGACCGACCCTTTGAGCTTGGCCGCCATGCCGGCCGGGTACTGCGTGACGAGGTGCGGCTGACCCGCGACGTGCAAGAGCGAGCGAAACTCGAAGGGGTTCTGGCAAACGGAGACCGTCTTGCTGGCGGGGCTGTCTTCTCCGTAAAGGACGTGGAGGTGGTGCGAGCCCGCCGTCATGTCCGACTCGCTCGTTCCGATCGCCACGTCGACGCCGTTGAACGGGTTGTCGAAGTCCTGGCACATGAAGACTTCTTTGCCGGCGGGCACGACGAAGCTCCCCATCGTGATCGTGACCGTGTTCGGATCGCTCACGGACGCGTCGACCGAGCCCGACCCGCCTCCCGCGGCGCCCGAGCCGCTGCCGGAATTCGTGGTTCCGTTCGCGGAGCCACCGGTTCCGCTCGCGGAGCCACCGGTTCCGCTGGAGCCGGCGCCGCCGCTGGCGCCCGGGGACGACGAGCCGCCCGCGTTGTCACTCGAACCGCCGGCGCCCGGATCCGACCCCGACGCGGACCCCGTGGAGCCGCTGCCGCCCGACCCGCCGGTTCCGCAAGAAAGGCCCAAGACGGCCGCCATCAAGGCAACGACTCGCCACGTCTGCATCTCTTTTCAGCTCCTTTCCGAGCCCAGAGCTCGCGTTCCCCATCAATGACCGAGCGGATGCTCGCACGCGAGCACGTGGTCGGCAAGCGCCGAAAAGGTTCATGAGATCGAGGGATTGGGACGTTTTATTTTTGAAGCCTGAGCGTAACGGACCGGCCGACGATGGCCGCCTGCGTCTCCCTTCTCAGAAGGTCCCTTCGAGAAGGGCTCCTCCGCCACCCGGCAGGGGCGAGGGCGCGGCGTCGAGGCCCGGAGGCTCACCATCGCGCACCGCGATCTCGCGGTCGCAGGTGACGCTCGCTCTGCTCGGCTCGTCCGGTTGGCGCTAGCATGGGTCGATGCGCCGATGGCTCGTTGGTGGGGTGCTGCCGTTCGCTTGCGTGGCTTGGTCTTCGCTCGCGGCATCGCAGTATCCGCCGCAGCCGCAGGCGCCTCAACCTTACTCGCCTCCGCAGCCGTATCCCCCGCAGCAACAACCATATCCGCAACAGCCGTATCCTCCTCAGCCCCCTCAGCCGCCGTATCCGGCGCCCCCTCCGCAGGCGCAGCCGTACGCCCAACCGCAGCCGCAACCGCAGCCTTATCCCCAGCAACCGCAGCCCTACCCGCCGCCGATTCCCACCCCTTACGGGCCCACCCCTTACGGGCAGCCCATTCCCGCCCCCTACGGGCAGCCCGCGCCGCCGCTGCAGCCTCTCGCACCCGCGCCGAGCCGGTACCGAAGCGGGGGCGAGATGGCCTACCTGTACGGAGTCGGCTTCGCCTACGGCGTGGGCTCGGGGATCTGGATCGACGCGCTCGCCAAGGAGAGCGATCCGGGCATCGCGTTCATCGCGCCGCTGCTCCTCGGCGCCGCGGTTCCGGTGGCCGTCTACGCGTGGGACTACAACCAGGAGTTCGATCGCGGAGTCCCGTCGTCGATCGCGACCGGCCTGCTCCTCGGAGGCATCGAGGGCACCGCGATCGACGGGCTCCAGTGGCAGCTCTCGGGGAACGACGGCCCGAACTCGTGGACGTTCCGCACCTGGACGACGGTCACCTTCCTCGGGGCGACGGCCGGCGGGATCGGCGGGTACCTGTTCGGCGAGGCGATCCAGCCCGACCCTCGCAGTCTCGGACTCATCTCGAGCGGCGCCGGCTGGGGCGCTGCCGCGGGCATCCTCTTCGGATCGGGCGTGGTCGGCGGAGACTGGAAAGACGGGGCCGCGGTCTGGGGCTTCACCGGATACAACGCCGGCATTCTCGCCGCGGGGGTGGTCTCGACGGTCTACGTCCCCTCGTGGCAGACGCTGAAATACATGTGGCTGGGCGACGTGCTCGGCACCCTCGCCACGACGCCGGTGTACTTCTTCTACATCGGGAGCGACGCGGAGCCTCGCCACGGGCTCATCGCGAACGCGGTCGGCGGCCTCGCGGGCCTGAGCCTCGCCGCGGCCCTGACCGCCAACATGACCGACTCACCCGGCACGGCCTCGTGGGCGCCGCCCTTTCAGGTCTCGGTGAGCCCGAGCCCGGGCGGCGGGCAGGTCATGGCCTTCGGGCAGTGGTAAAAAAACGGCGAGGCTTCCCTTCTCAGGGGAGCCTCGCCGGGTACTTCAGGGTCCTTCGAGCGATTACTTGCTCGTCGCCGGTGCCGCGGACGAATCAGCGGGGGCCGACGACGATGCGCTGGTGTCGGGGCTAGCGGGCGCCGGCGTGCCACCGCCGCAAGCCGCCAGGGCCCCAACCGCCGCCATCGTCGCAAGAAGAGCGGCAATTGCGATGTTCTTCATGATCGTCTTCTCCTCAAAAACAGCCCCGAGCTAGTCGAGGACGGCGTCCTTATGCACCAGTTCGGGATAGCTCGTCAATTGCGTGTCGACGGGCGCCCGAAGGGGGAACCGCGGACGGCCCCCCAATATGGCCCTGCGCGCCCTGCGCAACGAGGGCTTTTCGCTCCCAGACCGAGGGAGACGCGCCGAGCGCCGAATTGAGGTACTCTGTTTCGACACCTTTTCGTGTTGCCCTCAAGCGGTCGGCCTCGACGCGGCCGCGACTCCTACGGCGGCGCCGTCAAGCGGGCGCCGCAGACGCAGCTTCGTTCGCCGCGATGCCGATCCTCAAATGGTTTCCACCTCTAGGTCCGCCGCGGACGTTCGTGCTCCACAAGCCCGTGACGACGCTGGGCCGCGCGCTCGGTAACGACGTGGCCCTGGCCGGTGACGGGCTCGCCGAGACGCACGCGCAGATTCTCTTCGACGGTCGCGACTTCAACCTCGAAGAGATCGACCGCCAGGCCGATATCCTCGTCAACGGGAAGAAGAAGCGGCGCGCGCGCCTGGTCCACGGCGACCGGGTGACGCTCGGCGAAGTGGCGTTCGCCTTCAGCATGTTCGACGAGCCCCAGAAGGTCGGCGCTCCCGCCACCGACGGCGCTCCGGCGACGATGACCGAGACGCAGCTCAACGTGACCAACCAGCAGCTCGCCGCGTTCCGGAAGCTCTACGAGTTCAGCGAGAAGCTGATGACGCTGACCGACATCGACCCGCTCCTCGGGGCGATGCTCGACGCCGTCATCGAGGTGACCGGCGCGGAGAAGGGGCTCATCCTCCTGAACGACGACGCGTTCACCACGACCGCGCCTAAGGCGCCCGAGGCCAACGGAGCGCGACGCGCGAGCATCCGCGCGGCCCGCAACGTCAAGCGCGAGGCGGTCGCCGAGGCGGGCGGGGCGATCAGCGACAGCATCGTCAAGAAGGTGCTCGAGACCGGCCGGCCAGTCATCGTGAGCGACGCCCTGAGCGACGCGCAGTTCAAGAGCAGCGAGAGCGTGCTCGCCCTTCGCCTCTCGAGCGTCATGTGCGCCCCGTTCGCGTCGCAGGGGCAGGTGCAAGGCGTGCTCTACGTCGGCAACGACCGGGTCAAGAACCTGTTCGACAAGGCCCAGCTCGACGTCCTCTCGATCTTCGCGTCGCAGGCGAGCCTCATCCTCGAGAACGCGATGCTCCTCAACGCCCTCCGCGCCGACAAGGAGAAGCTCGTCGCCGAGCTGAAAGACAAGCGCTTCGGCGAGATCATCGGGGCGTGTCCCTCGATGATGGAGGTCTTCCGCAAGCTGCAGAAGGTGGCCACGACCGACATCTCCGTGCTCATCACCGGCGAGACGGGCACCGGCAAGGAGCTCATCGCCCGCGAGATCCACCGGCGAAGCAACCGCGTGAACGGTCCGTTCGTCGTCATCAACTGCGGCGCCATTCCAGAGAATCTCATCGAGAGCGAGCTGTTCGGGCACGTGCGCGGGGCGTTCACGGGCGCCGTCGCGTCGCGCCCGGGCAAGTTCCAGGTCGCCAACGGAGGCACGCTCTTCCTCGACGAGATCGGCGAGCTCCCGCTGAACCTCCAGGTCAAGCTGCTCCGCGCGCTCCAGGAGCGGGTGGTCTTCCGCGTCGGGGAGAGCAAGCCCGAGAAGGTCGACATTCGCGTCGTCGCCGCCACCAACCGGGTGCTCGAAGAAGAGATCCGGGCCGGGCGCTTCCGCGAGGACCTCTACTACCGCCTCAACGTCGTGAACCTGTTCTTGCCCCCCCTGCGCGAGAGGGGCGACGACGTGCTCATCATCGCGCGCGCCCTCCTCTCCAAGCACTCCGAGGAGCTGGGCCGACACGTGCAAGGCCTCACGCCGCAGGCGCTCGCCGCGATCAAGAAGAGCCCGTGGCCGGGGAACATTCGCCAGCTCGAGAACCGCATCAAGAAGGCACTGGTCCTGTGCGACCGCACCCTCTTGACGCCGGAAGACCTCGACCTCGGCAAAGAGGCCGAGAGCTTGATCCTGCCGCTCGAGAAGGCAAAAGAAGAGTTTCAGCGCAAGTACGTGCTCGACATCCTCGAGCGCAACAACGGAAACCGCACGCAGACGGCTCGCGACCTCGGCGTCGACCCCCGCACGATCTTTCGCTACCTCGAGCGCGAAGCGAACCCGCCCCCGCCCGGCGGCGCGAAGTCCGCAGACGAATAGTCCGCCGGCACGGGTTCTGCTCAAGCTCCGGAGGTGCCCCTGAGAATCGAGGACTACGCCCTTCTCGGCGACTGCCAGACCGCCGCGCTCGTAGGGCGCGATGGCTCCATCGACTGGCTGTGTCTCCCGCGGTTCGACTCGGGCGCGTGCTTCGCGGCGCTCCTCGGCTCGCCGGAGCACGGGCGGTGGCTCGTCGCGCCCGCCGCCCCCATCAAGCGCGTGTCGCGCGCTTACCGGCAGGGCACGCTGATCCTCGACACGACCTTCGAGACGGAGAGCGGCGCGGTCACTGTCACCGACTTCATGCCGATGCGCGACAGCGCGCCGCACGTCGTCCGCACCGTACGCGGGGTGCGCGGCCGGGTGCCGATGCGGACCGAGTTCGTCGTGCGCTTCGACTACGGCTCGATCGTCCCCTGGGTCCGAAAGGCCGACAGCGGCATCCGCGCCATCGCAGGGCCGGACTGCGTTCGCCTGCAGAGCAGCGTCCCGCTGCGCGGCGAAGGCATGACGACCGTCGCCGACTTCGACGTCTCCGAAGGCGAGACGGCGTCGTTCGTACTCGCCTGGTACCCGTCGCACGGGCGTGAGCCGCGCGAGGTCGACGCGGCGATCGCGCTCGAGCGCACCGAGACGGCCTGGCGCAAGTGGTCGGCCCGGTGCAACTACGAGGGCCCGTGGCGCGACGCGGTGCTGCGCTCGCTCGTCACGCTCAAGGGCCTGACGCACACGGCGACCGGCGGCATCGTCGCCGCGCCGACGACGTCGCTCCCCGAGTTCATCGGCGGGCCCCGCAACTGGGACTACCGCTTCTGCTGGGTTCGCGACGCGACCTTCACGTTGCTCGCGCTCCTGCACAACGGCTTCGCCGACGAGGCCCGCGACTGGCGCGAGTGGCTGCTCCGGGCGATCGCGGGCGACCCCTCGAAGCTCCAGATCATGTACGGCGTCGACGGCGAGCGACGCCTCGACGAGCAAGAGATTCCCTGGCTCCCGGGATACGAAGGGTCGCTCCCGGTGCGCATCGGCAACGGCGCGTACCGGCAGCGTCAGCTCGACGTCTACGGCGAGGTGATGGACGCCCTCCACCAGTGCCACGAGCACGGCATGCCCGGCGACGAGAACTCGTGGAACTTGCGGCGCGGGATGCTGGAATTCCTGGAGACCTGCTGGGACCAGCCCGACGAAGGCATCTGGGAGGTCCGGGGCCCTGCGCGGCAGTTCACGCACTCGAAGGTGATGGCCTGGGTGGCCTTCGACCGCGCCGTGAAGCGATTGGAGAAGGTGGGCGCCGGGCCCGACGACGGCAAGCTCCTCGGACGCTGGCGCGGCCTCCGCGAGCGCATGCACGAAGAGATCTGCGTGAAGGGCTTCGACGGAACGATCGGCGCGTTCGTGCAGTCTTACGGGTCCGAGAGGCTCGACGCGAGCGTCCTCATGATCCCGCTCGTCGGCTTCTTGCCGCCCAACGACGCGCGCGTTCGCAGCACCGCGCACGTCATCGAAGCGCGCCTTCTCGAAGGGGGCTTCGTGCGACGCTACGAGAGCGACCGGCGGGTCGACGGGCTCCCCGAGGGCGAGGGCGTCTTTCTGCCCTGCACGTTCTGGCTCGCCGACAACTGGGCGATGATGGGTCGCGAAACCGACTCGCGCGCGATGTTCGAGCGGCTCGTGGCCCTCTCGAACGACGTCGGCCTCCTCTCGGAGGAGTACGACGTGACCCGGAACCGGCAGGTCGGCAACTTTCCGCAGGCGTTCTCGCACGTGTCGCTCGTCAACACCGCGCGCAATCTGAGTCCCCGGGGTGACGCGCAGGGCGGCCCGGCGCGGCGTCGAAGCGCGTAGCCGGGCGGCCGTCGAGCACAGTCAGAAGCGCCTCGGCTCGCGGCGCGAGTGGCAAATCGCGTCGCGATGGCCGGAACACGTCGGCCCGACTAGCGCCGCACCGCGTCGGGACGCAGCGACACCACGATGACCGGCGACGTCGTGACCCGCGCCGTTCCGCCGCTCGAGAATCCGCCCGGCATGCAGCCTCGTGAGAGCGGATTGGGCCTCGCGCTTGCAGTAGCCCCCGGCATGGCAACTCTAGAGGAAGGGACGTGCTCGCTGACCGCGGCGATCGAGCACGCCGCGCGGAGCCTCGCGCTCGCGCGAGAAATCCTGTCGACCGACGATCCGCCCCGCGTGCCTCATGCGCGCGAAGAGGCGAAGGCGCGGGTGCGCACGGAGATCACACACGTGACGCGCTTGCTCGAAAATACGTCCGAGCCCACCGAGACGTCGTTCGCCGCGCTCAACCGCGCCGCGCGTCAGCTCGACGACGAAGCAGCCAACCTCGACCGTGCTCTGCATCCCTAGCGGAGGAGAAACCGCAGAGGCGCGAAGATCGGGGGTTTGCGGGTCGCTAGCCCCGCCCAATACGGACAAACCGGGCGCCCAAGGAGCTCAGCGCGCTTGCGAGCCGCACGGTCAGCCCGGGCGGCTGGAGCGGCGCTTTGCCATGGGCGTTTGCTCCACGGTCTGCTGGAGCTCGACCGACGGGTCCCAGACGTGGTGGCAGCGCGGGCACGTGATCTCGACGACCTCCGGCTTCACCGGAGGCAGCGTGACGAAGCACGCGGGGCAGACGACGCGCTCATCCGCAGCCATGAATCCAGCGTAGCGCGCCTTGAGCGGGTTGGCGCGGGATTCCGTGAGCCGCGCGCGCGGCACGCCAGGAGGCGCGCCCGGAGAGGGCCGATCCGCGCGCCGAATCCACGCGCGCGCGAGGCGCGGCCGATGCCGCGCGGGGCAGCGCAGGGGCGGAAAGGAGCAACGATTCCATGAGAAGGCTCCCCCCGGCCGCTCACGCTTCGCACTAACCCTGCTCGCTCTTCGTCTCAGGCTTCGGCGGGGGCGCCGCGCTTGGAGGGCTTGCCGGCGGGCGGGGCCTTCTTGCCGTTGGCGGCGCTGCCCTTGCTGGAGCGCAGGAGGTCGTCGGCGATCTTGGCGGCGCGGCCTGTCTTCTCCCAGGAGAACTCGGAGCGGCCGAAGTGGCCATAGGCGGCGGTCTTCTTGTAGATGGGGGCGAGGAGCGCGAGCTCCTCGATGAGCGCCTTGGGACGCATGTCGAAGTTCTTGAGAATGTACTTCTCGAGCGTCTCGTCGGTGATCTTGCCGGTGCCGAACGTGTTCACGTGCACGCCGACCGGCTGCGCGACGCCGATCGCGTAAGCGATCTGTACCTCGCACCGCTGCGCCACGCCCGACGCGACGACGTTCTTGGCGATGAAGCGGGCGTAGTAGCAGGCGCTCCGGTCGACCTTGCTCGGATCTTTTCCGCTGAACGCGCCGCCGCCGTGACGGCCCATGCCGCCGTACGAGTCGACGATGATCTTGCGACCGGTGAGGCCGCAGTCGCCCTGGGGCCCGCCGACGACGAACCGCCCCGTGGGGTTGACGTGGAGCTTCGTGGCCTTGTCGATGAGCTTCTTCGGAAGCGACTTCTCGATCACGAGCTCGATGACGGCTTCGCGGAGCTGCTTGTACTTGACCTTCTCGTCGTGCTGCGTCGAGACCACGATGGCGTCGATACGCACGGGGACGTCGTTCTCGTACTCGAGCGTGACCTGCGTCTTGCCGTCGGGGCGCAGGAAGTCGACCGCCTTCTTCTTCCGGACGGCCGCGAGCTGCTTCGCGAGGAGGTGCGCGTAATGAATAGGCGCCGGCATGAGCTCGGGGGTCTCGTCGGTCGCGTACCCAAAGACGAGCCCCTGGTCGCCCGCGCCCTGCTCCTTGTGGAGGCCGTCGCCCTCGTTGACGCCCTGGGCGATGTCCGGGCTCTGCCGCTCGATGGCCGTGAGCACCGCGCAGGTCTCGCTGTCGAAGCCGATGGCCGAGTCGGTGTAGCCGATGTCCCTGACCGTTTGCCGGACGATGGGAACGAACTCGACCTTCGCCGTGGTGGTGATTTCACCGGCGACGACGACCATGCCCGTCTTCGCGAGCGACTCGCAGGCCACGCGGGCGCGGGGGTCTTGCTCGAGGATCGCGTCGAGGATCGCGTCGGACACCTGGTCGCACAGCTTGTCCGGATGCCCCTCGGTGACGGACTCGGACGTGAAACGGTAGCGGGACATTCGACGTTCTCTCCTTGGCCAAGGCTCGGCGCGAGCTGGGCGCCGGCTCTGCGGGCGCCGTTGTCATAAAGCCTTTTCCGGTCACGGTCGAGCGATAGTCGAGCGCCTCTCGAGCCTTTTGGCCTTTGTCGAGCCTGCGCGCCGGCGAACGTGCGCGAGCGCGCGAGCGCGGGTGCGCCAGCACGCGCCGCACGCGCCGGCACGCCCCAGCATCGCCCCGGCACGCCCGCTTCGCGAGAGGCGCTCCCGCCCCGGTATCGACCTAGCCAAGCGCACACGGCGGCAGTAGACACGTGAGCGCCATGCCCGTTTCCCTCGCGCACCCGGACGCCTTCGTCGATCGTCACATCGGCCCTGACGACCGAGACATCCACGAGATGCTCCGCGTCGTCGGCAAGGGCTCGCTCGACGAGCTCATCGACCAGACGATCCCGAGCACCATCCGGCTCCGGCGGCCGCTCGTTCTCCCGCCGCCTCTCTCTGAGCACGAGCTCCTCGAGACGCTCGGCGAGATCGCTCGCAAAAACGAGATCTGGCGCAGCTTTCTGGGCATGGGGTACTCCGACACCATCACCCCGCCCGTCATCCAGCGGAACGTGATCGAGAACCCGGGCTGGTACACGCAGTACACGCCCTACCAGGCCGAGATCTCGCAAGGCCGGCTCGAGGCGCTCCTCAACTTCCAGACGATGGTGAGCGATCTCACCGCCCTCGAGATCGCCAACGCCTCGCTGCTCGACGAGTCGTCGGCGGCGGCCGAGGCGATGCACTTGATGGAGTCCTCGGCGTCGTCGAGCGGACCCGACGCGCGCACGGCCATCTTCGTCTCCGACGGGTGCCACCCGCAGACGATCGAAGTCCTGCGGACGCGGGCGGCGGCGCACGCGATCGAGGTCGTCGTCGGCGACGCGCGCACCGCGCTCGGGGCGGCCGGCTCGGCGAAGAGGTTCTTCGGCGTCTTGCTCCAGTACCCGGCGACCGACGGCAGCGCCGGGGACCACCGCGCCCTCGTCGCGCGGGCCCACCAAGACGGCGCCATGGTGGCGATGGCCTGCGATCTCCTCGCGCTGGCGCTCATCACGCCTCCGGGCGAGCTCGGGGCCGACATCGCCTTCGGGAGCGCCCAGCGCTTCGGCGTGCCGCTGGGCTACGGCGGGCCGCACGCCGCGTTCTTCGCTTGCAAGGCCGAGCACCTGCGCAAGCTCCCCGGCCGCATCATCGGCGTCAGCGTCGACGCGCACGGCAAGCGCGCGCTCCGCATGGCGCTGCAGACACGCGAGCAGCACATTCGCCGCGAGAAGGCGACGAGCAACGTGTGCACGGCGCAGGCGCTGCTCGCCATCGTCGCGAGCATGTACGCCGTCTACCACGGGCCCGCGGGCATTCGCGCCATCGCCGAGCGCGTGCACGGCATGGCGGCGTCGTTCGCGCTCGGGCTCCGCGAGCTCGGCGTCGGCGTGGCCCACGACCGCTTCTTCGACACCGTTCGCGTCGAGGGCGAGCCCGCCAGGGTGCAAGCGTGGGTCGACGCCGCGTGTGCCCGGAAGATGAACCTCCGGCGCATCGACGCGCGCTCGCTCGGCGTCGCGTTCGACGAGGTCACGTCGCCCGCCGACGTCGACGCGCTCCTCGCGGTCTTCGCCGGCGGCGCGGCGGCGTCCGCGTGCGAAGACCTCGCGAAGCGGGCCGCTCCCGCTCTCGCCGGCATCGAGCGGACGAGCGCGTACCTGACGCACGACGTGTTCGGCACGCACCACTCGGAGACCGAGATGCTGCGCTACATGCGCACGCTCGAGTCGCGCGATCTGTCGCTGGCGCACTCGATGATCCCGCTCGGGTCGTGCACCATGAAGCTCAACGCGACGGCCGAGATGATGCCGATCACGTGGGCGCACTTCAATCGCATCCACCCCTTCGCGCCGGTCGATCAGGCGCAGGGCTACCAGATCGTCATCAAGCAGCTCGAGGCGATGCTCGCCGAGATCACCGGCTTCCCGGCGGTGAGCCTGCAGCCGAACTCGGGCGCGCAGGGCGAGCTCGCGGGGCTCCTCGTCATTCGCAAGTACCACGAGACGCGCGGCGACGGGCACCGCGACGTGTGCCTCATCCCCGCGAGCGCGCACGGCACGAACCCCGCGTCCGCGGCGGTCGCCGGGATGCGCGTGGTCGTGGTCGCGTGCGACGAGAAGGGGTACGTCGATCTGGCGGACCTCGACGCGAAGGCCCGGGCCCACGCGAAGGACCTGGCCGCGCTCATGGTGACGTACCCGTCGACCTACGGCATCTTCGAAGAGGAGATCGAGCGCATCTGTACGATCGTGCACGACCACGGCGGGCAGGTGTACCTCGACGGCGCGAACCTCAACGCGCAGGTCGGGCTCTGTCGCCCGGCCGACGTCGGCGCCGACGTATGCCACGTCAACTTGCACAAGACGTTCTGCATCCCGCACGGCGGCGGCGGCCCGGGCATGGGCCCGATCGGCGTGGCAGCGCACCTCGCGAAGTTCCTGCCCGGGCACCCAGTGATCCCGGTCGGCGGCGAGCAGACTATCGGCCCGGTGACCGCGGCGCCCTGGGGCAGCGCGAACATCTTGCTCATCTCGTGGGCGTACATCGCGATGATGGGCCCCGCGGGCCTGAAGCGCGCGACCGAAGTGGCGATCTTGAGCGCCAACTACGTCGCCGAGCGCCTCCACCCGCACTTCCCCGTCTTCTATCGGGGCAAGCGCGGGCGCGTGGCCCACGAGTGCATCCTCGACACGCGGGGCGTCAAGAAGACCGCTGGCGTCGAGGTCGACGACGTGGCCAAGCGCCTGATGGACTACGGCTTCCACGCGCCGACGATGAGCTTCCCCATCGCCGGGACGCTCATGGTCGAGCCCACCGAGAGCGAGCCGAAGGCGGAGCTCGATCGCTTCTGCGACGCGGTCATCGCCATTCGGGCCGAGATCCGGGCCATTGAAGAGGGCAAGCTGCCGCGCGACGACAACCCCCTCAAACACGCGCCGCACACCGCCGAATCGGTGATGGGGTCGGACTGGAAGCACCCGTACTCGCGCGAAGTCGCGGCTTTCCCCGCCCCGTGGACGCGCGCGCGCAAGTTCTGGCCGTCGGTCGGTCGCATCAACAACGCCCACGGCGACCGAAACTTGATGTGCACTTGCCCGCCGATCGAGGCCTACGCCGCGGAGTAGGAGCTGGGCCGCAGAGGCGCAGAGGGCGCCGAGCCGAGACCACGAGCGTTCCGAACCCCTTTTCCTCTCTGCTTTGCGCCCTCTGCGCCTCTGCGGCCCATCTCGTCTTCGAGCGTGAGCCGCACTGAGCCCGGCCCGCGGAGAGCGGGTCTGACGGAGCGCAGGGTCGCCCCCCTGGCGGCGACCGTGCCGCGTCCCTCAGCGGCCGAGCTGGCGGTCCAGCTTCTTCAACGCGCGGTCGATGCCCGCGCCGAGACCGACGCGCACGAGGGCCCCGAGGGCCGGAATCTTCGACTCGAGGTCGATGCGCCACTCGGCGCTCGAGCGATCCGCGCCGAGCGACGTCACGTTGACCTCGCCGCGATGGTAGCTGAGCGGGAAGAGGCCGCGGACGATCTTGTACGCGATGCGCTTCGGCACTTCGCGCTCGACGATCTCTTCGTCGATCTTCTGGAGCCCGATGTGGAGCCGGCGCACGGTGCCCACGCCCTTGTCGGGCGGGCTCTTGACCAGATCGACCTTCACGCCGAGCCAGCGGCCCATCGTCGAGTTGTCGTCCAGGGCCGCGAACAGGCGCTCGGCGGGGACGTTGAACGTGTGCGTGACCAGGATCGGGCGGCTCATGGCGGCGCATCTTTTCACGAAATTGCGCCTTACTCGAACGAATATCCGTGCTGGCCGACGCCGGCCGCGAACTGCCCGGCGCGAAAGAGGTTCTCGCAGAGCGCGGCGACGGTTACCGGTCCAACGCCCCGGGGCACCGGCGTGATGAACGACGCGATCGTTCGCACGGCTTCGAAGTCGACGTCGCCGTGCATCTTCCCCGCGTCGTCGACGCGCGTCGCCACGTCGAACACCGCGACCCCGGGCTTCACCATGTCGGCCGTGATGCGGTAGCCGGTCGTGCCCACGGCCGTCACGAGGATGTCGGCCTCGCGAATGAGGCGCTTCTGGTCCGCGGGCGGCACGTGGCGATGGACCCAGATCGCCGCCGCGTTGCACATCCGCCCGCCGAGCATCTGCAGGATCGGCTTCGCCGTGATGTCGTTGCGCCCGACCACGACGGCGACCTTGCCCGCCGTCTTGACGCCGTAGAAGGCCATCATCCGGCGCACGGCGAGCGCCGTTCCGGGCAGGAGGAGCACGCGGTCTTGCTGCGCGCGGTAGAGGGAGGCCACGGCGTCGCGCCCGACGCCGTCGACGTCTTTCTCGCCCGCGACGGCGTCGAAGATGTCGAACTTGTTCGTGGTGGCCGCGTCGTGCTCTTCGAGCGCGCGCGGGAGCGGGAGCTGCACGAGCACGCCGTGGTAGTCGCGCGACGCGCTGATCGCGGCCACGGCCGCCTTGAGGGCGTCGGGCGCGATGTCGGCCGGGAACGCCTTGAGCTCCGCGCGCATCCCGAGCCGCGCGCAGGCTTCGATCTTCTTCTTCACGTACCGCTCGGAGGCGGCGTTCTGCCCGACGAGCACGATGGCGAGCGTCGGGACGAGCCCGTGGCGCTCGATGAACGCGGGCACGTCGGCGCGGAGCCGAGCTTCGATCGCGTCGGCGACCGTCTTGCCCAACATCACCACCGCGCCGTTCTGGGTCGTGCTCATCGCCGCCCCCCTTCTAGCATTCCGCCGTCCGCGGCCCTCGCTCGAACTTGCTATAACGGCCGCTCCCCCGATGGCGAAACCGCGGTTCGACGCTCGCCGTCTGCTCGTCATCGTAGCCGGGGAGCGCCCCGTCGCGCTCCTCTGTTTCGTGTCGCCCACCTTGCTGGCGATCGCCATGGATCTCGTGCTCCGCCCGAGGTCGCTCCTGGCATTCGAGCCGCTCCAGTGGCTGAACTACTTCGGGTCATCGCTCGCCAGCGCCGGCTTCTGGGGCGGGCCGCTCTGGCTGGCGTCGCGCCTCTTCACGCCGCGCTCGAGCGTGGGCGGGGGCGCGGGCGCGGGCGCGGGCGTGAGCCGGGGCGCCCGGGCCGGGCTGGCGGCGTTCTTCGGTCTCTTCGTCTTTCCGCTCTCGTTCTTCTGCTTCGGCGGCCAGCCGCTCTACTTCCACGTGTTCCACACGTACATGGCGCGCGACACGGTGCGCCTCGGCATCGCGATGCGCGGCACGCTCGGGGCGTGGCTCGCCGCGTGGGGCGGGTCCGTCGTGCTCATGGGGGTTGCCGGTCTCGTCACGACGTGGGCGTTCTTCCGGCTCGTTCGCGTCGCGGCGAAGCCGGTGCGGCCCGCGTGGCCGATCCTGCCCGTGGTCGGGTTCGGGGTCGCCGCGTCGTGCTTCTGGATGGACTTCGTCGAGTCGCGATCGCTGCAGGCCGCCCCCCCCGACACCTGCTTCATTCACGGCGCCGTGCACGCCCTGCGCGACGCCGTGACCCACAAGGGGTGGGTGCGCCGCGGGATCTCGCTCCGGGAGCCGCTTCCGCTGCCGGCGCTGGCGCTGCCGCCGCACCGCCCGAACGTGATGCTCATCGTCACCGAGAGCGTGCGCGCCGACGCCCTCTGCTCCGCGCCGCCGCCCCGATGCAAGGCGCGGTTCCTCGACGAGGTCGCGGCCGATCGGCTCCCGATGGGCCGCCTCACGACGCAGGCGCCAGGGACGCTCTCGTCGTGCGTCATGCTCTGGACCGGCCTCGGACCGGACGCCGACTTCAAGACGATGCTGAGCGCGCCCACGGTCTGGGAGGTCGCGCACGCCGTCGGCTACCACACGGCGTACATCGCGTCGCAGAACCTCCGTTACGAAGACTTCGCCGCGTTCTTCCAGCGCGCCGGCCTCGACGTCGTCACGAGCGCGGCCGAACTCGGCGGCGCCGGCGATCCGCACCTCGGCGCCCCCGACGAGAACGCCACGGGGCGCATGCTCGCGTACGTGCGCGACCTCGCGACCACCGCTCCCGGGACGCCTTACTTCGCGACCCTGCACCTCTCGAACACGCACTGGCCCTACCGCATCGACCCCACGCTCCAGCCCTTCGAGCCGCACGACGCGTCGCCCTGGTCCGACGGGGTGAAGCTCCACAACCACTACCGCAACAGCGTCGCCATGCAGGAGCGCGCGGTCACGGCGTTCTTGCGCGAGCTCCGCGCCCTCCCCGGGTGGGACGACACCGTCGTCGTGTTCGTGTCCGACCACGGCGAAGAGTTCCGCGAGCACGGCGGCATGTACCATCTGACATCGCTCTTCGACGAACAGGTCCGCATCCCGGGGTGGATCATCGCCGGCCCCCGCGCCCTCGATGCGTCGCAGCGCGCCGCGCTCGCCTCGTGGGGCGACCGGCGCACGTACACCCGCGACGTGAACGCCACGATGCTCGATCTCGTGGGCGTCTTCGACGCGCGCGCCGGCTTTCCCTACGCCGATCGGCTGCTCGGCCGATCGCTCGTGCGGCCGCCGTCGCGAGACGAGCCCGCGGTTCCCCTCTCGACGGCCAGCGGCGTCTGGGAGCCCGACATCATGAAGTACGGGATCCTCCAGGGCGACATGCTGGTGGTGCGCGGCGCCGGGGGCCGCTGGGACTGCTTCGACGCCGCGAAGGACCCCACAGAGCACGCGCGGGCGAGAGACTTCGCGTGCCTGCCGCTCGTCAAGCTGGGAATGAGCACGTTCGCCGGCGCGCCGTAGGCTTGGCCCGCGCGGTAGTCGGGTCCGCGCGTCTGGGCTATGTGGCCCGGCGTCGTGAGACGTCCTCACTCCAGCCGGCCTGGCGCCCGCCCTCGCGGTCGCGCTCGCGCACGCGCACGCGCCGGGTCGGGCCCGCGCGTCCTCGCGCTCGCCGTGCTGCTCTCCGTGCTCGGCGCGTGGGCCACGCTCGCGAGCCCTCGAGCGACGGCTGCGGATGCGGCGCCGGAGCTCGACGCCAGCACCGACCTCGCCGTCAACGAAGAGCTCGACCGGCAGACGCCCCGCCGGACGATGCAGGGCTTCCTGAAGGAGTCGCGCGAGGGGGACTTCCGCTCGGCCGCCAACTACCTCGACCTCCACGCCGTCGGCGCCGGCACCCGCGACAGCAACGGGCCGGAGCTTGCGCAGAAGCTGTCGTACGTGCTCGAGCGCCAGCCGACGCTCGACCTCGCGAAGATCTCCGACGACCCGACCGGCGCGCCCAACGCCAAGACCACGGACACGATCGTCGTCGACACGCTCTACGCGGGCGAAGAGCCGGTCCCCATCCTGCTCAAGCGAGAGAAGTTCGCCGACGGGGTCAATCGCTGGCTCATCGCCGACAAGACGGTCGCGCTCATCCCCGTGATCGACGCGGCGTACGGGCCGCGCCCCATCGGCGTGCCGCTCCCGCCGTCGCTGACGCGCCCCACGTTCCTCGGCAACGAGCTGTGGCAGTGGATCGGCGTCTTCGGCGCGGCGTTCGTCGCTTATCTGTTGGCGCGGATCGCCGCGGCCCTCCTCGTTCGCGCGGCGAAGTACTTCACGCACCGGACGCCCACGCGGGTCGACGACGCGCTCGTCGAGTCGGCGCGGCGGCCGCTCCGCACGGTCATCGGCGCCATCACGTACCGGCTGCTCCTGAACCCGCTCCAGCTGACGACGGCGGTCGTCGAGGTCCTGGAGCACCTCACGTACACGTCGCTCGTCCTCGGCATCAGCTGGCTGCTCCTGCGCGCCCTCGGCGTGTCGACGATGGTGCTCGACGAGCACGCCGCCCGCGAGAGCTACGACGACTTCCTCGGCCGGCGCATCCGCACCCAGGCGGTGCTGCTCCGGCGGGTCGCGAGCGTCACGATCAGCTTCGTGGCGGGCGCGGTCGTGCTGATGCAGTTCGACTTCGTGCGGAACGTCGGCGTGTCGCTCCTGGCGTCGGCGGGCGTCCTCGGAGTGGTCGTGGGCTTCGCGGCGCAGAAGTCGCTCGCGGGGGTCATCGGAGGGATCCAGTTCTCCGTCGCGCAGCCGGTGCGCATGGGCGACGAGGTCGTCGTCGAGAACGAGTTCGGCGCGATCGAAGAGATCAACCTCACGTTCGTGGTCGTCCGCCTCTGGGACAAGCGGCGCCTCGTGGTGCCGATCACCTACTTTCTCGAGAAGCCCTTCCAGAACTGGACCCGGACGGCCTCGGACCTCGTCGGCGCCGTCCTCCTGAAGGTGGACTTCGACATCCCCGTCGAGGCCGTGCGCGCCGAGCTGCGGCGCATCTGCGAAGCCGACCCCCTCTGGGACAAGAAGACCTGCACCGTCCAGACCACCGACTCGGACGCCGCGACGATGACACTGCGAGCCCTCGTTTCGGCCGGGGACGCCGCCCGCCTCTGGGACCTCCGCTGCCGCGTCCGCGAGCAGCTCCTCGCCTTCGTCCGCGCCCACATCCTGGCTCGCGCGGCCGTGCGCTAGCCACTGGGCGCTCTCGGAGAGAAAGGGAGATTGGCCGCAGAGGGCGCAGAGGGCGCAGAGGGCGCAGAGGGAAGAGGGGTTTTGTACGCCATCCGGTCTCGTGAGAGCGATGAGGATCTGCCTTGCGTCGACCGTCCTGGTCGGACGGCTTCGACCCCCTCTCTGCTCTGCGCTCTGCGCCCTCTGCGCCCTCTGCGGCCAATCTCGCTCTCGACGTGCAGGCCGGACCGCGGGCCTTGGCGTCGTGGGCCGGCTCTTCTAGGGTGCTGGCGATGTCCGAGCCGCCGCTTCGCCGCACGTCGCTCTACGAAGAACACGTCGCCCTCGGGGGGCGCATCGTGCCGTTCGCCGGGTGGGAGATGCCCGTGCAGTACACCGGCGTCGTCGATGAACACGTGGCCGTGCGTACGGCCGCGGGCCTCTTCGACGTGAGCCACATGGGCGAGCTCCGCCTCCGCGGCGAGTTCGCGGGCCACGTGGTCGACTACCTGGTCACCAACGACGCGAAGAAGCTCGTCGACGGGCAAGCGATGTACACGTGCGCGTGCAACGAGCAGGGCACGATCCTCGACGACCTCATCGTCTACCGGCGCGCGCAAGACGACTGGCTCGTCGTCTGCAACGCATCGAACCGCGCGAAGATGAGCGCGCACTTCGAGCGCGCCGCGAAGGACCACTGCGAGTTCGAAGACCAGAGCGACGCCACGGCCCTCATCGCTCTCCAGGGGCCGCGGGCGTTCGAGGTCCTCGCCGCGGTCGGTCCCGCGGGCGCTGCGCTCGCGAGCCTCGGCTCGTTCCGCTTCACCAACACGACACTGGCGGGCGTGACGTGCACGGTCGCGCGCACCGGATACACCGCCGAAGACGGCGTCGAGATCTTCTGCCCGTGGAGCGACGCGCCCGTCGTGTGGCGCGCGCTCATGCAGGCGGGCAGAGGTGTGGGCATCAAGCCCATCGGCCTGGGCGCTCGCGACACGCTCCGCCTCGAGGGGCGCCTGTCGCTCTACGGCAACGACATCGACGAGACCACGAACCCCATCGAAGCGGGCCTCGGCTGGGTCGTGAAGCTCGGCACGCCCGACCATCCGCGCGACTTCGTCGGCCGCGCCGCGCTCGAGCGCATGATGGCGTCTCCCCTGCCCCGCAAGCTCATCGGGTTCGAAGTGACCGGGCGCGGCATCGCGCGGCACGGCTACCCGCTCACGGCCGACGACGGGACCGTCATCGGCCTCTGCACCAGCGGGAGCCCGGGTCCGACCGTTGGCAAGAACATCGGGCTCGGGTATTTGCCGAGTGCGATGACCGCCGTCGGAACGAAGTTCTTCGTCGACTGCCGGGGCCGGAACATCGACGCGGTGGTCGTTCCGACGCCGTTTTACAAGAGAGGCAGAGCCCGATGAGCGATCAGATTCCGACGGACCTTCGATACACCAAGGAACACGAATGGGTCCGCGACACCGCGGGCGAGGTGACCGTCGGCATCACGGCGTTCGCCGTCGAGCAGCTCGGCGACGTCACCCTCGTGAACTTCGACATCAAGGTGGGCGACGAGGTCGGCGCCGGCAAGCCGTTCGGGACCATCGAGAGCGTCAAGACGCTGAGCGATCTCTACGCGCCCGTCGCCGGGAAGGTCGTCAAGATCAACGCCGACCTCGCGACCAAGCCCGAGCTCGTCAACGAAGACTGCTACGGCAAAGCCTGGATGATCGCTATTGCCCCCACCGACCCGAAGGCCGCCAGCGCCCTCCTCGACTCCGCCGCGTACGCCGACGTCGTGAAGACCGCAGCGCATTGATCGAGTTCGAGGGGAGCCGGAGCTCCCCTCGAGCTCCCCATCCGGGACGGGGACGGGGCCCCATCCGGGACGGGGACGGGGCGCCATCCGGGACGGGGACGGGGCGCCATCCGGGATCGCTCTAATGCCCGGCGTCGCCGAACGGGAAGCGGGGGCCGCCGTCGCGGACCGGTACGCCGGGGCCGGCGTCGCGTGGGGGCGGGGGCGTGGACGCGGGGCCGCAGGTCGCGGTAGTGCGGCTGCAGATGTCTCCGCCGCTGCAATCGGCGTTGGTCGTGCAGAGCTGGGTTTCGCCCATCGCGCAGGTGGCCGCGCACTTCGACGACGCGGGGGTCATGCGCGTGGCGCGCGTCTCGCAGCAGATGCCGGTCGCGCAGCTGTTCGTACCCGAGCACGCAAGGCTGCTTCCCATGCAGGCCGCGGCCGCAGTGCAGGCTGGGCGACCGTTCCCGGTGCAGCAGACCTGCGTCGCCGAGTCGCACGGCGCCGCGCCGCACGCGATCTGACCGGGGCCGCCGTCGGTTCCCCGGGGCGGCACGGTCATCCCCCCGCCGCCGCGGCCCGCGTCGAGGTCGACGCTCGCGTCGTCGCCCGTGGGCGAGCCGCTGTCGTCGCCGGTCGGCGCTGTCGCGTCGTCTCCGACGCCCGAGCTGCTCCCGGTCCCGGAGCTGCCTCCTGTGCCCGAGCTGCTCGCGGTTCCCGAGCTGCTGCCGGCACCCGAGCTCCCGTTCCCCCCACCGCTGTCGTCGCCCGAATCGGACCCGATCGACCCGCTGCATCCGATCATGACCGCGATCGAAGCGCCCAGAAACGTTCGCAAAGCCGACATTGAAGTACCTCCTCGCACGTATTTCGCAGTGAGTTCAGGGCCTCAGTGCCCGGTAGGGGCCGAGCGGTTACACAAATGCGACGCGTGCAATCGGGCGTAACCTTCTCGGGGTGGGCGGGCACAGTGAAGCAGTGAAGGGACCCGTCGCCGCGCGCTTCTCGAGGAGAGACGACGTCGATCTCGCCCGGCGCTGCGTCTCCGGCGACCAGACCGCGCACCGCGAGCTCTTTCAGCGCGAGCGCCGGCGCGTCCACGTGATCCTCTTTCGCGTCCTCGGCTCCAACGCCGACATGGACGACCTGCTGCAAGAGGTCTTCATCGAGGTGTTCCGATCCATCCCCGGCTTCCGCGGCGAGGCGGCGCTCGGCACGTGGCTCGATCGCATCGCGGTTCGCGTCGCCTACGCCCACATCACGCGCCGGCGGGTCGAGACCGTTCGGCTCTCGATCGTCGCCGAGCCCGTTTCGCACCAGCCCGGGGCCGACGAGCGCGCCATGACGCGGGAGGCGGCGGCGCACCTCTACAGCGCGCTCGATCGCATGCCGGCGTCGCAGCGGGTCGCGTTCACCTTGCACGTGGTCGATGGACGCCCCATCAAGCAAGTGGCCGAGAGCATGGATGCGAGCGTCGTGGCCACCAAGGTCCGGGTCTGGCGGGCGTGGCGCGCGCTCCGGCGCGCGGGCGGGCGCGATCCCCTCATCGCCGATCTCTTGAACGGAGGGGCCCAGCCGCCCGATGAACGATGAAGCGTCCGCCCCCCATCCTCCATCGCAAGTTCGAGGTCGAACCGCTCGGCGAAGCGCGGTGGACGCGCGTCGAGCGCGCCGTTCTCGACGGCGCCGCGAACGCCGCGAACGCGGCGGGCCCACCGCGATCGCTGGCTCCTCGAGCCGACGCGCCTCCCCCGCGGTGGAGACTGGCCGCGGCCATGCTCGTGCTCGCCGGCGCGGTCGCGACCATCGCGGGCGGCCTCGCGTGGCGCGTGGTGGTCCCGTCGGTCGGTCACGAGGGCACGACGCGCGTCGAGACGGCGGCCAACGGGTCGCGCGTTGAGTTCGGCGAATCGACGATCGACGTCGGCCCCACGTCGGCGGTGCGCTTCGCGGGCGACGACGCGCGCGGCGTGGTCGTGACGCTCGACCGCGGCCGCGTCGAGTGCGACGTGGCTCCGCGGCGCGAGCGACCGCCTTTCGTGGTCGAAGCGGGGGGCGTCGACGTGCGCGTCATCGGGACGCACTTCGTCGTGGCGCGAACGGGCGACGCGGTGTCCGTCGACGTGCAGCGCGGAGAGGTCGAGGTCACGTCCGGCGGCGCGCGGGCGCTCGTTCCGGCCGGCTCGCGCTGGCCGCCGTCGTCCACGGCCGATGGGGTCGACGCCCCCGCTCCTTCCGGCCCGCCGCTCTCGAACGAACCGGCGCGCGAGACGGGGTCGCACCCGACCGACTCCCGAGCCGCCTCTCCGGCGGGTCACGCAACGGCCACGTCCCCGCGCGAGCAATACGAGGCGGCCAGCCGGCTCGAGGCCGCCCAGCCCGCGGCGGCGATCGCGCTCTACCGGGAGCTGGCCCATCAGGGAGGCGCCTGGGGCGCGAACGCGCTCTTCGCCGCGGGCCGCCTCGAGGCCGATCGCGGGGATCACGACGACGCGCGGCGCCTCCTCCGCGACTACCTGGCGCGGTACCCCGGGGGTCCCAACGCGAACGACGCGCGCCAACTCCTCGATCGCTTGCGGTAGGCTCCCGATGCCGCCTCATGGTGCGCGCCCCGTCTTCATCCCGGCTCCGTCATCGGACGATCGCCGTCGCTTGCCTCGCGCTCCCATCGTGGATCGCGTCAACGGCGTCCGTGGCCTACGCGGGCGACGGACGGGTCGTGGTCATCGACGTCGACCCCCGGGTCGCAGACGCCCTCGTCGTGGCGCTCTCGCCGTGGAGCCTCACGGTCGTGCGCGCGCCCGGCCCGAGCCCCGCGTCTGACGTCGATGCCGCCGCGGCGCGCGCCCGCGTCGTGGCGTCCGATCTGCACGCGGGAGCGGTCGTCTGGATCGCTCCGCCGCGGCCGCCCGACGAGCAAGCCACGCTGTGGGTGTACGACGCCCAGACGCTGGAGCTCGCGGTCCGGCCGCTCACCGTCTGGGCCCCGTTCGACGACGCTGGCGCCGCGGCCGTGGCCCTCTCGGTCAAGACCGTGCTCCGCGCGAGCCCGCTCATCGCGACGGAGCCCCCGGCGTCCGACACGCCGCCGCGCCCGGCGGCGCCCGCCGCGCCGGTCGCCGAGGTCGAGCCTGCCCCCTCGCC
>CALFNG010000385.1 GCA_937902985.1 uncultured Myxococcales bacterium
CGCGTCCTGGGAAGTCACGACGGAGGCGGTCGCGCTATGCGCGACGGCCTCCTAGAGCCCATGCCGCTCACTCGCGATCCGCTTGCGCGGCGGGTCGCGCCAGGCTCTCCTGCCAGCATTCATGGAAAGCCTCGAACACTGCAACCTCTGTGGCGGGTCGCGCTTTGCGCTCTACACGGAGAAGGAGGGGCAAAAGACGAAGCGACGTTTCCGCATCGTCACCTGCGAAGACTGCGGGCTGATGTTCGTCTCGCCGCGCCTCTCGGCCGAAGAGAACCTCGCGCTCTACGACGAGGCGTACTTCAACGGCGACGGGTTCGACGTGTCGGTGAACTACGTCTTGCTCGACCAGGCCGACGACGCGCGCGACGGCGAGAACGCGGGGATCGCGGCCAAGATCGCGCTCCTCAAGCCGGGCCGCGACGTTCGCGTGCTCGACGTCGGTTGCGGGACCGGGTGTCTCCTCCGGGCCCTCTGCGACGCCGGCTACAAGGACGTATGGGGCGTCGAGTTCTCGACGTACGCGGCGGGGTTCGCTCGAAAGATCCCGGGAGCGAAGGTCTTCGCGGGAGACCTCCTCGACGCGGACCTCCCTCTCGGCTCGTTCGACGTCATCAACGCGACCGAGGTGATCGAGCACCTCCGCGATCCCCTGGCGTCGTTCCGGCGCATCAAGGCGCTGCTCGCGCCGGGCGGAGTCTTCGTGTACTCGACCGGCAACGCGCGCGGGCTCTACGCCCGCATCCTCGGCAAGCGGTGGCCGTATCTGCACCCCGAAGGTCACCTCTTCTATTTCAATCCCGAGACGCTCACTCGGTACTTTCGCAAAGTGGGCCTCGACGCGGTTCCGTTCACGAACTTCGAGCCCGCCAAGCGGCGCGCGTACCTCTCCGCGGAGGATCAAATGGCGCACTCGATGCTCGCGTACATCGGCAAGAGCGACCGCGGAATGAAGGGGCGCATCTTCCGGATGGTCGGCGCCATGCAGAGCGCCTGGGCCCAGCGCGCCGTCACCACGGTCGTCGGGAAGCACCAGCTCCCCATCGCCGTGAACCAGGACCCGGCCTGAGGATCGGCGAGCGGGCGCTCACGCTGCTCGGGAGCTGCACGAATACCGAGTAGGGGCGCGCGCCGACGTAACACCGACGTAACGCGTGGGGCGCCAGTGCCCACGACACAGCGCGCCTCACCCCCGCTTCAATCGCGCCAGCACGCCCTTCATATCCTCCGGCATCGCGCGCTCCCAGCGCATCTCGCGCCCGGTCGCCGGGTGCGCGAACCCCAGCTCCACGGCGTGGAGCATGAGCCGCGGCGCTTCGATGAGCGTGCCCCGGTAGCCGCGCGTGTACACGCGCTCGCCCACGAGCGGGTTGCTCGACTCGCTCATGTGGATGCGGATCTGGTGCGTGCGTCCCGTCTCGAGGCGGCAAGCGATGTAGGTCGCTCCTTCGAGGGGCTCGAGGCGCTCGATGTGCGTGATCGCTTCCTGCGCGTCGGCGGGCGGTCGCTTCATGCCCATGCCGCGAATCGAGCCGCGCAGGCCGTCGCCCCGGTTCTCGACGAGGAAGCTCCGGAGCGTCCGCGAAGGTACGTCCCCGTGCGCGATCGCGAGGTAGCGCCGGTGCACGGTGTGCTGGCGAAACTGCGTGGCGAGCGCCTGCTTGGCCTGCCAGGTGCGCGTAAACACCACGAGCCCGGTGGTCTCCTTGTCGATCCGGTGAACGACGCCCAGCGTCGGCCGGCTGCCTCGCGGAACGAGCTTGCGCCGTTCGAGCCACGCGCGGACGCGTGCGTCGAGCGTGTCGGTCTCGGTCTCGTCGTAGGGAACGGTGCTGACGCCGGCCGGCTTCGCGACGACAACGACCTGTGCGTCCGAGTAGACGACGTCCCCGTCCCCCAGCTCTTCGGGGCGGGGCTTGCGAGCGGCCTCGTCGATCACGATCTCCGCATCGACCTTCACCCGGGCCGTCGCCTCGGTGACGACCACCCCGGCGACGCGCACCTTGCCGCCCGCAATCCACGTCCGCGCCTGACCCCAGCTCGTTCCGAAGAGCGCGCGGACGGCCCGGTCGACGGGCCCTTCGAGGTCGCCCGGCACCCGCATCGCTCGGGGAGCTTTGGCCATTCGTGCAGCAGGCCCTAGCACGCCACGACGCTTATCGAAGCACGCCGGCTCGCCGGTGGCGCCGGTCCAGAGACCGCCGTCGCAAGCGCCGGCGCCGCAAGGAAACGGTGGTGGTCGAGCCCGAGGTAGCCAAAAGAAAGCTGTTCGTTTTGACGTTCGCTTGACAGTGAAACCTATCGGTCCGCACAATCGCTCGGAAGCATCGCGTAATTTTCGCGGAGCGGAGAAGCCACGTGCCCAAGACCCTCCTGGCCGTCGACGACAGCGCAACGATGCGCAAGGTTCTCGAGATCACTTTCGGCGGCGAAGACTTTCGTGTGGTCACCGCCGACGGCATGACGAGCGCCATTTCGCGCCTGGGCGACGATCCCGTCGCCGCTGTCATCGACACGTCGCTCGGCGGCGATGACGGCTACGCCCTGGCGAAAGAGCTCCGTTCGCGTAACGCGCGGCTGGCTCTCGTCGTCATGTCCAGCCGCTTCAGCCCTTACGACGCCAACCGCGGTCGTGAGGCTGGGGTCGACGACTACATCGACAAGCCCTTCGACACCCAGGCGCTCATCGAGAAGGTGAAGAAGGCCCTCATCTCGCGCGAGACGCGCGAGGCCCCTGCGCCGGCTTCGGCTCCGGCTCCGGTTCCCAGGGCAGCGCCCGCGCCCGCTGCGGCGGCTGCGGCGTCGTCGTTTGCCACATCGCACTCCCCGCGCCCCCCCGTTGCCCAGCCTGCGGCGGCGGCGGCGAGCCCGCCGTCCAAGGCCACCTGGCCGATGCAGCGGACCCATACGCTGTCGTTCGAAGGCGGCTTGCCCGTCGTGCCGCCGCCCGTGC
>CALFNG010000386.1 GCA_937902985.1 uncultured Myxococcales bacterium
GGCGTCGGGCGTCGGGCGTTTGGGGGTCTCGCCCTGCCAGGGTCTCCTCGGCCCCCCTCCCACCTTGCGGCAGGGGGGCGAATCGTCGCAAAGTACCTCCCTCTCAAGGAGCCGCACCCTTTGCGAATCGATGCCATCTCGATCGGGCGAGACCCCCCCCGCGAAGTCAACGTCATCGTCGAGGTTCCCGTCGGCGGCGAGCCGATCAAGTACGAGATGGACAAGGCGGCGGGCACCCTCGTCGTCGATCGATTTCTCTACACGGCGATGCGTTACCCCGGTAATTACGGGTTTATTCCGCACACGTTGTCCGACGATGGCGACCCCTGCGACGTGCTCATCGCCAACCAGCGTGGCATCGTGCCCGGGGCCGTCATAGCCGTCCGCCCGGTGGGCGTGCTCAAGATGCAAGACGAGGCAGGGGGCGATGAAAAAATCATCGCTGTTCCGGTGCCGCGCCTGTCGCTCCGCTATGAGCGTGTGAAGACGTACCTCGATCTGCCCGACATCACGCTCCGGCAAATCGAGCACTTCTTCCAGCACTACAAGGACCTCGAGCCCAACAAGTGGGTGAAGGTCGCCGGCTGGGGAGGCCCCGAAGAGGCGTCGCAGCTCATCATGGAGGCCATCGACCGCGTCCGGCTGAACATACCGCCGTCTCGCAGGAGCTCGGCGTCTCTGGCGCGTATCAGCTCGATTCCGCCGACCGGACGCCCCAACCAGTAAGCGCGGCGGCGCTACCCCAGCGCGGCGATCACCTCGGGGGGCGCCTGAATGAGCTCGATCAACACGCCTTCACCGCCGAGGGGCGCGTCCGGGCTCCCTTTCGGGTGCACGAAACAGACGTCGAAGCCGGCCGCCCCCTTGCGCACGCCGCCCGGGGTGAAGCGGACGCCGTGCGCGCCGAGCCACGCGACCGCGGCCGTCAGGTCATCGACCCAGAAGCCCACGTGGTTCAGGGCGGGATCGTGAACGGCTGGCCGCTTGGTCACGTCGACGGGCTGCATGAGGTCGACCTCGACCCGGGCCGCCCCTTTGCCGACGACCGCGATGTCTTCGTCGACGTTCTCCCGCTCGCTTCGATAGCTGCCGACCACCGTCAACCCCAGGAGGTCGACCCAGAGCTTTCGGAGGCGGTCCTTGTCGGTCGCGCCAACGGCGATCTGCTGGAGCCCTAGGACGCGAAACGGTCGATCCATCGAACCTCTCATACTCGAGTGCTGCGTCGAGTGCTCCGTCGCGTGCTGCGCAGAAAGCAGGAGAAAGAGCGCGGGCCGAAACGCCGCTGGCCCGCTCCCTCAGCCGTGACGCCCCTTGATGCGATAGTTGCCGGCGCCAGCGCCAATTCCGCCCCCGCTGCCGGTGGTGCGCGTGCGGCCGCCTCGGCCTCCGAGCTCTCCGCGGGGCGGGCCACTGTCACGTTCGCCACGTTCGCCACGTTCGCCACGTTCGCCACGTTCGCCACGTTCGCCGCCGTCATGGCCGCCGGCTCGCCCGCTGGCGCCGCGACGGATGCCCCCGCCCCAGTCTTCACGCACCTCGAGGCCACGGCGGGCAGGCGCGCCGCCGCCGTACCGCGGGCTGGCGTCGGGGCCGCCGTGCGCAGTTCGAGACGGGCGCGAACCCGCGCCTCGCGACGCCTGGCGAGACGCCTGGGGGCTCGGCCGCGCGCGGGGCTTCTGCGGCTGCTTCACCGCGGCCTCGGGCTTCGGCGGCGAAACGATCCGCTTCGGAACGCCGTAGTCCTTCTTCAGGGTGGCGAGCTCGTCGGCCGTGAGATAGCGCCACTTGCCGGGCGCCAGACCTTCGGTGCCGATGCCGGCGAACGACATCCGCGCGAGCCGCATCACGCGAAAGCCCGTTGCGTCGCCCATGCGCCGCACCTGCTGGTTGCGACCCTCGGTGATGGTGAGCTCGAGCCAGGTCTTGTCGCCCTCGTGTCGAAGCAGCTTCACCTTCGCGGGGAG
The DNA here is from genome assembly GCA_937902985.1 of uncultured Myxococcales bacterium. Lineage (GTDB taxonomy): Bacteria > Myxococcota_A > Polyangia > Polyangiales > Polyangiaceae > Palsa-1150. The sequence continues at coordinate 1,968 of CALFNG010000386.1, forward strand.
CGTCTTGCCGTCCTCGAGGTCGACGCCGCGACGCCAGCGGTTGACGTCGTTGTCTTCCATCACGCCCTGCACCTTAACGACGTAGGTCTTCGGCACGGCTTGCCGCGGGTGCATCAAGGCCACCGAGAAGTCGCCGTCGTTCGTGACGAGGATGGCGCCGCTGGTGTTGAAGTCGAGCCTCCCGACCGGATAGACGCGCGCCGCCGAGACGTCGCCGATGAGATCGCGCACCGTCGGGCGGCCCTCGGGATCGCTCATCGTCGAGACCACGCCGCGCGGCTTGTGGAGCACGACGTACACCCCGCTCTGGCGAACGACGCGCGTGCCGTCGACCTCGACGCGGGCGGCCCTGGGGTCGACCTTGGTCCCGAGCTCGGTGATGACGCGGCCGTCGACCCGGACCCGCCCGGCCGAGATGAGCTCCTCCGCGGCGCGACGGGACGCGACGCCCGCGTGGGCGAGGACCTTCTGCAGTCGGACTGTGGCCATGATCCGGGCTCATAGCGTACTGGCCCGCCCTTTGCGAAAACCGTCGCGGCCCTCTCGCGAGGGCGAGAGCGTGGGGCAAGGGCGACGGCGACGGGCGAGAGCGTGGGGCGACGGCGACGGCGAGCGCGGCCCTCTCGCGAGAGCGAGCTACTTCTTCTTCGAGGCGGCGACCTTGCCGCCGTCGGTGATCTCGCCGTTCACGCCCACGGTGACCGGCGTCGGGCCGCCCGGGCCGGCGTCGGCTGCGGCGGCGTTCGCCTTGTCTTGCGCCGCCTCCTCTGCCGCCATGAGCTGCGTGTCGCGATCCCAGCGATCGACGTGGCCGTCGCACGTCGCGTCGTTGCCGACGCGCTCGAGCCGGTCGTTGTAATAGATCTCCCAGGTGTCGGGCTTGCCGTTCGTGCAGTGCGTGTTCCGGCGAATCCGCGAGAGCTGCCCGTCGACGTAGAACTTCCACACGTTGGGCCGGCCGGCCGCGAACGTGGTGTCGACGTCTTCTTCTTCGATGCGACCCGCGGTGAAGTTCACCCAGTCGTCGACCTTGCCGTCGTAGTTGGTGTCGGCCTCTTCGTGAAGGGGCTCGCCCTTCTCGTTGAACGTGCGGACCACGTCCTTGATGCCGTCGAGGTTCGTGTCGATCTCGCGGCAAAGGAGCACGTTGCGCCGATCGTCGTGATCGCCGACGGTCTTGTAAACCCGGCGGATGTTCGGCCGGATCGAGCCGGCGCCCGCGGTCTCGCTGACCTCGAGCGCGGAGTTGTTCGACCAGTGGACGAAGCGATCGCAGAGAGCGCCGTCGTTCTTCGCGGCGCCGTTCGCGGCCGGCCCTGCCGGCGCCGTCTTCGCCTGCTTGTCGGCGCCACCGCAGGCGGCCAAGGCGACGAACGCCAGCGTTGCCACGGCCCCGGCTGCGCTCGCATATGCCTGCGCCCGCGCGCCGGCCGTCACGCGCGCCGCCGCTGACGTTCTCGACTCCCTCATGGCTTGCCTCCGTCGACGCCGGTCGCCGTGACGCTCGTGCTGGTCGCCGGACTCGGTGCTGCCGGAGCCGTGCTCGCCGCGGGCGGCGCGCTCGCCGCGCCCGAGGTATCGGACCCGGACCCCCCGATCACGATCGCAGCCTCGGGGTCGGGCTTGCCGTCGCCCGTGCTGTCGACGGCAATGGTGATCTTGTCGCCGTTCCACGTCCACCACTGGTCGACGTGGCCGTCACCGGTCGTGTCGCGCTCGCGACGCGCCGGGTGGCCGGGGCGGCCGGTCTTCGGGTCCGGCGCGACGCTGGGGTCGAAGAAGTCCCAGGTGTCGATGCGGTGCAGGCCGCTGGCGTCATACTCGCGGCGAACCAGCTTGCCCCCCTCGTAGTGCTCGATGGCGTTCACGACGCCCGTGTCGTCGTAGCAAAACTCGCGACGGCGCACGACGCCCGACGCGTCGAAGTACTCGTACATCTCGGGCTTGCCGTCGTGGTTCAGGTCGCCGATGCGGCAGAGCTCCTTTCCCGAGCTCTTGTCGAGCACGCGCTTGATGTCCGGTTTGCCGTCGCCATTCGTGTCGAGCGCCTCGACACGATTGCCCGACTCCGAGCAGTCCTCGTGCTGGAGCGCCTCGGCGCGCGCCGACTCCGGGGCCTTGGCGTCTGACTTGTCGCCACCGCACGCCGCGAGCAACGCGAAGACGACGGGCGCCAGCGCGAACGGCGGTGCGCCCGCAGCGAAGCCCCTGAAGCGGGTGAACCGGGCGAACCCAGAGAACCGGGAGATGGTCAAACGCGTCTCGTTCATCCGTTCTTTCCGCCGGCCCGCGTCAATATCGAGCCCCCAAAGGAAAAACCGCAGCGCCGCGCGACCATCGCGACCACCGCGACCATACGCCGGCTGGACCACGCGCAGCAAGATGCCGCAAGAGCCCGGGCATTGCTGAAGAATTTCACCGATATCTCAAAAGACGGCGCCTGGCGAGCGCGGCCGCTCGACGCGCCCGGCGAGCGCGCCCTGGCCCCATCGGACGGGACCCGGACCTTGATGGGAAACATATGTTCACGTAGTGTAACTGACATTCGGTCCCCGTCGGGCCGTCCGCTCTGGTCAGGGCGCCTTGCGTCGGCTAGATGCCCATGCGCCGCGCGCTTCCCTTGGCGGCGATAATTCACGGTATTTCTCCCCCCCCGCGGTCATGTCTCGCAAGAAGATCTCGACCACGATCTACGTGACCCCGGAGCAGAGCGAGCGACTCCGCTTGCTCCACGAGCGCACGAAGGTGCCGGTCGCCGTGTACATCCGGGAGGGCATCGATCTCGTGCTGCGCCAGTACGGTCATCTGCTGCCCGGGCAACTCTCGCTCGCGGCCGACGCGCCCTCGCAGGCGGCGGCCGCTTCTCCCGCACCTCCTCCTGTCGCTCCTGTCGCTCCTGTCGCTCCTCTCGCCGGTCGCACGGACGGCGAGAGCAAGCCCGCCGGGCACCGGCAAGAGCGGGCAAGCGGAGCGAGCGCCGCGAGCGCGACGAACGGCGAGCCGATTCCCGAGCGAGCGGCCGGCGGCAAGGGATAAATACCGCCCGAGATGACGCACCCCAGATGACGCAGCAGCGCCTCATTCGAAATTTTTCGATCATCGCCCACATCGATCACGGCAAATCGACCCTGGCCGATCGCATCCTCGAAGTGACGGGAGCGCTCACGCAGCGCGAGATGCGCGCGCAGTTCCTCGACAAGATGGACATCGAGCGGGAGCGCGGCATCACCATCAAGGCGCAGACCGTCCGGCTCGACTTCCCGGCGGCCGATGGGCAGCTCTACCAGCTGAACCTCATCGACACGCCCGGTCACGTCGACTTCAACTACGAGGTGTCGCGCAGCCTCGCCGCCTGCGAGGGGGCGGTCCTGGTCGTCGACTCCACCCAGGGCGTCGAGGCGCAGACGCTGGCCAACGTGTACCTCGCGCTCGAGCAGGGCCTCGAGATCTTGCCCGTCCTCAACAAGGTCGATCTCCCGAGCTCCGATGTCGAAGGCACGCGTGCGCAGATCGAGCAGGTCGTCGGCCTCGACTGCTCCGAGGCGATCTCGGCGAGCGGCAAAACCGGCGTCGGCGTCAAGGACATCCTCGAGCAGATCGTCAAGAAGGTGCCGGCCCCCGGGGGACGCGAAGACGCACCCTTGCGGGCTCTGCTCTTCGACTCCTGGTACGACAGCTATCGCGGCGCCGTTGCCATGGTCCGTGTCGTCGACGGCGTCTTGAAGAAGGGCGACAAGGTTCGCTTCTTGATGACCGGGACCGACTACGAGGTCACTGAGATGGGCACTTTCATGCCCTTCGCGGCAGTCATTGAAGAGCTCAACCCGGGCGAGGTCGGCTTCATCGCCGCGAACATCAAGGGCGTCCACGACGTGAAGCTCGGCGACACGGTGACGCACGCCATGAACGCGCCCGGCAAGGGCCCGCACCATCGCGGACCGACCACCGACCCCCTCCCCGGCTTCAAAGAAGTGAAGCCCATGGTCTTCGCCGGGGTCTACCCGACCGACAGCGCCGACTATCCGTCGCTCCGCGACGCGATGGAGAAGCTGCACCTCAACGACGCCGCGTTCAGCTTCGAACCGGACTCGAGCGAGGCCCTCGGCTTCGGCTTTCGCTGCGGGTTCCTCGGGCTCCTCCACATGGAGATCATCCAGGAGCGGCTCGAGCGCGAGTTCAACCTCGATCTCATCACGACGGCTCCGAGCGTCGTCTACAACGTGTACCTGACGAACGGCGACAAGCTCCGCGTCGAGAACCCCGCGAAGCTCCCGTCACCCGTGCAGATCGACCGCATCGAAGAGCCCATCGTCACGCTGACTGTCCACGTTCCTGCCGAGTTCGTCGGTCCGGTGCTGGCCCTCTGCCAGGACCGGCGCGGCACGCAGAAGGGCATGCAGTACGCGGCGTCCGATCGCGTGATCGTGACGTACGAGGTCCCCTTCGCCGAGGTTCTCTTCGATTTTCACGACAAGCTCAAGAGCATCACGCGCGGCTATGCCTCGATGGACTACGAGCTCCTCGGGTTCCGGGCCGACACGCTGGTCAGGGTCGACATCCTCGTGAACGGCGAGCCGCTCGATGCCCTCTCGATCATCGTGCACAAGGAAAAGTCTTACCCCCGGGGCCGCGGTTTGGCCGAGAAGCTCAAAGAGTTCGTCCCCCGGCAGCAATACGACGTCGCCATCCAGGCGGCGATCGGGGGAAAGGTCATCGCTCGGGAGAGCGTGAAGGCCTTGCGTAAAGACGTCACCGCGAAGTGCTACGGCGGCGATATTTCACGTAAGCGGAAGCTGCTCGAGAAGCAAAAAGAGGGCAAGAAGCGTATGAAGCAGGTGGGAACCGTCGAGATCCCCCAGAAGGCGTTCCTGGCCATCCTAAAGGTCGACCAGTGACGTGTTCTACTTGCTGACTCGGGGCTCTCGAATTTACGCTTCGCGTAACTGAGGAGAAGATCCAGATGCGGATCGCGACGATGGCATTTCTTTCGTTCACTACAATCACTGCCGCCACTGCGTGCGGCAGCTCTTTGCCTCCGCCGAACGACGAGTGGGCCGCCGCCCAGTCCGACGTCGGGGCCGCCAACGCCGGCGGGGCGCTCGCCGTTCCCGACGCCAAGCTGCACCTCGAGCTCTCGCAGGAGGACCTGCAGAAGTCGAAGGAGTTGATCGGAAACGACAACAAACGCGCCGCGAGCCTCATCGCCGTCGCTCGCGTCGAAGCGCAGCTCGCGCTGCAGCTGGCGAAGGCCGCGCAGGCCGCGGACACGGCCCGCCAGGCGCAGGCAGACCTCCAGAAGGCGAAGGGCAACTGAGCGATGACGCGAACAATGCGAAAGATGCGAACTGCTGGGGCTGCAATGGCGCTCGTGATCGCGCCGTTTGGCCTGACGAGCCTGCTGAGCGTGACGAGCCTGCTGAGCGTGACGAGCGTCACGGGCCTCGCCGGCTGCGGCGGCGACCGCCTCCCGCCCAAGTCTCTCGTCGACGCGCGTGAAGAGTTCTCGCACGCGAAGGGCGGGATCGCGATCCAGCTCGACCCGACCGACGTTCACGAGGCCGATCTCGCGCTGCAGAGGGCCGAGCAAGCGTTCAGCGAGGCGCCCGACGACCAGAACACCATCGACCTCGCGGTCATCGCCCAGCGCAAGGCCCAGATCGCCGAGGCCTCGGCCGCCGCGCTGAAGTCGCAGCAAGACGCCGACGCCGCCAAGCGCGATCTCGCCGCCGCGATGTCGAACCAGCTCCAGGCCGCGCGCGGCCAGCTCGATCAGACCAAGCAGGCACTCAACAAGACGCAGGAGCAGCTGCAGAGCGAGCAGCAGCTCTCGGCCACGCAGAAGCAGCAGCTCGCCGACATGGAAGCGAAGCTGAAGGACGCCCGCGACACCATCGCGAAGATCGCCGCGGTCAAGGACGACGATCGCGGGATGGTCATCACGCTCCAGGGCGAGGTGCTCTTCAAGACCGGCGAGTACAAGCTCAAGGCGGGCGCGATGGCGAAACTCGACCAGATCGCCGAGGCGCTCAAGGGCAAAGAGCAGCCGATCGTCGTCTACGGGTTCACCGACAACGTCGGCGGGCTCGACATGAACATGACGCTCTCCCAGAACCGCGCCCAGTCGGTCCGCGACTACCTCGTACAGAAGGGAATTCCGCAAGACCTCATCACGGCGCAGGGCAAGGGTCCGAGCGATCCCGTCTCCGACAACACGTCGGTCGAGGGCCGCTCGGCCAACCGCCGGGTCGAGCTGGTCGTCAGCCCGAAGAAGTCCTGACCGCGCGAACCGGTCGGGGCGAAGGAAAGCGAGCGACCAGGCGCCCATGAGCGATCCGGCGGCCACCCGCCACGCGTGGGCCGAGCAGGCGAACGCGACCGCGAAGCAAGAGCACGGCACGATCCACTACGAAGGGGCGGTCGCCTTCGGCGGCGAGACGGTGCACCGGTACCGTCTCGGCAACGGACTCGTCGTGCTCGTGCTGGTCGACGCCAGCGCTCCGATCGTCGCGTACCACACGTGGTTCAACGTCGGCTCGCGCCACGAGCACCCGGGAAAGACCGGGCTCGCGCACCTCTTCGAGCACCTGATGTTCGGAGAGACCGAGAAGCTCAAGGCGGGGGTCTTCGACCGGAAGCTCGAAGAGAGCGGTGCCGAGACCAACGCCGCGACCTGGGTTGACTGGACCTACTACCACGAGCTCATTCCCGCCGACCGCGTGCGTCTCGCGATCACGCTCGAGGCCGAGCGGATGCAGCACCTCGTGCTCCGAGAGCCGCAGGTGGCGAGCGAGAAAGACGTCGTGGCCAACGAGCGTCGCTATCGCGTCGACGACGACGTCGAGGGCCTCGCGAACGAGCTCCTCTACAAAACGGCGTTCGTGCGGCATCCTTACCAGTGGCCGACCATCGGGTGGATGGACGACATCAAGGGCTTCTCGCCCGAAGACTGCGTCGCTTTCTATCGGACGTACTACGCGCCCAACAACGCCACGGTCGTCGTCGTCGGCGACGTCAAGGAGCGCGCGCTCCTCGTCTCGATCCGCGACGCGTACGGCGCGATCCCCGGCCAGACCATTCCGGCCGAAGACGTGAGCCCCGAGCCGCCGCAGATCGACGAGCGGCGGCTCGAGCTCCGCAAACCGACGGCGAGCGAAAAGCTCCTCATCGCGTTCAAGGGCCCCGCGCTCGGCGACGCGGACCACACGACGATGACGGTGCTCAGCGAGGTGCTCTTCGGGGGGCGAGCGTCCCGTCTCTACCGCGCACTCGTCGTCGAGAAAGAGCTCGCGATCGACGTGCGCGGCTGGGTGTCGACGTTCCGCGACCCGGGTCTCTTCGAGTGCGGCGCGACGGCCCGCGGCGCGCACACGGTCGATCAGATTCTGCCGGTGTTCGACGAAGCGTTCGCGCGAGTCCGCGCCGACGTGGTGAGCGAAGAGGAGCTCGCGCGGGCGAAGGCGCGGCTCGAGCTCGGCTCTCTCCAGGCCCTCGAGACCGTCTCGGGGAAGGCCGAGCAGATCGGCTTCTTCGAGACCGTCCTAGGAGAGCCGGCCCACGCGTTCCGCCGCGTCGAGGCGTACCGTCGCGTCACGGCGAGCGACCTCCGCCGCGTCGCCCGGCGCTACCTCGTCGACGGCTCGCGTACCGTGCTGCGCGTCATGCCCGAGCCGGCCCCGTCGGCCGCTCCCGCGGTTCCATCTCCTGTTCCGCCTGCTCCGGCCACGCCATGACGGCCGTCAGGACGCGTACACGAGCCGGCTCGCCCGGCGCCTCGCCGACCCGCTTCGACCTGGCAGGCGGAGCGCTCGCGCTCCTCGAGACGTCACACGACGTGCCGCTCGTGTCGATCGTGATCGCGCTGCGCTGCGGGTCCGCCGTCGACCCCCCAGGCAAGACCGGCCTCGCGCGGCTCGCGATGAGAATGCTGCGCCGCGGGTGCGAGGGTTTCAGCTCCGAGCAGATCGACTTTCGCATCGACGTGCTCGGCGCCGAGATGGCCGTCGACACGTCGCACTCGACCGTGGCCGTTCACGCGCAGCTCATCGCGCGAAACCTCGACGCGTTCGTGGGCCTCGTCGCGACGATGCTCGGTACGCCGACCTTTCCCGCCGAGGAGCTCGAGCGCCTCAAGCGCGAGAGCGTGGCCGAGATCGTCGAGGCCCGCGACAGCGATCGCGCCGTCGCGCAGAAGGCGATGCAGCGGACGCTGTTCGAAGGGCACCCGTACAGCCTGAGCTCGGGCGGCACCGTGCCGAGCGTGCAGAACATCACGCGCGAAGACGTGGTCGCCTTCTACGAGCGCTACGTCGTCCAGCGAAACATCGTCATCGGGTTCGCGGGCGACGTGACCGCTGCGAAGGCGCCGGCGATCGGCGCACGCCTGCTGGCGGGTCTACCCGAGGGCGAGGCCGCGCCGGACACCGTGCCCGAGCCGACCATGCGCCCCGGAAGGCGCCTCCTCGTGGTCGACAAGCCGGAGCGCACGCAGACGCAGATCCTCGTGGGCACGCGCGGCACCGCCCCTCACGACGAGGACCATGTGCCCTTCGTCGTGAGCAACTCGGTCTTCGGAGGGACGTTCACTTCGCGCCTCATGAAGGAGATCCGCTCGAAGCGCGGATGGTCGTACGGCGCGAGCGCGAGAGCGGGCGTCGATCGTCGCCGGCAGTCGTGGGTCCTCTGGACATTCCCCGCGGCCGAAGACGCGGGGCCGTGCCTCAAGCTGTCGATCGAGCTGATGGACGCGTGGGTCGACGGCGGAGTGACGCCTCGGGAGATCGCGTTCATCCAGCGGTTTCTCGTGCGCTCGCACGCGTTCGACATCGACACTGCGACCAAGCGGCTCCACCAGGGCCTCGACGTCGAGTGCCTGTCCCTCCCGGCCGACTACTTCAGCGCCTGGACGGAGAAGGTCCGCGCGGTCACGCCCGAGTCCGCGAGCACCGCGGTGAAGAGTCGCCTCCATACGGACGATCTCCTCGTGGTCGTCGTCGGAACGGCCGCGCAGGTGCTGGAGCCGTTGCGCTCCGTCGTGCCCCGACTCAGCGAGGTCAGCGTCGTGCCGTTCGACGCGGAGTAGGGGGCATGCGGTGGGGGCAGGGCCCGGAGGCGGGTGCCCGACTCCGGGCGCGGGCGTGAAGGTCCGGGCGCGGACGTGTAGGTGCCGACCGACCCCGGGGGCGGGCGTGAAGGCACCTTGGCTACCGAGGCCGCTTGGCGAACGCCTCGGCGAAGCGCGTGTCGTACGCGCCAGCGCGGAACTCGGGGCTCGCAAGGAGATCGCGAAGGAACGCGATGTTGGTCGAGCAGGGCGCGATCGTGGTCCCCGCGAGGGCGCGCGCGAGCTCGTCGATCGCCGCGTCGCGCGTCTCGCCCCAGGCGGCCACCTTGGCGATCATCGGGTCGTAGAAGGGCGTCACCTTGCTCCCTGCGCGCACGCCCGATTCGACGCGCAGCGCGCGGGTCTGCGCCTCCCCTGCCCCCCCGGCCCAGACGAGCGAGTCGATCGGGCCCGGCTTCGGGATGAACCCTTTGCTCGGATCTTCGGCGTAGACGCGCGCCTCCACGGCGTGACCCTGACGGACGGCCTTCGACAGATCGGGCAGCGACTCACCTGCCGCGACCCGCAGCTGCAGCTCGACGAGATCGAGCCCGGTGACCATCTCCGTCACCGGGTGCTCGACCTGGAGGCGCGCGTTCACCTCCAGGAAGAATAGGTCGCCGCGGGCGTCGGCGATGAACTCGCACGTGCCCGCGCCGAGGTACCCCACGCTCTTGACGACGCGGAGCGCGGCGGCGTGCAGTTCACGGCGGCGCGCCTCGCCCGCCTCGCCCGCGAAGAACGCCGCCGGCGACGGCGTCTCTTCGATGATCTTCTGGTGCCGCCGCTGCACGCTGCACTCGCGCTCGCCGAGCGCGTAGGCGCCGCCGTGCGCGTCGCAGAAGACCTGGACCTCGATGTGACGCGGCTGGTCGACGTACCTCTCCAGATAGACGCGCGCATCGGCGAATGCCGCGCGGCCGCGGTCCGAGCACGTCTTCAGCGCGCGCTCGATGCCCGCCTCGTCGGGCACGATCTGCATCCCGATGCCGCCGCCGCCGCCGACGGCCTTCACCATGATCGGATAGCCGATGGCGCGCGCGGCGCTCTTGGCGCCGTCGAGGCCGGCCGGGGTATCGATCGCGATGGGCGCGTCCGTGCCTGGCACGGGCCGCGTTCCCGCGGCAAGGGCGACGTGTCGAGCTTTCATCTTGTCGCCGAACGCGTCGAGCACGGCGGGAGGCGGCCCGACGAAGACTGCGCCGGCGTCGGCCACGGCCCGCGCGAAGGACGACCGTTCGCTGAGGAAGCCGTAGCCCGGATGGACCGCGCCGGCGCCCGTCTGCCGCACGGCTTCGAGTACGGCGTCGGCGTTGAGGTACGAGTCCTTCGCGGGCGGAGGGCCCACGAGGACCGCTTCGTCGGCATCGGTCACGTGGGGCGCGTCACGATCCGCCTCGGAGTACACGGCCACCGTGGCGATTCCGAGGCGCCGGCAAGTGCGGATCACGCGGCGCGCGATCTCGCCGCGGTTGGCGACGAGTACCTTCTCGAACGGCTTTCTCACGCGGCCAGTCTAGCCGCCTCCGAGCCCTTGCCACACCCCCTCGGCGGGGTCTACACCTGCACGAAGTCTTCGGGCTCGAGGCCGGCGCCCGACTGGTCGGACTCTCCGGTCGCGCCGCCGCCGTGCTTCTCGAGCCACCGGTGCGCGACGACGAGGAGCGGCGGCTGGATGATGCGCGCCAGCACCGCGAGCGTCATCGCGCCGCCGATGACCACGATGGCCAGCGGCTTCTGCGTCTGCGCCCCGATGCCGTTGGAGACGGCCGCCGGGAAGAGGCCGATCATCGCCACCAGCGTCGTCATCAAGCACGGGCGCAGGCGCTTCTCCGCCGCTTCTTGCGCCGCGCGCTCGATCGAGTGCCCCTCCGACCCGCGGAGACGCTGGAAGTACGTGACGACGAGGATCGCGTCCTGGATCGCGATGCCGAAGATCGAGATGAACCCCATCGCCGCGGAGACCGAGAAGTTCACGTGGGTGATGAGGAGCGCGAGCACGCCGCCGGTGCACGCAACCGGGATGTTCATGAGGACGAGCGCGGTGTCGACCCAGGTCTTGACGGCGCCGTACGTCAGGAACGTGATGAGCAGGATCGTCAGAGGAATGATGATGGCGAGCCGCCCCTCGGCCTCGTGCAGCTGGTTGATCTCGCCTCCCCACTCGAGGCGGGTGTCGTACGGTCGGCACAGCTTGGTCCCGCTCGGCGCCTTGTCGCACTGCGGGATCTCGCGCTCGATGCTCGCCTGCGCCTCGCTGATGGTGCTGGCGAGGTCCCTCCCGCGCACGCTGAACTTCACGGGCGAGTAGCGCACGGCGTCTTCGCGGTAGATGATCGCCGGGCCGTCGGCGATCTGGATGTCGGCGAGCTGCCCGAGGGGCACCTGCGCGCCATCGGGCGTGGAGACGGTCGTCTCCCGGATGGCCTCGAGGCTCATGCGGTACTGCGGCTTCCAGCGCACGGTCAGGTCGAAGCGCTTCTCGCCCTCGTAGACCTCCGTCTGCGCCTCGCCGCCGATGGCCGCCTGGATGACGGAGTCGACGTCGCCCGTGTTGAGGCCGTAGCGCGCATCGACGTCGCGGAGCGGCGTGATCTTGATGTTCGGCTGCCCCATCGACTGAAACGACCCGAGGTCCTTGATCCCCGGGACTTTGCCCATGACGTCGACGATGGCGTTCGCGATCTTCTCGTTGCTCTCGAGATCGTTGCCGAAGACCTTGACCGAGTTCTCGCCCTTGACGCCGCTGACCGCCTCTTCGACGTTGTCGCTGATCATCTGCGAGAAGTTGA
>CALFNG010000387.1 GCA_937902985.1 uncultured Myxococcales bacterium
GTGCGCACCGGTCGCAGCCTAGCTGCGTCGCCACCGCGCGGCCACCCATCCCGCTACACCACCTCGCGACCGATCCCGGCCAAGCCTCACTTGGCCTTTCTCCCGCACCGCAAATCTCCCGCACAGCAAACTGACGCCCGTCGGGCCGCTCAGGCTCGGCGGGCGACCACGAGCCACTCGACGTCGTCGACTGGTTCGACGCGCGCGTCCCAGGCGGGCGCCAGCGCCGTCCCCCACTCGGCCGCATCGAGCAAGGTGGCGTCGATCGACGCGCCCGTCACGAGGTCTTCGTAGACGCAGGTGCGCGCGCCCGTTCGACGGACCCGACGGTCGATGCCCTGCAACGCTTCGGGCGGGCGCTCGAGCCACGCCGGGGAGGGGACCTCGATGACGAGGGCGCCGCCGGAGCGGACGACGCGCGCGAGCTCGCCCGCGAGGCGGCGGATCGCGTCGTCGTCGGGGGGATGGGCGAGGGTGCCGTGGAGCGCGAGCGCGGCGTCGAACGCGCCGACCTCGAACGGGAGTGGAGAGGCCCAGAAGTCGGCCCGCACGAGCGGGACGGGCCGCGCGCGATGGGAACAGCGCGCGAGCATCGCCCGCGACGCGTCGAGGCCCGTCGGGAGGTATCCGGCGTCGAGGAGCGCCGAGAGCTCCCGGCCGGTGCCGACGCCGAGATCGAGCACGCGCGCGGGCGGCGACGGAAGCGCCGCGAGCGCCCGCGTCATCCGTCGGCGCGACTCCGCCGGAGGCAGCGCGTACGCGCGCTCGTACCGTCCGGCGACGGCGTCGAAGAAGACTTCCGCCGCCCCCGCGGTCACCGGCGGACCGCATCGCAGTACGCGAGGTACATCGCCTCGTGCATGCCGGCGAGCGCGATCGCGCGCGCGACGAGCCCGGCGCGATCGGCAGCGTTCCACGTTCGCTTCGGAGGGCGCTTGGCCCCCGTGCGGTGGGCCACCCCGAGGAGCGCGCCGAGGTGGCGCGAGAGCGGTTCGAGGTCGATGCTCGCGAGCCGGGCGAGGTCGAGCTTGTCTTCTTGCGGCGTGAGGCGCCGCACGAACATCGATTCGCCGCGCAACTTGGTTGCACCGATCATGCGCGGCGGACGCGCGAGGCAGGCCTCGAGCGCCGTCACCACGCGCTCGGCGGGTTCGAGCCGCGGGGGACGCACGAGGCAGGCCGACGAGGGCGTGCCCTGCGCCTTCATGTCGAAGATCCAGGCTCCGTCGCGGCCTCCCTTGCCGCGAACGAGGAGCGCGACACGCAGGCAGCCGAGGCTACCGGTTCCGGCGACCCGGAAGGCTGCGTCCAGCACCTCGAGCGCCTCGGCCGGCGCACGCTCCGAGCCCGCGAGCTTCTTGCCGTACTTCCCGAAGGCCTTCTCGGCTCGTGCTCGGAGCTTGGGCGTCAGCTCCGCGTAGCGCGGGCCGCGCACGAACTTCCGGGCCCCGCGGACAACCGTGGTGCGCGCGTCGAGCAGCTCTTTGCGCGTACGAGCCCGCACCTTGTCGACGAGCCGGGTCACCACCGGGGGCCCCGAGGGGACCCGCTTTCGGTGGAAGAGAGCGCCGACGTAGGCATCGAGCAAGGCGTCGCAGAGCTCGAGCGCCCGACGCCCGTCGACGCCCATCTCGCGGCCGCCGAGAACGAGGCTCGTCAAGAGGCGCAGTACGTCGAGCCGCCAGGGGCCGATGAAGGCATCGTCGAAGTCGTTCAGATCGAAGACGACACCTTCTTGGGAGTGGGCCGCGCGCGTCTCGGCCACCTTGAGCGCCCCGGTTCGATAGGCGCCGAAGTTCTCGAGATGAACGTCGCCCGCGAGCCACCCTTCGCCCGGGGGGCCTTCGACGAGCGCGGGGTGAGCCCCGAGGACCTCGTAGAAGAGAGGCGCCGAGCCCCGGAGGAGCGCGAGCGGCGACACGACCATGCGCGCGGCCTTGTGAGCGAAGAGGTGCGGGAAGTGATTGAGGCGAGCGCGGTCGATCTCGATTTGTCGGCGGGCGAGGCGAACGGGATCGACGGTCAGCATGGATCTGGCGTCAGGTTACACGCGTATTCGACTACATTCGCCGTACGTGTTCACGTTCGAGGAGGTCGCCCGAACCCTGCTTGCTCGCACTGTGACGAGGCGTCTCGAGGCGCCTCCGCGGGTGCAGGTCATCGCGGTCGGCGGCTCGACGCTCGGTGGCTCGGGCAAGACGCCGCTCGCCATCGCGTGCGCGAAGGAGCTGGCCGCGTCCGGGGCGCGTGTGGCCATCGTCGGTCACGCGTACCGCTCCGATCCGCGACGCGCGCGCGTGGTGTCGCCGGTGGACCCGATCGACGAGGTGGGTGACGAGGCTCTGCTCGCGGCGCGCTCGCTCGACCGTCCGGGCTCCGAGAGGGTGAGCGTGGTGGTCGCGCCTACGCGGGGCGAGGCGATCGATCGGGCGGCGCGCCTGGCCGATGTCCTCGTGCTCGACGGGATCGCGCAGCTCGGGCCGACGCCGGCGGCGCTGTCGTTGCTCGCGGTCGATCCCGAGCGTCCCTGGGGTCGCCGCCCGGCATTGCCTCCACGGGGTTCCGTGAGAGCCCCGGTCGAGACGCTCGTGGCCGCGTGCGATGCCATCGTGACGGTCGGCGAGGGCCGGCCCGCCGATGGGCTCTTCGAGCTGGGCCGGAGCGTCTGGCCTTCGCGGGTCGACTCTCGAGGCGTCCTTGTCGTGGGATCCTCGGCAGGGTCGATCCCGGGGGGAGTCGACGAGTGGGTTCATGAGGGGACAATCATGACCTTGCTCCCGTGGCCGGCGGTGCGGGCGCTTCGCGTCGGGCTGCTGACCGCGCTTGCGCGCCCCGAGCGGATCATGAGGACGCTGGCGGCCCGCGGGGTCGTTCCTCGTGCGACCGTCAGCACCCGTGATCACGGCCCCTTCGGCGGCCGCGCCCGCCGCCGCGCCGCAGCCGAAGCGCGGGACCACGGCATAGACATGTGGCTGGCGACCCCGAAGTGCGCGCTCCACGCAGCCCGGGACCTACCGGCCCTCCGTGTGGCTGTCGTCGACCACCTCGTCACGCTGCATCCGTCACTGCGCAAGCGGCTGCGCGACATCGCGTCGAGCGACGCGCAAGCGATGGCCGCACCTTGACCGGGCGAAGGTGCACTAATACCCTAGAATTACTGGCGACTAAGTCGATAGTGCCCGCTCGTAAGTACGCCCGTCGGGCCGCTTGTCCCCGCTGCATAGTCATGATGATGAGGCCCCGCGCGTGAGCGAGTCCGAGGAGAAAACTCGAGTCACGGCCATTGTGCAGAAGCCCCTGGGGGGAGCCGAAGGCGGCCCCAAGGGCAACGACTGCCTCGTGGTCATCTACACCAAGGAGCCCAGCCTTCTCGGGCGCCGGTTCGTTCTCGACACCAGCCCGATCCGCATCGGGCGAGGCGCCGAGAACCAGGTGGTGCTCGAGGGAGATAGCGTCTCGCGAAGGCACGCCCACTTCGAGCAGCGCAGCGGAGCGTGGTGGTGCGTGGACGACGGCTCGACCAACGGGTCCTACGTCAACGACGAACAGATCATGCGCGAAGCCCAGCTCGGCAACGGCGACCGCATCAAGATCGGGCCGACGATCTTCAAGTTCTTGACCGGGCAAGACGTGGAAGCCCAGTACCACGAAGAAATTTACCGAATGACCATCATCGATGGTCTAACGCAGGTGCACGTCAAGCGGTACCTCCTCGAGGCGCTCGACAAGGAGCTGATGCGGGCTCGCCGCCACGTGCGCGACTTGAGCTTCCTGATGCTCGATATCGACCACTTCAAGCAGATCAACGACGTGCACGGCCACCTTGCCGGCGACTACGTCTTGAAGGAAGTGGCGCGCATCATCCAGCAGCGCATTCGTCGCGACGAGGTCCTCGCGCGCTACGGCGGCGAAGAGTTCGCCATCATCCTGCCGGAGACGACGCTCGAGGGAGCGCACGCGCTCGCCGACGGCCTGCGCGAGAAGATCGAGCAGAGCCGGTTCGTCTTCCAGAGCGAGATCATTCGCGTCACGATCTCGATCGGCGGAGCGCTCCTGCAAGAAAGCGATCGCACGAGCCTCGATCTCATCAAGCGCGCCGACGAGAAGCTCTACGAAGCGAAGCGCGCCGGCCGAAACCGCGTGCTCGTGTGAGCGTCCGGCGTGGGCGTCCGACGTGACCGACCCTGACGATCCGCGGCGGCGCCGGCCGAACGAGCGTGCTAACCGAGGGCGCGATGAGCCGCCTCCCCGCGATTCGCGTGGCGCCTCCGGGACCCCGGTCTCGGGAGCTCGCGTCGCGGCTGATCGCCGTCGAGTCACCAGCGTTCGACGCGCGGCGTGAGACTCGCGCACGGCAAAGCGGCGCCGAGCAGTCGCCGATCGTCTACGAAAGGGGCGAGGGCTCGAACGTCGTCGACGTCGACGGCAACGTCTACGTCGATCTGGCCGCTGGTTTCGGCGCGCTCTTGCTCGGGCACGTGCCGTCGCGAATCGCCGCGGCCGTCGCCGCCCAGGAGCAGCGCATGTGGCTCGCGCTCGGCGACGTCTACGCCGCGGAGTCGAAGGTGCTCCTCTGCGAGCGCCTCGCGAAGCTGTACCCGGCGCCCGGCGCGCGCGTCATGCTCGGCTCCACGGGCGCGGACGCGGTGACCGCGGCGCTGAAGACCGCCGTGCTCGCGACCGGTCGCGCGGGCGTCCTCGCCTTCGAGGGCGGATACCACGGACTCTCGCACGGGCCGCTCGCCGCGTGCGGTCTGCACGCGAGCTTCCGAGAGCCGTTCGCCGGTCAGCTGAACTCGCACGTGACCTTCGCGCCGTACCCGCACGACGCGCGGTCGCTCGCGGTCACGATGGGGGCGGTCGAGCGCGCGCTGGCAACCGGCGCGATCGGAGCCGTGCTCGTCGAGCCGGTTTTGGGGCGGGGCGGATGCGTCGTGCCCCCGGCGGCGTTCCTGCCGTCCCTTGGCGCCGCGTCGGCGCGGGCGGGGGCGCTGCTCGTCTGCGACGAGATCTGGACCGGCCTCGGCCGGAGCGGCGCGTGGTTGGCGAGCGTCGAGGCCGGGGTTGTCCCCGATCTCGTGTGCCTCGGCAAGGGCCTCGGCGCCGGACTGCCCATCAGCGCCTGCCTCGGCAGCGCCGCGGCGATGGCGGGGTGGGGAGCTCACGGGGGAGCGACCCTCCACACGGCGACCCATTTCGGCGCACCTGTCGCGTGCGCCGCTGCGCTCGCGACGCTCGACGCCGTCGATGCCCTGTCGCTCGTTTCCCGGGCGCGCGACGCCGGCGAGCGATGGATGGCCGGGCTTCGAGCGCGGCTCGCGGGCGCAGGCGTCACGGGCGTCGTCGGCGTGCGCGGTCGCGGCCTCATGGTCGGCGTTGCGCTCACAGGGGGAGCCGCTCGCGCGCTCGCCGTGTCGCGCCGGCTCTTGAACGAAGGGTGGATCGTCGTCACGGGCGGCGCGGCGGGGGATGTCCTCACCCTGACCCCGGCCCTCGACATCGACGAGTCGCTCCTCGAAGCCTTCGCCGAGGTCCTCGCCGTCGCGGCGATCGCGACGAACAGCTAACACGCGGAGCGCTCATGAGCCCTCACCTCCGGAGCGACGCACTGCATGGGCGCGTTCGATCCATGATCCGCGCCTTCGTCTGCGGCGACGCGCCGCCCGAGTCGTTCGACGCCATCGCGGTCGATCTCGTCGCGTTCCAGGCCGAGCGGGTCCCCGGGTACGCGAGGCTGTGCGCGGCCCGCGGGGTCGACCCGCGATCGATCTCCCGAGCCTCCGAGGCGCCCGCCGTTCCCGCCGAGGCGTTCAAGATGGCGAGCGTCTTCGCGTTCGACGCGCGCGAGGCAATCGCCACATTTCGCACGAGCGGCACCACGCTCGGGGCTCGCGGCGCCCACGCGATGCGCGAGACGGGCTCGTACGACGCGGCGGCGCTGGCGTTCGGAGGCGCGATGTTCGCGCCCGACCTCACGGAGCCGCGAGTCCCGCGTCCGCCGGTGCTCGTCATCGGGCCGTCCCGTGCCGAGGCGCCGGACTCGTCGCTGACGCACATGTGCGCGCTCTTCGCCCGCACGCTCGGCGCGAGCCAAGAGGGCTCGTTCTTCGTTCGCAGCGGCGTGCTCGAGGTCGGGCGGCTGCGGGCGCGCGTCGCGTCGCTGCCGCGCGAAGGCCCCGCGATCGTCCTGGCGACCAGCTTTGCTCTCGTGCATCTTCTCGAGGATCTCGGCTCCGGCGCCGGCTCCCACAACCTCGCTCTCCCGTCAGGGAGCCGCGTCATGCAGACGGGAGGGTTCAAGGGACGCTCGCGCGAGGTCTCTTCCGCCGAGCTCCGCCGCGACGTCGCGCGCGTCTTCTCCGTCGACGAGCGCGCTGTCGTCGCCGAGTACGGAATGACCGAGCTGTCGAGCCAGTTCTGGGAGGCGACGCTCGTCGACGATCGCGCCCGCCACGGCTTCTATGCCGAGCCGCCCTGGGCGCGCGTGGTCCCGGTCGACCCCGCGACCCTCGCGCCCGTGCCCGACGGAGCCGTCGGGATCGCGCGGATAGAGGATCTCGCGAACGTCGATAGCGCGTTCGCCATCTTGACCCACGACCGCGTGAGGCGCGCGGGGGCTCGGTTCGAGCTGCTCGGGCGCGAGCCGGGCGCTTCGCCTCGCGGGTGCTCGATCGCGCTCGACGAGATGCTCTCCGCGAGCGCGGCGAAGGCGGCGGACCGATGATCCGTGGCGCCGACGAGCGCGTCGCCGACGTGCGGCGACTCCTGGCGGCGGCCTGTCGGGTGTACGAAGAGCGCGCTCGCATGGCGACCGCGCTCGCGCGTTCGACGGGACTGTCCGCCCAGGGCGTGGAGCTCGGGTTCGCGTCGCTGGAGCGTGAAGCATCCACCGGCGAGCTTCACGCTCTCGTCGCCTCCGCGGGAGACGCCGCGCACGTCCACGTGATCCTGTCGGCGAACGTCTTCGTCGCGCCGCTGCGCGCGATCGCGGTCGCGCGCGCGGCCTCCGGTCGGGTCACCGTCCAGCCGTCGTCGCGGGATCCCTTCCTGGCGCGCGCACTGGTCGACGCCGCCCATGATCCGGCGATCGGGCTCGCCGAGGGCTCCTCGCCGTCCCCCGAGGTCGACCGGATCGACGTCTACGGTCGCGACGAGACGATCGCCGCCGTTCGTTCGAGCGCATGCGCGGGCGTCGTCGTTCGTGGCCACGGTGCAGGGCTAGGCGTTGCGATCGTGACGGCTGCGGAGTCGACCGACGCCTCGGCCCGAGCGCTGGCGGCCGATGTCGTCCCCTTCGAGCAGCGCGGATGCCTCAGCCCGCGCATCGCCTTCGTCGAAGGGCCGCTCGAGCGAGGCGCGAAGTTCGCCGAGGTTCTTCACGAGGCTCTCGAAGCGTGGGAGTCGAGCGTCCCGCGGGGGACGCTGACGGCGGCCGAGCAGGCCGATGCGGCTCGATGGCGCGACGCGCTGGCCTTCGCGGGGCCGACGTGGGCCGGCGCCCGTCACGCCGTGGCGCTCGCCACGTTCGCCGGTCCTGCGACCTTGGCCGTCCCGCCCGTCGGTCGGCACGTCCTGGTCCTCGCGGTCGCGAGTCTCGATGAGGCGCGCGTGGCCATCGACTCCATCGCCCGGTTCGTCGTCACGGTCGGGGCGAACGATCCCCAGCGACTCGCGGCGAGTCAGGCCGGCGCGCGCGTCGTGCCGCTGCACGCGCGCCTCGCCCGGCTGGGGGCGATGCAGCGCCCGCCGCTCGACGGACCGGTGGACCGGCGTGGCTCAGTCTGAGGCGTCGTCATCTTCCGCGGGGGCCGCGTCGGGCACTGCGCACGCGCCGTCGAGCGCGTCGAGGGGGGCACACGCGGGCGTGCAGGACAGATCCGTCACGCAAGTCCACCGCGCGCCCTCGGCGGTCGCGCCGCACGAACAGCCCCCGTCGCAAAACGCGAAGCACCGGAGCGGCCCCGCCCGGGGGCACGACGTACCCGCCCCGGTGAACGCGTCACAGAGATCGAACGCGCTGATGTCCACGTCGCCGTAGCTGGCGTCGCCGGCGGAGCTGGCCCCCTGGGTTCCACATCCAAGCGTGGCGCCTGCCCCCGCCAGGGCCGCCGCGAAAGCGACGACGCTCGACCATCGCGCCCCCCGAGAGCTCCGCTCGCGCCTCGGCTCAGCGGCCAATCTTGCTCTCCCTCTCGCTCGAGGCCTTCAGGACGTCGTGGCTTTGTCGGGGATGATCTGGACGCGCCGCTGGGGCTCTTGGCCCATGCTCTCGGTGCGCACGCCTTTGATGTCGCGGAGGGCCATGTGCACGATTCGTCGCTCGCGGGCGCTCATCGGGTCGAAGGTGATGACCTTGCCCTCCGCCGCGACGCGCTGAGCGAGACGGCGCGCCATCTGACCGAGCTGGTCTTCGTGCCGCGCTCGATAGCCTTCGGCGTCGACGATGACGTGACGTCGCGCGTCGCCCGGGCGTACCGCCACCCGCGCGGTCAGGTACTGGATTGCGTCGAGGACGTTGCCCTTCTTGCCGATGATTCGACCCGAATCGGGCCCTTCGATCTCGATGCGGATCTCGTCGGGCGAGCCCTCTCCGTCGTCGGGGGGGACGTTCGCTTCGACTTCCATCTGCATCTTGACGACGAGCGTTCGGACGAACGCGAGCGCCTTCTGCGTCTGCGGGTCCAGTGTGGTCTCGTCGACAGCGGGCGCGGACGCCCGCTCGTTCAATGGCTGCTGCTCAGTCACGAGCGTTTTCCTTTCTTGTTTTCCTGCTTCACGACGGTCTCACCCCGCGCGGGCGCCGGCGGTACGCCGACCCGCGGGAAGAGCTTCTCCACGGCCAGCTGTTGAGTGATCCCGAGCAAGCTGTTCGTCAACATGTAGACGCCGAGCGCGGCGGGCAAAAAGAGCATCATGACCGTGAAGATGCCGGGCATGAGGAACATCATCATCTTGGCCTGCACCGGGTCCATGCCCTGCTGCGGAACGATCCGCTGCTGCACGATCATCGTCGCGCCGAGCACCAGAGGCAAAACGAAGAACTTGTCGGGCGCCGAGAGGTCGCTGAACCAAAGGAACTTCGAGTGGTAAAACTCCACCGCGGTCTGCAGGGTCGCGTAGAGCGCGAACCAGATCGGCATCTGCACGACCGCGGGCAGACACCCGCCCAGGGGGTTCACCTTGTTCTTCCGCCAGAGCTCCATCATCGCCAGGTTCTTGGCTTGCGCGTCATCTTTGAACTTCGCGTTCAAGGCGTCGATCTCCGGCTTCAGCCGGCGCATCGCGATGGTGCTCTGAATCTGCTTCCACGTGAGCGGGAAGAGGCAGATCTTGAGACCGATCGTCAGCACGATGATCGCGAGGCCCCAGTTGCCGAACGCCATGTTCGCGTGGATCCAGGTGATGATCGTCACCAGGACCTTCGCGATGATCGAGAAGGTTCCCAGGTTGATGAGGTCCTGGAGCTTCGGCCGGCCCCCGGCCGCCTTGGCCAGAACGTCGCGCTCCTTCGGGCCGAAGAAGGCGATCTGGCGGTACGTCGCCGACTCGTGGGGCGCGAGCGTTCGCGCCGGGTACTCGAGGCGCGCGTGGTAGACGTCGCCCGCCTGGTCGTCGTCGGGCTTCTGATCGGCGCCGAACCACTGCTCCGTGAGCACTGCGCAGGCCGGCTTCGCGCCGCTCTCGCTCGGCGCCACGTCGAGCGGGACGATGGCCTGCGCGAAGTAGTAGTTCGAGATCGCCGCGTAGCGATCGGTGAGGGGCTCTTCGAACCAGAAGGGCGGCTGCTTGAACACCTTGTCGTCTTTGGCCTTGCGCTCGACCTCGTCGTTCCGGGCGCACTCGAGCCCCGTCTGGAACGGCGACACGCGCCCGAGCTTGCTCTTCACCTGGGCGTTCGACCGATACGCGAACGCCTCGATCGACGTCACGTGACGCTTCGGCGAGTCGGCGAGGTTCGTCAGCGTGGTCTCGACGTTGAGCTCGAATGGGCGCTCGCCGGCCGCGATCGTCTTCACGACCTTCGCCTGCTCGTCTTCGTACGTGAACCGGCACGTCTCGGCCGCCGAGCTCGGATCGAGCTTCCATTCGAAGCGGTCGTACTTCAGCTGATCGTCGGGCGAGAGGGGCGTGCCGGCGTGACGAAAGAGCGTCCGCAGATTTCGCCAGCGTTCGTGGTCGGGCGTGGTCGACATGTCGCCCGCGTCGCTCTTCGCGTAGCGCGCGTCGGTCAGCCAGAAGTGAGTCAGACCCGCCCCGCGCGACGAGAGCTCCGCCACGTAGCGATTGCCGTGGATGGTGCACGACTCGCCCGGCGGCGGAGGCGGCGGAACCGGCTTGCCCGGCTCGACGTCGAGGACGTCGGGCGCGAAGCTCGGCGCGTCGATGTACGACTCGCCGATGGCCTGCGCCACCGCATCGCCGGGCTTCTTCTCGAGGAAGAAATGGTACCCGAGGTACATGAGGCCGGCAATGAAGATCCAGCGTAAAACCGAGTTGCGGTCCATGAGTCCTCAGAGCGCCTTGGACACGCCCTGCCGGGGGGCTCGCGTCGTCGGCGGGGGATCGTAGCCCCCGGGGTGAAAGGGATGGCACTTACACAGGCGCACGATCGAAAGCAAGCCGCCCCGGAACACGCCGTGATCCCCGAGACACGCCGCCGCGTACCGCGAGCAGGAGGGCTCGAAGCGACACGTCGGCCCCAGGAGACGCGAGATCGTTCGCTGGTAGAGCGTGATCAGCGCGATGAGGAGGCCGGCGAGCGTGGGCATGGAGGTCAGGCATCGCCGCTGTCGTCGGCGGGGGTGCCGGGAGGATGATGCGACCTGGACCCGCGCGCCAGCGCCTCGGCAGCCCGCTTCACCAGGAGCCGCGCCACGGAGAGCCACTCGGCTCGCACCCGCGCGAGATCAAGCTCCGGCGAGCCCGGCCGGGCGATGACGATCAGATCGACCCCCGCTGGGACGAGATCGGGCCAGGTGCGGAAGCACTCTCGACAGAGGCGTTTGACGCGGTTTCGCTGCACGGCGCCGCCCACACGACGGCCCACGACCAGGCCGAGCCGCGACGGGCCGGGGACCGGCTGAGCCGCCACGAGCAGCGTGAAATGGGGGGTCCCGACCCGCCGCGTCGCTCGATCGTTCTGCGATCGTACGAACTCGGCGTGCCTGCGCAGCCTGCGGTCAGGACCGAAGGCCATGGCACGTCTTTCCCGTCCGACAGCGCGCGCCCCCCCGATCATCCGCCAAAAGCGCACACGCGGCGGAGCGGCTCGACAGGCGCGCGGCGGCCCGCCTCTACTTCTTGTAGATGGTCGGCACGAGGCGCTTGCGGCCCTTGCGGCGCCGGTTCGTGAGCACCTTGCGACCACCTGCGGTGGCCATACGGGCGCGGAAGCCGTGCGTGCGCGCGCGGCGGATATTGTGGGGCTGGTAGGTGCGCTTCATGGTGCTCCGCGTTTCCGGCGCCGGAAGAGAGCACCGGACGGCCCGCCGGTCAAGTGGTGGAGGCCAGGCATTTGTTGGTACCGGCCGGGGGGCGCGGTGTTTTACTCTCAAGCGCGAATGATTCGCTTCGAGTGGCAGCCGCCATCGCTCTTCGGGAAGTGGACGCGCTCCGCAATTGCGGCGGGCCTGGGCCTGGGCCTCGTGCTCTTGCCGCAGCGGGCTGACGCTCAGCAGCAAACTTTTCACCTCGACCGCCTCGAAGTGCCGGGCGCCCCGGACGATGGGGTCGTTCTTTTCCGTCCGGTCACGCGGCCGCAGTCGATCTTCTACGCCCAGCTCGGGCTCGGACTGTCGATCAATCCCCTTCGAACGCGCGACATCACGAACTACGAGCCGGCGCTCCGCGGGTCGGCGACGAACGTCATCACCGATCAGTTCTCGACGTACATGTCCGCCGGCTTCGAGTTATTCGACCGGCTGACGGTCGGCGCCACGTTTCCCGTCGCCTGGGTCGAAACCGGAAATCAGCCGAACTACCCCGGCGCGATCTTCGGCAGCGTCACCACCACCAACTTCTCGACGAGCGGCCCTGCGGTCGGCGACATGCGGATTGACGCGCGTTACGTCGCCTGGCGCAGTCCCGAGCGCGACAAGGCCTTCGGCGTGCAGCTCAGCGTGCGCACCCCGACCGGAAACGGCTCGTCGACGAACTTCGGTGGCGATGGGTCGGCCTCCGCGCTCCCGATGGTCACGGGCGAGTGGACGCCCCGCCACCTCCTCCCGACGTTCGTCGGCAACCTGGGCATAGACTTTCGCCACGACAACTCCGTCAACAATCCCACTGGCATAGGGGCGGGTCCGGTGCAGGGCCTCGGCATCGGCGACGAGCTGCGCTGGGCCATCGGCGCGGTTATTCCGTTCAGGGGCGGCGCCTTGCGGCTCACCGGGACGATCTTCGGGCAGATCGGGTTGACCAGCGACAACATCACCGGGCCCACGTTCTTCACGATGCAGAACACCCCCATCGAGTGGAACGTCGAGGGTCGGATGAAGCTGCCCATCGAGGGCGGCCGCTG
This sequence comes from uncultured Myxococcales bacterium, assembly GCA_937902985.1. Lineage (GTDB taxonomy): Bacteria > Myxococcota_A > Polyangia > Polyangiales > Polyangiaceae > Palsa-1150. The sequence continues at coordinate 12,521 of CALFNG010000387.1, forward strand.
GTTCGCCAGCGCCAGCGGCGGCACGCTGCTGCTCCCCGGATACGGCGCGCCCGACCTGCGGATCGTCGCGCTCGTCGGCACCTACCTGCCGATCGAAGACACCGACGCTCGCTCGCCGCCTGCGCGCGATCGCGTTCGCGAGAGCATCCACGAGTCGCTCAAGGACACCGACGGCGACGGCATCCCCGACGATATCGACGCGTGCCCGAACGAGCCGGAGGACCACAAGGATCCCGACCCGAACGACGGGTGCCCTGCGCCCAGCGACCGCGACGGCGACGGCATCCCCGATCAGTTCGACAAGTGCCCCGACGAGCCGGAAGACAAGGACGGCATCCAGGACGCGGACGGCTGCCCCGAGGACGACGCCGATCAAGACGGCGTGCCTGACACCAAGGACGCCTGCCCGCGCGAGCCCGGCCAGCCGGACGCCGATCCCAAGAAGAACGGGTGCCCGAAATTCATAAAGCTCGAAGGCTCCTCGGTTCGCGTGCTCCAGCAGGTGCACTTCCAGACCGGATCCGCGACCATCTTGCCCGACAGCTTCCCCATGCTCGGCGAGATCACCGCGCTCCTGAAGGCCAACCCGACGATCAAGAAGATGCGGGTCGAAGGCCATACCGACAACCGCGGGGACGCCGGCTACAACCTCGATCTCTCGAAGCGCCGCGCCGCGAGCGTGGCCGCCTGGCTGACGCAGCACGGGATCGAGACCGGCCGCCTCGCGAGCGAAGGCTACGGACTCACCAAGCCCATCGAGTCGAACGACACCGAAGAGGGGCGCCTGGCCAACCGCCGCGTCGAGTTCAAAATCCTCGAAGAAGACACCGGCTCCTCCAAGGTGAAAGACGAGTAACTCGAAGCGAGTACCGCAAAGGCGCAAAGGCGCCAGGGTTTGGGTTGGGTTCTAGACCCGACCCGGCGACCCTCGATTCCAAAGAATCTTTTGCGCCTCTGCGCCTTTGCGGTTTCTCGCTTCGAGCTACTGGAGGCGAGAGGCGAACGTCTCGACGGCCCAGACTTCGCCCCGGTCGTCGCGAACGACGGCGAGGCCGACGCGGTCGAAGTCGCGCCGCAGCATGTTGGCCCGGTGCGAGGGGCTTGCCCACAGTGCGGAGTGGGCGAGCGCGACGGTCGCGGCATGCGCGACGTTCTCGCCCGACGCGCGCGCCGTGAGCCCCGCGGCGCGCAGGCGCTCGTCGGGATCGCCGTCGCCCGCGTCGTGGGCGAGCTCGCGCCGTGCGGCCATGCGCTCCGCGTGCGCCCGCGCGACCGCGGAGCGCATGGCAGATCGGAAGAGCACACGTATGAACTCCAGTCACTTAGGCATCTCGTATGC
>CALFNG010000388.1 GCA_937902985.1 uncultured Myxococcales bacterium
ATTTAGTCAAACCTGGGCGAATAAATCGGGCGAGCGTGATCGAAGATCACGCTCGTCGATTTAGCGCGCGGTCTCTCTTCGGCCCCTCTGCCTCACACGCCCGTCAGCGCGCGCTCGGCCGGCAAGTTGGTGCCGGGCAGCCACCGCCCGGTGATGATCTCGGTCGCCAGCTGTTCGAAGACTTGCTCGGAGAGCGAACGGGTCCGAATCGCGTGCAGCGGCATCAAACCCCCTGGTGGGAAGGCCGGCGTGACAATGGTCGAACCCCTAGTACAACATGCGCGCGTTCTCCCGGCCGGTGCGCTAGAAGCACGAGACCCATGGTCGATACGGTGACCCTCAGGAACGCGCTCCCGAACTGTCTCGCCGAGACGGACCTTCGCTCGCTCGGGTCGAAGTACGAGGGCAAGGTACGCGACAACTATACCCGCGATGGGCAGCGATTCATCGTCGTGACGGATCGGATCAGCGCCTTCGATCGCGTGCTCGGGACCATCCCCTTCAAGGGGCAGGTGCTGAACCGGCTCGCCGCGTGGTGGTTCGAGAAGACGAAGAGCATCGTCCCGAATCATGTCGTCGGGGTGCCCGATCCCAACGTGCTGCAGTGCGTCGAGTGCGAGCCGATCCTCGTCGAGATGGTGGTTCGCGCGTACGCGACCGGCACCACGTCGACGAGCCTCTGGACCAACTACGAGAAGGGCGTCCGCGTGTTCTGCGGACACCGCCTCCCCGAAGGTCTGAAGAAGCACCAGAAGCTCGCGGCGCTCATCTTGACGCCCACGACCAAGGCGCCCAAGGGCGAGCACGACGTGTCGGGCTCGCGCGAAGAGATCCTCGCCACCGGAAAGGTGACGGCGAAGGACTTCGACGAGGCCGCGGTGCTGGCCATGAAGCTGTTCGAGGCTGGCCAGAGCCTCTGCGCCGAGCGGGGCCTCATTCTCGTGGACACGAAGTACGAGTTCGGCCGGACGCCCGAGGGGCGCATGGTCGTCATCGACGAGATCCACACGCCCGACTCCTCGCGCTTCTGGCGCGCGGACACGTACGGAGAGCGGTTCGCGGCGGGCAAAGACCCGGAGCCGCTCGACAAGGACTTCGTGCGCCGGTGGTACAGCGCCCAGGGGTACATGGGCGACGGCGAGGCCCCGCCCATGCCCGACGAGATTCGCATCGGTGCGGCGGAGCGTTACATCGCGGCATACGAGCAGATCACCGGCGAGCCCTTCGTGCCGAACACGGAGCCGCCGGCCGCCCGCATGGCGAACCTCGCGAGTCACGCGAGTCATGCCAGTCACCAGCAGAGCGGAGCCAGCCGATGAAAGCCACCGTGGTCGTGACGTTGAAGCCCGAAGTGCTCGACCCGCAGGGCGACGCGGTGCGCCGCGCGCTCGAGAAGCTCGGTTTCCAGGGCGTGAAGGGCGTGCGGGTGGGCAAGCTCATCGAGATCGAGCTCGACGACGCGCAGGCTCGCGCGCCGGGCGTTGCGGACAAGCTGCGGAAGATGGCCGACGAGCTCCTCGCCAACCCGGTCATCGAAGACTTCGACGTCAAGGTCTGAACGCGCCGGCGTTGCAGACGCGTCACATCCTGATCGGCGTCGGCATGAAGAGCAGGACGAAGAACGCCAGGGTCAGGATCGCGATGAGCGCCCGGCCGCGGCCGAGCGGCTCTTCTCCCGTGGGCGGGTGATCGACGGTGGTGCTCGACGGGCGAAGGGCGCCCCAGCGAGCCTCCATCGCGATCAGGACGCCGAGGCCGAGGAACCAGGCGGCCCACACGGCCGCTGAGCTCCTGTCCCGGAAGAGGCCCGCGAGGACGGCGAGTCCGAGCGTGGCGAGTACGCGGGTGCGAAGGTCGAGCGGCGAGGCGTCGCTCGCGTCGGGTTCCGCGCGGCGGGTCGTAGCCGCGCGCGGTTGCGAAAGGCTCCCGAGGATGGCGAGGGCCTCGAACCACACGAGCCAGAAGAGGGAGTCGTTCACGTGGTGGCCGAGGTGCCAGAGACCCAGGCCGGCGCTCACGTCGCGCGCGGCGAAGCTGGCGATGCTGACGAAGAAGAAGACGAGCATCGATCGGTGCACCCACTGCGCGATGCGGTTCTGCTTCGGCCCGAACAGCGCAAACGCGACGTGACCGGCGTCGAGCTGGCCGGCGGGGATGAGATTGATCATCGTCACGAACATCCCTCCCCAGCCCGCGAAGGCGACGGGAGACAGCATGAGGTCCGAGCCCGGGGGGACCGCCGGTGCAAAGAGGTGATCGAGCAAGCGCGTGAGCAGCGATTCGCCGAGCTGCAGGCCGGACTCGGCGGTCTCGATCGGGACGACCTGCGAGTGTGCGGTGCCCCACGCGTAGAGCGGAATGGCCAGCGCGAGGCCGGCGAGGGGCCCCGCAGCGCCGATGTCGAGCAGCGCCCGCCGGGTTGGAATGCTCGACCGCATGCGGATGACCGCGCCCATCGTGCCGAACGGAGACAGGATGGGTAGCGGGATGAAGAAGGGGAGCGACGCGTCGACCTTGTGGCGTCGTGCGGCGATGTAATGACCGAACTCGTGCGCGAGGAGGATGCCGAGGAGCGCGCCGGTGAACTGCGTCGCGTGGACGAGCGCCACCCGGAAGGTCTCTTGCCGGTCCCACTGCGTGACGAAGACGCTCGCGACCGTCGCGGTGAACAGGAGCGCGTTCGCTCGCCACGCGAAGGGCGCCAGCGTGCGCGCCGAGTCCGGCGCTGAAGGCCGGCTACTCGAGCGAGTCGAGGGCGTCGCGGAGGGCGGCGGCGAGTCGGCCGAATCGGGGGGCAAGGCGGGCATCGATGGTTCCTACATCGGTGTGTAGCCGAAGCTCGCCGCGCGCAAGGGTCTCGTCGCTCCGCACTTCGACGGACCCGAGGTCGAGAGCACCGCTCGCGAGCAGCCGTTTGAGCTCGTCCGCGTCGAGAGGGTGGGCCTCGACGAGCGCGCGCCTCGCCCCGCGGGTCTCGTCGAAGACCGCACGCGCCAGGGCCGCGATGTGCGACGGGTCGAGCGTGAGCGACGCGCCGAGCAAGCGCTCGGCGAGGACCACAGCCAGAGCGATCACGCGCTCTCGGTCGCGACCGCGCGTGGACTCCTCCTTCTGTCGCAAGGCGAGCCACCGGGCCGTGAGCTCGGAAGACGCTTCTTCGCGTGCTTCGCGCGTCGCGGTCTCCACCGCGTGTGCGGCCTGCGCCCGCGCGCCGGCCATCAGGGCTTCTGCCGCGGCCCGCGCCTCGACCATCACGCGCTCGGCCGCCAGGCGCGCATCGAGCTCTTCACGAGCGACGCGTCGCGCGGCGGCGGCCCCGGCGCGCGGCGCGAGGAGCGGTTCGCCGCGCTGGGCTGCCGATGCCGGAATGATGCGCCCCCTCGCCGTCACGCGAGCCTCACGGCGTCGATCGTCATGGCCAGCTCGGAGATGACGCGCGCGAGCCCGCGGGCGCGCGCTTCACGCGAGGCTGCACCGAGCTTGCGTAGCCACTCCGTCGCCGGACCGTTGCCGGGTCCGCCGAGCGCGCTCGCGACGTCGTCGACGGGCTCGCCAACGAGCACGCTCACGGCGACGAACGCCGTCTCCCAGGTAACGCTCGGCGCTGCGTTCACGGGCGACCCTCGTCTGCGAGCTTCTTCAAGTGCGCCTTGACGCTCAAGAGCGCGATGGGCCACCTGCTCGCCGGGACGTCGTCGTACGCTTCGGGCAGGATCTGCTCGGCGGTCGGAGAAGCGAGCCCCCCGGCGCGCAAGGCGGCGCGCGCGGCGACGATCTTGGCCTCGCGCTTCTTGCGATGGGCCACGTAGCCGCGAAAGAGCACCGTGGGTTGGTCGATCGGTTCGCCATGAGCTGGCAACGCGACGCGAGCGTCGAGCCGACCCAGGCGCTCGAGCTGCTCGAGGTAGGCGCGCATGTCGCCGTCGATCGGATCGATGAGGATCGTCCCGACGCTCGCGACCATGTCGCCGGCGACCACGGCCCGCTCGTCGGCGTTCCAGAGGCACACGTGTCCCGGCGCATGACCCGGCGTATGGAGAACCTGCCACGCGTCGGGCACGGGTCCGTCGAGGACGAGCGTGTCGCCGTCTTCGAGGCGCCTCGCCACGGGCGTCGCGATGCGCGCCGCCGTCTCGGCGTGGGCCCAGAGCGGCACCCCGAGCGCCCGCAGCAGCGCGTCGGCCCCGCCGACGTGGTCGGGATGGTGATGCGTCGCCACGACCGCCACGAGCCGGCGCCCTTCGGCCTCGAGCGAGCGCGCCCATTCGATCCACGCGCGCTGCTCGTCGGCGAAGGGCGTCGCCGGCTCGACGAGCAGCACCTCCCGGGCGCCGAGCGCGTAGCTGTTCGTGTGCGTCGCCGGCGGGAGCGTGGGGGTGCGCGCCGCGAACAGCGCGATCGAACGGGCAATCTCTCTCGGTCGCATGATCCGCGTGCGCTGGCCTCTCCTCGGGGCGTCTGCCGGCGGGAAAGACCTCGGCGCCCGCGCCCCTCAGCGCTCGACGACGACGGTCAGCGCCTCGCCGCCGCCGATGCAGATGCTCGCAAGGCCGCGCTTGTCGCCCCGGTCTTTCATGGCGTGCAAGAGCGTGGTCACGATGCGCGCGCCCGACGCACCGATGGGGTGTCCGAGCGCGACCGCGCCCCCTCGAACGTTGACCCGTTGCGGATCGATCCCGACGAGCCGGCTGTTGACCATCGTGACGACCGCGAACGCCTCGTTGATCTCGAAGAGATCGATGCGCTCTTTCGTCATGCCGAGCTGCCCCAGGGTCTTGTCGATCGACTTGGCCGGCGCGGTCGTGAACCATTCCGGCGCCTGGGCCGCGCCGCCGTACCCGACGAGGCGCGCGAGCGGCTCGAGCTTGTGTTCCTTCACCGCCCGCTCGCTCGCGAGCACGAGCGCCGCCGCCCCGTCGTTGAGGCTCGACGCATTCGCCGCGGTGATGGTTCCGACCTTCGAGAACGCCGGCTTCAGCGTGGAGAACTTCGAGGGGTCGCCCTTCGACGGGCCCTCGTCGTCCTTCACGACGGCTGGCTCGCCCTTCTTCTGCGCCGCGCTCACCGGCTCGATCTCGGCGGCGAAGAGGCCCTCTCGCTGCGCCGCGAGCGCGCGGCGGAAGCTCTCCTTCGCAAACTCGTCTTGCTCGGCGCGGGAGACCTTGTATTCGGCCGCGCATTTGTCGCCGCAGGTCCCCATGTGGACGTCGTCGTACGGGTCCCACAGCCCATCGCGGATCATCCCGTCGACGAGCTTCGCGTCGCCCATGCGGTACCCCGTGCGCGCCCGCTCGAGGTAGTAGGGCGCGTTCGACATCGACTCCATTCCGCCGCAGACGACGAGGTGCGCGTCGCCGAGCGCGATGGCGCGGGCGCCGAAGATGAGCGCTTGCATGCCCGAGCCGCAGACCTTGCTCACGGTCGTCGTCGGCGTGGTGTTCGGGATGCCGGCGGCGAGCGAGGCCTGCCGGGCGGGGGCCTGCCCGATACCCGCCGAGAGGACATTCCCCATGAACACCTCTTCGATCGCATCGGGCGTGAGCTTCGCTCGCTTGAGCGCACCCTGAATGGCGGTCGCTCCCAGCTGGGGCGCGCGAAGCGAAGAGAGGGAACCGAGAAACGCGCCGATCGGCGTGCGAGCGGCGCTCACGATGTAGATGGCGGCAGATTCCGACATGGGTGGCCTCTTCGCGTCTGGCGTCTCGCCTATCTTGAGATCGCCTGCGTCTTCCCGTCTAGGAGCTTGTAGCGTAACCCCCTGGGTTGCGCGCCTCGAGACGGTCCTGTAGCGTGCCGCCCCCCGAGGAAACCCATGGCCGAGACGAAGTTTGCCGAGTTCATCGCTTCGAAGAAGCTCGATACGCGCCGCATCCTGGCGGCTTCCCACCGGATGGAGCAGCTCCAGCCGGAGGACCGCATCATCAAGCTCAACAAGCGCCGCGCTCGCGCGGCCGAGAGCGGCGACAGCGCGCCGAAGGAAACCAGGAAGCCCCGCTCGGGCCGGCCGGTGACGCCTCGCGCCATGACCGCGGCGCTGACGGGCGGGAAGCTCAGCGGCCCTATGAAGACGCGGCTACTTCTGGCCGTCAACCACCTCCTCGAGCTGAAGAAGCAGGAGAAGGTCGACCTCCGCCTGCTCTTCTGATCGCTCGCTGGCGTGCGCGGGGTAGCTCCCGCTCCAGCGGTTGACCCCGAGGGCCTGCTCGGCCCCGCACCGGCTCGTGACGCCGAAAAGTGGGCCGCCTGGTGCGCTCGCGGGCAACCTCGGCGAATGCTCGTCGTGGCGGCTGCTGTGGTCTTGAGTCTCGTCGTGCTCGACTTGCGTGATCTGCTGAATCGGCCCAGGCAAGGGTGAAGGCGCGCGATGAGCGGCTCCGCCGCGAACGGGAGCAGCGCCCGTCGACGCAGGCCGTCAACCTTTCCGATATGGCGGCTTGATCGGGCCGCTTGAATGAGCCAAAGGCTGGAGCATCCAATAGAGGTTAGTGGGTGCAACGCTTTTCCCCGCTCCGTTCGTCTCCCCGCTCGCTGCCTTCGTTGCGGCGGCGCCGCCTACTCGCGAGCTGAAGTCGCGCATGTGGGACGAGGACAGACTCATCGCACGCGCGGCCGCTGACGACGAAGCGGCCTTCCGTGATCTCTACATCCGTCATCGGGGCGACGTCTCTCGGCTCGTTTATCGAATGCTCGGGGGTCGGGGCGACCTCGACGACGTCATTCAGGAAGTCTTCGTTCAGGTCCACAAGAGCCTCAAAGACTTTCGCGGGCAGTCGAAATTCAGCACCTGGCTGCACCGCGTCACGGTGAACGTCGTACTGATGCACCGGCGCGCCGCGCGCAGCCGGCCCGTGTTCGCCGACGAGCCTCTCGGAGAGGCCCTCGTTCACGGCGAAGACGTGGCGCCCGACGAAGACGTCGAACGCCGAGAGCGCGTTCGCGCCTTCGCGCGCCTGCTCGAGAGGCTCGCCGAGAAGAAGCGCGTCGTCTTCATCTTGCACGAGCTGGAAGGGATCGCCCCCGTGGAGATCGCCCAGATCGTCGGCGCTCCCGTCTTGACCGTTCGCACGCGCCTCTTCTACGCGCGCCGCGAGCTCGAAGCGATGCTGGCTGATGAGCCGTCGCTATCCGGACTCAACCTCCGGTTCTCCAAAGCTCCTGGCGCCGAAGGCGCCGAAGAGGACGTATGAGCCGCGCGCTCGACAAGATACTCGCCGAAGCCCGCAGGGACTTCGGAACCCGTGAAGCGAAGGCGGTCGACTGGGACGCCGTCGACGAAGCCCTGTTCGCGCGCATCGAGCGAGACCATCGGTCCGATCGCGCTCGCCTCGCTCCGCAACGGCGGCGCGGACTCACGCTCGCCGCGGTCGGGCTTGTGGCCGCCGCTGCTGTCGCCGTGGTGATGGCGGGAAAGGGCCACGACGCGGCCGACGCGGGCGGCTACGCGGTGACCGAGGGCGCGGGGACGATCGTGGCGATTGACGCCGATGGGCACGATGATTCGCTGTTGATCGACGGAAAGCCGGCCGCGCGTGGCGCCGTTCTGCGTCTGGGCGACGTGCTCGAAACGCGAGCCTCTCGGGCGACGCTCGAACGACCTGGAAAGCTCACGGCGACGCTCGAGCCGGGGTCGCGCGCCGTCGTGACGCACGTGCACGGGGCGCTCGTTCTGGCGCTCGAGCAGGGCGCTATCGAAGCCCAGGTCGTGCCGGTGGCGTCCGGCGAGGCGTTCGCCGTCGACGTCGAGAGCTCGCGGGTCGCGGTGCACGGCACCCACCTGCGGGTGGCGCGCTCAAGCGACCATGTGGTAGTCGACCTGAACGAAGGCGTGATCGCGGTCGGCGCGGCTCCGCGCTCGGGCTCGGTGATCGGGACGCTTGTGAACGCGCCGGCTCACGTCGAGTTCCTGGCCGGCGACGCCATCGGGACCCTTGCGCAGACGCACGACGCCTCTGCGGTGCGACGCCCCGCAGGCGCTCGCATCGCGACGGCGGCTCGTCCCTTCGGGTCACCCCGCCCAGACTCCTCGGGACCGCGTACGTCCCCGGCGAGCCCCGGTGAGCCCCGAGCCGAAGGGCGTGCGCCGGTCGCTTCGAGCGTGACCGCGAAGCCGGTCGCCTCGAAGCTCGAGCTGAGCCCGGAGGAGACCATCGTGTATGCCGTGCGCGCCTGCATGGCCGAACGACTGCACTCCGACAACGTGACCGTGGTGGTGAGCACGACGCTCCATCTCGATCTGGCCGACGACGGCGTCGTTCGTGCCGCGCGCTTCGAGCCGCCAGTCGCGCCTGACGTGAACACCTGCGCCGCGCAGGCGATCTACCGCGCGCGGTTCGGCCACGGCGGCGCCGCCGTCGTCGCGGTCGACTTCTCGAATTGAGTTCGAGGGGAGCCGGGGGGCTCCCCTCGAGCTCCCCTCGAGCTCCCCATCCGGGAGGGCTTCGCGCCGGCTTTGCGGAGGGGTCGCGCCGGCGTTGGGGGGGCCAACGGCTCGAGGGCTTCGCGCCGGCGTTGGGGAGGGGTCGAACGGCTCCCCGTCCGGGAGGGCTTCGCGCCGGCGTCGGGGCGCTATCAAACGGCTATTTAGCGCGGGTCAGCTCGGTGATCGCGTGCGTCTCGCGCGCGCCGATGAGCCCGAACTGCACGCCCATCCCGCCGTCACGCGTCCAGCGCACGACCCCCGGCAGCATGAACGGCGCCTTCTGCGAAGGCAGCGTCACGTGCACCGTGAGCTCGCTCGAGAACGGGAGCGGCTCGGTCGTCTCGATGAACATCCCTCCGAGGGAAATGTCTTTGGCCCGCCCGCGGACCCGCGTGTCCGAGCCCTTCCCGACGAACTCGACGGATGCGTCGAGGACTGAACGCTGGTGGCGACGAAGGTCGATCACGGTTCCCCTTTCCGAGAGAATGCTCGAAGCATAGCATCGAGTTTCCGTGCGCGAGGAGACCGGTTCCAGGCTGGCCGAACTTCGCGACGGAATGCGCCTCGCGGCGATTCCCTTCGGCGTCGCGATTGCGCTGGCGATGCTGCTCGTCCCGCGCCACGCCGCGCCGGGGGCGGATGACGTCCCCGTTCCCATTGCCGACGCGCACGCCCTCGCACATTCGGCGGAGATCGATCACGACCTCGCCGAGCGTGCACGCCGCGAGACCTTGCCTGGCGCCGTTCGCGGTCTCGGCTCCGCGATGCGCGCCTACCATACGCTCGAGGCCGCGCTCGACGGCGCCGATCCGTCCCGCCTCGTGGCCGCCCGACGGGCGATCGACGTCGCGCTGACGGAAGCGCGCGGTCCCGGCGAGGTACGCGACGAAGCGATGCTTCGTTTGCGCGCGCTCGAGCTCGAAGGGTTCATCGCCGAAGTGCGGCGCTTCGAGGCGACCGGCACCCAATCCGCCGAACTCTCCGCGCTCGCGGGAGGCTTCGTGAGCGCCATGACGGTCGCCGGCTGGTGCGAGGACCACACCCTCTTGCCGGACGAGTCGGCGCTTCGCACCATGTACAAGCAGATGTGGAACGGTCTCGTCGGCTTCGAGGGGCGGCCGGGCTTCGAGCCTTCTCTCGACGAGCAGCGCGCCCTCTATGCGCTCTTTCTCTCGTCTCCCCACCCTTCGGCTGCGATGCGCGACGCGCTCGACGCCGCCCGGCGTGGCGCGTCGAGCCCCAAGGCATGCGCCGCGGTCGTCGAAGCCGAGCGCTCGGCCACCGAAGCCTGGCGCCTCGAACACATCGCTCGCCTGGCGTCGATCGATCCAACCTATCCGGAGGCCTTCGCGCGCGGGGTCGCGGCGTTCCGCCGTGCCGACTACCACGCGTCCGCACAGGCATTCCGGACGTGGCTCGACGGGCACACCGACGGGCCTCTCGCGCTCCGTGCGCGCACGTTCCTGCGCGCCGCCGAGGCCGGGCAGGCCGAGTGAGCCATGCGCGCGCTGCTCGTCGACGACGACCACGAGCTCGCTCGCTTGCTTCGCGAGTACCTGGGCCCTCACGGCGTCACGGTCGATCACGTCGACGAGGGCGCGGGAGCTCTCGAGCGGCTCGCGAAGACGACCGAGCCCTACGACATCGTCCTCCTCGACGTGATGCTGCCGGGTATCGACGGCTTCGACGTGTGCCGACGCATCCGCGCCAGGCAGGCGATCCCCATCGTGATGCTCACCGCCCGGGGCGACGACACCGACCGCGTCGTGGGCCTCGAACTGGGCGCCGACGACTACGTCCCGAAGCCCTTCAACCCGCGCGAGCTCCTGGCTCGCATGCGCGCCGTCCTGCGGCGCGCGCAGCCCGCGCCGCCGCCGCCGTCGGAGCCGGCCGAGTTGCCCGGCCCCATCGTGGTCGGCGACCTGACGGTCGACGTTCCCGCGCACAAGGCCACCCTCGGTGGCCGCGAGCTCGCGCTCACGTCGTTCGAGTTCCGGGTCCTCGTCGTCCTCGCACGCCGCGCCGGCGAGTCCGTCACGCGCGAGGAGCTCGCGAGTGCTGTGCTCCCGCGCCGCGCGCCCGACGGTGCGCAGTACGACCCGAGCGTCGATCGCTCGCTCGACGTCCACGTCTCGCATCTCCGCCAGAAGCTCGGCGACGGCCCGCGCGAGCCGAAGCGGATCCGTACGGTCCGCGGCATCGGTTACATCCTGGTCCGCCCCTCGTGATCCTCGCAGCAGAACGCGGGCGTGCCCTCGTAAAAGGAGTGTCCGGCTCGTCGCGGGGGCGCCAAGATGGGACGATGCGGCGCCCGCACTCGCTCCGGTCTCGCCTCTTCCGCTGGTTCTTCGGGGCGATCCTGCTGGCGATGCTCACGAGCGCGCTCGTCGTCTCGACCACGCGCCCCGAGTCCATCACGGGCGCCGAGGCGCTCGCCCACAACGTGGCCGACCGGCTCGCGCAGAACTGGGACGATCCCGAGGCGACCCGGGCGTTCGTCGCCGAAGTTCGCGACGTCACCGGCTTCGACGTGCGCCTCGTCCGGGATCCGCGCCGCCTGCCGCTCCACGTGCGGCGGGTCGCCGAGCGCGGCGGGGCCATCGCCCCGGACGGCCCGGAGCACATCTTCGTCCCGGTCATGCGGAGCGGACAGCTCGAGGGTGCGCTCGAGATGGAGAAGTTCGGACCGCGGCCGGTGGCGTGGGCCTGGTGGCGGTTCGTGCTCGCGTTCTTTCTCGTCGTGGCCGCGCTCTCGGCGATGGCCGGCGGGGTCGCCAACCAGCTCGCGAGACCGCTCGAGCACCTGGCCCACGCGGCCGATCGAATCGGCGGCGGGGATCTCGGGTTCCGGACGGACCTCGTCGGCGGCAGCCGCGCAGGAATGCGCAGGTGGGTGGCGCAAGAGGTCCGCGACGTCGCCGTCAGCTTCAACCGGATGGCCGATCGCATCGAAGCGATGGTCCGCGGCCAGCGCGAGCTCCTCGGCGCGATCAGTCACGAGCTCCGTTCGCCGCTCGGTCGCGCCCGGGTGGCGCTCGAGATTGCACGCGATCGCCTCCCACCGCCCTCGAGTGATGCGAGCGGTCGGTCCCCGGTCGCCGCCCTCGACGACGTCGAGAAGCAGCTTGGCGGCGTCGACGCGATCCTCGGCGACCTGCTCGACGTCGCTAGAACAGGCCTGGCCGATCTCCGCACGGAGACGCGCGGCCTCGTGGACTGGCTCGAGGCGCGCGTGGCCGAAGAGCCGTCCCCGCCTGCGATCGAGCTCATCGCCGGCCCCGACGCGCGCGCCATGGTCCTCGCGTTCGACGCGGCTCTCCTCGCCCGTACGGTCCAGAACCTCCTCGTCAATGCGCGTGCCCATGGTCACCCCGCGGACCGGCCCATTGAGCTCCGGGTCTCGTTCGAACGCGACGCCGCGCGCGTCGTCGTTCGGGATCGCGGGCCGGGCTTCTCGGCAGGCTTCGCCGAGCGGGCGTTCGCACCCTTCGTGCGCGGCGACCCGTCGCGGGCGCGCCCCGTGGCGGGCCCTGGTTACGGCCTGGGGCTGACGCTCGTCCGGCGCATCGTCGAGGCCCATGGCGGCCGCGTCTTTGCCCGGAACGCGGCCGATGGAGCCGGAGCCGAGGTGGGCTTCGAGTTGCCCCTCGCGCCGTCTGCTCACTAGGTTAGGCTATAGGCTATAGGGTCGCGGATCGCGATGCGCTCTATCGTCAAGGTCGCCTGCTGGTTGAGCGTCATCGCTGGCGTCGTCCTCGGCGCGCTCTACGCGCTCCTGTTCGACGTATGGGTCGTTCCCACAGACGACCCGATGCTCTCGGTGTCGATCGCGCCGAACCTCGCGCCGGGCGACGTGCTCGTCCTGTCGCGGCAGGGGTCCATCGGCTACGGCAACCTGCTCCGGTGCTCCGATCCGCAGGCGCCGGGGCGGTACGTCATCGCACGGGCCATCGCGCGCGGCGGCGACAAGATCGACATCGAGAACGAGATCGTCAGCGTCGACGGCCGGCGAGCGTCGAGTCCGCGCGGTTGCGACACAATCCGGCGCACGCTGCGCGACCCGAGCAGCGGCGACGACATCGACCTGACCTGCATGGTCGAGGACTACGGGGAGGTCGCGTTCGACGCGCTTCGGGTCGCGACGCACCCCGTGCCGGCGGCGTCCGCGACTGTCGAGTCCGGCCGCTGGTTTCTCGTTAGCGACGACCGGCACCTCCACGTCGACTCGCGCGACTACGGCTCCGTCGACCCTGAGACGTGCAAACACGTCATCTTCCGGATCGTCAGCGCCGCGGGCTTCCGCGACGCGAAGTCGCGCTTCAGCATCATCTGGTGACGGTGTTCGCCTGGATTTCTTGGTAGTCTCGGCTGCGCATCGCCATGGAGATCGAGCTCGGCGTCGCTTGCGGTCGGTGCGACCGGTACAACGTGCTCGGCTCCGGGGTGTGCTCGTGCGGGCAGGCGCTGGCCATCGGCCTGCCGCTGCCGTCGGCCAAGGCGGCGGTCAAGTCTGCCGCCGAGGCGCCTCCGCCATCGCTGTTCGAGAACGACGTCCTCAAGCCGCGCCGCGTCCCGGGCGTCGCGGCGGCCGGTCCGCCTCGTCCCGGCGCCACGTCCGGAGCGGCCATCGCGCCCGCCGTGCCTCGCCCGGGCACGACCACCGCGGCGGTTCGTGCCCAAGCGATGGAATCGGCGTTATCTTCGTCGAGCGCGGCGATCGAACAGGTATCAAGGACCGGCCACGCCGCCGGCGGCGAGCTTTCTGAGGAGGAGCGCATGGAACAAGCCAAGAACTATGTATGCAGGTCGTGCTCGACGCCCGTCCCCTTGAGCCACAAGTTCTGCGGCCGGTGCGGGGCCGCGATCCCGCCCGACATCATGAACGCGCGTACGCAGTTCTTCGGCCAGTTGCAGACGCCCGGCAAGGCGAAGCTCATCCTGATCCGCGGCGAGGGCGTCGAGGGCCTCAGCTACCAGCTCAACGCCGAGCAGCACATCGTCGGCCGCAACGGCCAGCTCGTTTTTCCGGACGACCCCTACGTGTCGCCCCGGCACGCGAACCTCTTTTACCGCAACGGCAAGCTCGTCGTGCGCGACGAGGGGTCGCTCAACGGCGTCTTCTGGCGGGTGCGAGGCGGTATCGAGGTCGCATCGGGAGATCTCTTCCTGGCCGGCGAGCAGCTCTTTCGCATCGAAGGCCCGCCCCGTCCGAACGACGGCCCGGCCCCGGACGGTACGTACTTCTACACGTCGCCGAAGCACCAGACGCAGTTCAAGATCTCGCAGGTCCTCGAGGGCGGCGGCCTCGGAATGGCCGTCTCGGCGCGAGGCACCGTGCTGCAGATCGGGCGCGAAGGCGGCGATCTCAATTTTCCGGGCGATCTCTACATGAGTGCCTCGCACTGCAAGCTCGAAGACACCGGCGGCAAGCTCACGCTTACGGATCTGAGCAGCCGCAACGGCACCTACGTTCGCCTGAAGGCCGAGCGGGAGCTCGCGAACGGCGACTACCTGTTCATCGGGCGCAAGCTGTTGCGGGTCGAGATCACGCCGAGCTGACGGCGGCGCGAGCGACGCTCATGTCGAACACGTTGAACCGCCTCGCCCGCGAGACTTCGCCATACCTCCGGCAGCACGCGGACAACCCGGTCGACTGGTACCCGTGGGGTCCAGAGGCGCTCGAGCGCGCCCGGCGCGAAGACAAGCCGATCCTTCTCAGCATCGGCTATTCCGCCTGCCACTGGTGCCACGTGATGGAGCGCGAGTCGTTCGAGAACGAGGCGACCGCCCGGCTCATGAACGAGTCGTTCGTGAACGTGAAGGTCGACCGGGAGGAGCGCCCGGATCTCGATCAGGTCTATCAGCGGGTCGTTCAGCTCATGGGCCGCAACGGCGGCTGGCCGCTGACCGTGTTCCTCACGCCCGACCAGAGGCCCTTCTTCGGGGGCACCTATTTCCCGCCGGCCGATCGCTACGGCATGCCCGGATTTCCCAAGGTGCTTCAGTCCATCTCCGAGGCGTACCGCGCGCGGCCGGGCGATGTGACCTCGCAGGCCGACGAGATCACGCGCGCCATCCAGGAGGTCGCGGCGGGCGGGGCGGCGACCAGCGCGGCCATCACGCGAGAGTCGCTGGGCCGAGCGACGCACAAGCTCGCGGCCCGCTTCGACGACGCGAACGGCGGCTTCGGGCGGCGCCCCAAGTTTCCCAACACGATGTGCCTCGAGGTGCTGCTCCGCGCCGGCGACCTGCCGCGGGTGCGCAAGGCGCTCGACGCGATGCGCGCCGGCGGCATCTGGGACCACCTCGGCGGCGGCTTCCACCGGTACTCGACCGACGAGCGCTGGCTCGTTCCGCACTTCGAGAAGATGCTCTACGACAACGCGCTGCTCCTGCGCCTCTACGCCGACGCATGGCGAGCTACCGGCGAGGAGCGGTACGCCGCGACCGCGCGGGCCATCGGAGCGTACGTCGCTCGCGAGATGACCTCGCCGGACGGCGGGTTCTACTCCACCCAGGACGCGGACAGCGAAGGCGAAGAAGGCCGCTTCTTCGTGTGGACTCCGGCCGAGATCGACGCTGCGTGCGAGGGCGACGCCGTGGCGGCGCGGGTGGCAAAAATCGCCTTCGACGTCACCGAAGACGGCAACTTCGAAGGCAGCGGCGCCACGGTGCTCTCGATGCCCGAGCCCATCGACGGGGTCGCCGCCGCGCAGTCGATGACGCACGACGACGCCCAAGCGGCGCTCGAACGCGCGCGCACCCGATGCTTCGAGGCACGAGAGAAGCGCCCGAAGCCGTTCCGCGACGAGAAGATCCTGGCGAGCTGGAACGGCCTCATGGCCGGAGCGCTGGCGACCGCCGGGGCGGCGCTCGGCGATCCGGCGCTCGTGAACGCGGCCGAGCGCGCTCTCGGGTTGGTCGAACGGCTGCTCGTCGTTCCCGAGGGCGAAGGGGAGCACGCGCGCGCGCGCGCGCTTCGCCACTTCAAAGACGGCGTCGTGAAGGGGCCTGGCTTCCTCGATGACCACGCGTTCGTGGCCGACGCGGCGCTCGACCTCTACGAGGCCACCGGTCAGCCGCGATGGGTGGCGCTCGCGCGGTCGCTCGCCGACGCGATCCTCGCGCACTTCCACGAGCCCGAGACCGACGCGTTCGCCTTCACCCCCGACGACGGCGAGGCCATTCTCGTCCGCCCGAACGATCCTTTCGACCACGCGGTGCCGGGCGGCGTCTCCACGGCCTGCCGGGTACTCTTGCGCCTCGGCGCGCTCGTCGACGGCGATGGCGAGGGCAAGTACACCGGTCCCGCGACGCGCGCGATCGAGAAGCTCGCGGCGGCCGCCTTCGAGAACCCGTTCGGCATGAGCGTGACCGTCATGTCGGCCGATCGCCTCGCGCGAGGTACGGTCGACGTCGTGTTCGTGGGTGCGCCCGGCCCCGCGCGCGAAGCGCTCGCCGCCGCCGCGCACCGCGTGTACCTGGCAGATCGCGTCCTCGCGTACGTCGATCCAGCCGATCCGCGCAGCCTCGAGGCGTGCCCGGCGCTCGGCGAAGGCAAGCCCGCGCAGAGCGAGCCCGTCGCCTACGTCTGCCGCGGCAGAACCTGCTCTCTCCCGATCGCCACCGCGACCGAGCTAGGCGCCCATCTCGTCGCCGGTAACCAGTAAAGAGTCGAGCTGCCGCCGGCTAGACGGAACGGGTCCGGCTCGGCGGTCGCCGCGCGGAAACGCACTTCCCGTGCGTTGAGCACGGCGAGCGTCGAGACGGGCCCGTTCCGTCTAGCCGGCGGTAGCTCGACCTACTCGGCTCCGCGCCGCTGGCGAGGCCCGCGAACGTCGCGGTAGGCCGGAGGACGCGACGACGCGGAGCGGCCCGGAGCGGCCACGTGTCCCGCGCGCATCTTGTGTACGGCGTCCGTCGACCGGCCGTTCGCCAGGAGCTCGGCTTCGAGGACGTCGAGCGCGGGGATGATGAGATCCGTGCGCGCGAAGCGCCCCGCCTTGCCGGCCGCGAGTCGCGGCAGGATCGCGACGATGCGCCGCACGCCGTCCGCGATCCGGCGAGGGACCGCGACGCGCTCGATCACCGGGTCGAGGAACTCGCTGGCCGCATGGATCTTGTCGCGCTCTCCGTCGCAAGCCTCGTCGAGCGGCTCCTTGAGCAGGAGCGTCCAGAGGGCGATGTCGTCGAGCGGGCGCCCGCGCGCCTTGGTCATCGAGTCGATGGCATCCATCGTTCGAAAGAGCCGGCTGCCGCCGCCGTCGGTCGCCTCGTCGTCGTCGAGGAACGCGGCCAGCTCGGGAAGCATCACCGACATGGCGCCCGTCTCCCAGAGGAGCCACATCGAACGGTGGGCAGCGCCGCCGCGGAGAAGGCGCAAGATCTCTTCGAAGAGCCGGGGTCGCGCCGCCTTGGCGAGATCTTCCCGGGTCGAGACCATGGCGTCGTACACATCGGGCGCGATCCCGAGGTCGAGGCGGGCGGCGAACTTGATGGCCCGGAGGATCCGGATCGGGTCTTCCCGGAAGCGCGTGATCGGCTCGCCGATCGTGTGGATCGTTCGATGCTGGACGTCTTGCATCCCGCCGCACCAGTCGAGCACTTGATGGCGGTCGAGATCGTAGAAGAGGGCGTTCATGGTGAAGTCGCGCCGGAGCGCGTCTTCGTGAGCCTCTCCGAAGACGTTGTCGCTCCGGATGAGGAGGTCGTCGAACACCTCGCTCGACTCTTCTTCGGGGGCTTCCATCGCCGGGTTCCGCCGGAAGGTGGCGACCTCGATGACCTTGCCCCCACCGAAGAGGATGTGGGCGAGGCGAAAGCGCCGGCCAATGACCCGACAGTTGCGGAAGAGCGAGCGCACGTCTTCGGGGCGGGCGCTGGTGGCGATGTCGAAATCCTTTGGCTTTCCGCCAAGTAAGAGGTCTCGAACGCACCCGCCGACCAGATACGCTTCGTGGCCGCCGCGCTCGAGGCGCCGAACGACCTTCGCCGCGTCGGGGTCGATTCCCTCTTCGAGCCCCACGTTGTGGCGAACCAGGCCCGTGCCGGCGTGCCGCTCGAGGGCGTCGCGATTCCGCCGCTTTTCCGGGGCGGGGGCTTCTACGGCGTCCTCGACCGTGTAAGACGGGAGATCGGGCGGTGCAGGTATGTGGTCGTCGGGAGGGGACATAAGGCTCGCGCTCGGCCGCGACGCGCTTGAAATTCTACCGGGCAATCTATCACGGCGGAGTCGGCGGCTCCAGACTGCCTTTTGTCTGAATGACCGGAAGACCTCAACTTTCATGCCGTTGACGCCGCGACCCTGGTGGTTAGGTTCCCTCGCGTTGCTGCGGATCGTCGTGATGAGAAAGAGCATTTCGTCACGATAAGTCGAACGGGAACCGCCGCGACGTGACTGGATGATGAGCTCGGCCGGGGAGGCCTGAGCTCGTATTCGACTGTTCCGCTAGCGCGAAAGGATTCGGAGGCACCCACATGGGCAAGATCATCGGCATCGACCTCGGTACGACCAACAGCGTCGTCGCGATCATGGAGGGGCGTGAGCCCAAGGTGATCGTGAACGAGGAGGGGGCTCGCACCACACCGAGCGTGGTCGCCTGGGACGAGAAAGGCGAGGTCCTGGTCGGCCAGATCGCCAAGCGTCAGGCCGTTACCAACCCCGAGAACACCATCTTCAGCTCGAAGCGCTTCATCGGCCGCCGGTTCGAGGAGGTGCAGGAAGAGGTCAAGCGGGTCCCCTACAAGATCGTACGGGCCAGCAACGGCGACGCCGTCTTCGTCGTGCGCGGCAAGCAAGTGACGCCGCCCGAAGTGAGCGCGAACGTTCTCATGAAGCTGAAGAAGGCGGCGGAAGACTACCTCGGCGAGAAGGTCAGCGAGGCGGTCATCACCGTCCCCGCGTACTTCAACGACGCGCAGCGCCAGGCGACGAAAGACGCCGGACGCATTGCCGGCCTCGAGGTGAAGCGCATCGTCAACGAGCCTACGGCCGCGGCCCTCGCCTACGGCCTCGATCGCAAGAAGGACGAGGTCATCGCCGTCTACGACTTCGGCGGCGGCACGTTCGACATCTCGATCCTCGAGGTGGGCGACAACGTCGTCCAGGTCATCTCGACCAACGGCGACACGCACCTCGGCGGCGACGACATCGACAACTTGATCATCGACTGGATGGTCGCGGAGTTCAAGAAGTCGAACGCGGTCGATCTCCGGAACGACAAGATGGCCCTTCAGCGCCTGAAGGAGGCCGGCGAGAAGGCGAAGATCGAGCTCTCGAGCGTGCAAGAGACGGGCATCAACCTGCCATACATCACGGTCGGCTCGGGCGGCCCGATGCACCTCGACATGCGGATCTCACGCTCGAAGCTCGAGCAGATGATCGCGCCGCTGGTCGAGCGCTCGATGGACTCGGTTCGCAAGGCGCTGTCCGACGCCAAGAAGAGCCCCAAAGAGATCGACGAGATCGTCCTCGTCGGCGGGTCGACGCGCGTTCCTCTGGTGCAGGAGACCGTGAAGAAATTCTTCGGGAAGGACCCGCACAAGGGCGTCAACCCGGACGAAGTGGTCGCAGTCGGGGCCGCGGTTCAGGCGGGCGTCCTCTCGGGCGACGTCAAAGACCTGGTGCTCCTCGACGTGACCCCCCTGAGCCTCGGCGTCGAGACGCTCGGCGGCGTGATGACGGCCATGATCCCGCGCAACACGACCATCCCGACGCAGAAGAAAGAGATCTTCTCCACGGCGACAGATAGCCAGCCGAGCGTCGAGATCCACGTGCTCCAGGGCGAGCGCACCGAGGCGCGTTACAACCGCACCCTCGGCAAGTTCCACCTCGAGGGGATCATGCCGGCGCCCCGTGGCGTGCCGAAGGTCGAGGTCACGTTCGACATCGACGCCAACGGCATCCTCAGCGTTCACGCCAAGGACACGGCCACCGGCAAGGATCAGAAGATCACCATCACTGCTAACTCGGGCCTGAGCGAGGCGGAGATCCAGAAGATGGTGAAAGATGCCCAGGAGAACGAGCGCGAAGACAAGGAGCGTCGCGAGCAGATCGAGCGCCGAAACAAGCTCGACAGCCTCTGCTACACGATCGAGAAGACGCTCAACGAGAACAAGGACAAGATCCCGGCTCCAGACCTCACGCTCCTCGAAGGCCTCATCAAAGAGGGCCGCGAGGCCATCGAGAAGCAAGACGACGAGAAGGTTCAGGACGTGTCGGGACGTCTCGAGAAAGAGGCTCATCGCCTCGCCGGCGTCATGTATGGCGCGAACGCGCCCCCTCCCGGCGGATCGAACGGCGGGCCGCCGGGACCGGAGGGTCCGCCCCCGGCCGACAATAAGGGCGGGAAGGACGGCGGCGTCATCGACGCCGAGTTCGAAGAGACCGGCGGCTGATAAGCCCCGAGGTCTCCGAATGAAAGCGGCGGCGTCGTCCTCGGACGATCGCCGCCGTTTTCACGCCCGCGTGGCGCCGCGATCGGTGCCGTGGGCGCGGAGGCGCCCGGAAGCGGAGATTGGCCGCAGAGGCGCAGAGGACGCAGAGGACAGCGGGTTTTGCGCGCGCTGGAGCAGGCGATCGCTAGGCGCGCGTGGGGACGAGATCGTTCGCGATGATCTCGCCGAACGGGCCGGTGAGGTTTCCCCAGGCTCGAGGCCTCTTCCCTTCGAAGTCGACGGTCTCGCCCTGCATGACTCTGGGCCAGATTGCGAGGAACTCGTCGGTGAGCTCGTAGCGCTCGTCGTGCGAGAGGAAGAGCCCGTCGCCCTCTGCTTCCACCGGGTCACCGTCGGTCACGACGTTGATGAGCAGGCGCCCCTCGGAGAGCCTGTCGACGGTGGCCGCCAGACGCGCCGCCGCGGTCGGAGAGGTGATTCCCGGGCGAATGGCGACGAGGAACTTGAGCCGTCGGGTCAAGGGGACCATCGCCGACGCGACGGCCCACGCGTCCTCACACGACCGACCCGTTGGCAGCAGGCAGCACGCCGTCGAACCCCAGCTCGTCGGCCGCCGAAGCGATCTGCCTCAAGTATCCGACCGAGACGGGGCGAGCGCCGCGCGCCGTCCCGAGAAAGCGACCGTCGCCGTGGGTCGGCAGGAACCAGAAGATGTTCATGGCCGGTCCCTCAGCCGCCGTCGTCCGCGGCGTCGATCACACCGGCGTCGATCACACCGGCGTCGACCGAGGCGTCGCTCCCGCCGTCCCTGGTGGCTTCGACGTCGGACGATCCGTCGAGGGTCGAGCCATCGTGGTCGGACGCGTCGGGGGTTGCGTCGGCTGCCGCGTCACCCTCCTTGCCCGCGTCGGGCTTGCCGGTCGTCGCGTCACCGGCCGCGCCATCATGGGCCTTCCCGTCCGCGCTGCCGCCGTCGGCTGGAAGCGGAAGAGAGTTGTCGTCCCCGGTGCACGCGAGGAGCGGGACCGAACCGCCCGCGAAGAGAGCCCCGAACACGAGCGCAAACCGGTTGAACCGCATGAACGTATCTCCTGAACGAAAGACAAAATTCGAAGGAAACGCGCGCCGATCAGTAAACGACCTGGGCGCGCCCGAGGAAGATGTTCTCGGCTTCGCGATGCCCGGCGGCGAGCTCTGGAGCGCTCTTCGCTCCACCCTGGAACTCGGTGTGGTCGTAGTTCACGACCAGCTTTGCGTTGTCCGACCAGTACCAGTTGACGCCAAACGTCTCCTCCGTGGCGCCGCGGACCGACGCCGTGGGCGAGACGTAGTTCGGGAACGCCGAGGGATCGATCGACAGGTGGCCCGCGCGTGCCGCGAGCTCGACGGCGCCGAAGTCGCCGGCCGCCGGAGCGAAGGGCGTCTTGACGTGAACGAAGTCGTACGACGCGTCGGCGCCGAAGAGGACGAACGTCGCCTGCGCCTGGTACGCCGCGTTCGAGAGAACCGCGTTGCCCTTGCCGGCTCGCCCCACCTCTTGATTCGAAACGTAGTATTCGCCGAGGAGGCTGAACGGACCGAGCGCATAGTAGAAATACGCGCCGTAGCGGTTGTGCGGGCCGTTGGCGACCACGGTGTTGGAGTAATCGGGCGTCACTCCCGACGCCGCCGTGATGTACGCGAAGTCCGTGCTCTGGCCCGGCGTCTTGTATGCCGGCGTCGACGTGGGGGTCGCGAAGGCCGGGTTCGTCGGCGTTCCGTAGACCCGGCCGAAGCTCGTCGCACCGCCGACGAAGAGGCGGCCGAGGGTGTCTTTCAACGGCTCGAACGGACGGAAATACGCGCGACCGACGAACTCCTTCTCTCGATCCGAGTCGAGGTCGCCGCTGCCGTTGTCGGGCACGCCGTTGTAGACGCCGGCGGCGTACCCGAAGACGCGCCCGAAGAGGTCGCCGTACACCATCGCGCCGACGTCGCGGTTGGGCGTGAGCAGCGTCGGGAGACCGAACTCCACGAACGACAGGTTCGACGTCGGCTGAAGGCGCTCGAGGCCGAACGTGGGGCGGTACTTCCCGAAGCGGAATCGCAACCCCTCGCCGATTTGCAGACCGAGGAAGGCGTCCTGGAGCACGGTGGTGCCGCCGCCGAAATCGGGGTTCACCAGGAAGCTGACCCCGTAGGGGAGCTTGCCTTCGAGGGACGGCTGCGCGCGGCGGATCAAGAAGGTGTCCGTGTTGACTCGCTGCGTCTCGTCGAACCAGAACCGCCCGTCGGCCTGGACGAGCGCGCGAAAGCGAATCTCGGACTTCTTGTCGGCCGACGTGATCGCGAACCCGCCGGGACCCGCGGCCACGGAGGACGGGTCGCCCGGCCCTCCGCTCGCGGTCGGCGTCGTACGCGCGCCGAGCGGCAGCGCTCCGTTCGCCGTCGGGCCCGAAGGGGCCGGCACCTCGACCGCCGTAGCCGAAGGCACCGTGCCCGTCGCGGCCGGCGCAGGCTCGGGCGGGAGCGTATTCGGGGGAAGGGGGTTCTGCTGAGGACTCGCTTCGTCCGCTCGGGCAGCATGGGCGAGACCGCCGAGAACGACCAGCGACCAGGCTAACGAAGTGGCTATTTTCATCGCGGGGGCATTCATATCGCGGGGGCACTCATTACGTGAGCCATCGCCTCGGGGCAAGCCCTTGTGGGTGTGTCTGAACGTTCTCGAGTTGGGCAGTCAGTTCGAAATGGGAATTACGGCGTCCGCAATCTTCACGGCGTGAGGCAGGAGTCCGAGCGCGAAGAACGTGTCGGCGACCCGCTGCTGGTTCGCGACGACATCCGCGTCGACCGCGCGGAGATCGAAGACGTTGCGCCTGAGCGAATCTTCGACCGCCTCGACCTGCATGCCGATCTTCGGCGCGAGGAGGGTGGCGACGTCGTGCGGGCTCGTGCGGACGTACGCGTCCACGTCGTGGATGGCCCCCTCGATCGCGGCCAGGACGTCGCCGTGGTGGGACGCATAGTCGCGCGTCGACAGGTAGTAGGGCACATTGCCCGCGAGGCCCGTGGCGTCGCGCAGGACCCGCGCGTCGGTCGAGTGCAGCGCGCTCGCCAGGAACGGGTCCCAGATGACCCACGCGTCGACCGCGCCGCTCTCGAACGCGGCTCGCGCGTCCGACGGGGACAGGAATTCGAGCGTCACTTGATCGTAGGGAACGCTCGCCGAGGCCAGAGCCTGGGCGAGGAAGTAGTGAACGTTCGACCCGCGGTTGAGCGCGATCTTCTTTCCCTTCAAGTCCGCGATCGTCTGGAAGGTCGACCCCTTGCGAACGAGGATCACCTCGCCCCGAGGCGAAGGCGGATCGCACGCCACGTAGACGATCGGCGCGTCGCCCGCCTGGGCGAACACGGGGGGCGCCTCGCCCGCGAGACCGAGGTCGATCTTGCCGGCGTGGAGCGCCTCCATGACCGGCGGACCGGAGGGAAACTCCGACCACTCGACCGAGACGTTCGACGCCTTGAGGATCGGCTCGAGCGTTCCGCGCTCTTTGAGGACCAGGAGGACGCCGAACTTCTGGTACCCGATGCGGACGGTCTGCGCCTTCTTGCAGGCCGTCAGCCCGGCGAGGCACGAGAGCGCGAGCGAGGCGGCGAGCACGCGCTGCAAGGCAGGCGTGAAGCGAAGACGACGGATCATGGGCGTTCTAGACTCTTCCTGGATTCTCGCGCGCTTCGTCGCGTATCGCCGAGGCTCGGGGGACGTGCTCGGGGACGGGGTCTCCCGCCAGGTCTGGCGCGACCGGCGCCGTAGCCGGCGGTAGCGACGATGGCGCCGTTCCGAGGATGCGACCCAGGAGCCGCGTCGCCGTGTCGACGAACCGGCTCTCGTGGGGCGCTCGGGGACGGGGAATCGCGATGGTCTCGTCGGCGACGACGACCCCTTCGTCGAGCACGACCACGCGGTCGGCCAGCGCGACCGCCTCCTGGATCTCGTGGGTCACGAGCACCGCCGTGAAGCCGCACGTTTGCCTCTGCCCACTTCCCGAGCAGCGCGTAGACCACGATGCTCGCCACGACGATGTCGGTTCGCATGAACTCGCGAGCTGACATGGCCAGGTAGCCAATGCCGGAATCGGCGCCGATCGTCTCCGCGACGATGAGCGTGAGCCACATGAGCCCGAGGGCGAACCGCAGCCCGACCATCACCGAGGGGATGGCGCCGGGCAGGATGACGCGGCGGAACATCTCGAACCGCGAGAGCTCGAATACGCGCGCCATCTCGACGAGTGCCGGGTCGATCGAACGGACGCCGTGGAAGGTGTTCACGTAGACCGGGAAGAAGACGCCGAGGGCGACGAGGAAGACCTTGGCGCCTTCACCCAGGCCGAACCAGATGATGACCATCGGGATGAGCGCGAGGTGCGGGACGTTTCGCACCATCTGCAGCGTCGTGTCGAACAGGCGTTCGGAAAGCGTCCAGTACCCGTTCGCCACCCCGAGCCCGAACCCGATCGCGCCGCCGATGGCGAAGCCGGCGAACGCTCGGCCGGCGCTGATCAAGAGGTGCTTCAGGAGCTCGCCGCTGCGAACGAGACTCCACGTCGCCATGGCCACGCTGATCGGCGTGGGCAACACGTGCGACGAGATCGCTCCCGACGTGGTCGACCACTGCCAGATGGCGACGAGGAGGACCGGCAACAGCAGCGGCAGCCACTGGCTCCAGCTTCGTCCGTCCGGCCGCATGCGTCCCTAATAACAGATGAAAAGGTATCAAACAAGACAATTGCACAGCTCAGGCAGGCACTGGCTCGCTGCGATGATTCCGTCTTGGCGCGCCCTGCGAGATGCCCTTGTGAGGCTACGTTGTTCGTACTAAGAGACGCTCGTCTGCAACGGGATGGTGCCCCGAGGAGCGATGGAAGAACGGATCATCGAAGCCGACATCGTCGTCGTGGGCGGCGGGAGCGCGGGCTCGACCGCGGCCATCCGCGCGCGGGAGTCGCTCCCGCGAGGGCGCGTGGTTCTCATCGAGAAGGCCCACGTCAAGCGGAGCGGTGCCATCGCCATCGGCATGGACGGCCTGAACAACGCGGTGATCCCCGGGCACGCCACGCCGGAGCAGTACGTCAAGGAGATCACGATGGCCAACGACGGCATCGTGAACCAGCGCGCGGTGCTGGCGTACGCCGAGAGCAGCTTCGCGATGATCCAGGAGCTCGATCGCTGGGGCGTGAAGTTCCAGAAGACCGAGAGCGGCGACTTCGATGTCAAGCAAGTCCACAACAACGGCCGCTACGTCCTCCCCATGCCCGAGGGCTACGATCTCAAGAAGATCCTCACCCGCAAGATCAGGCGCGAGGGCGTGCAGATCGTCAACCGGCTCGCGGCGACGCGCGTGCTCCTCGACGGCGACCGCGCCTGCGGGATCATCGGGGTCGACGTTCGCACGGGCGAGATCGGCGTCGTCCTCGCGAGGGCCGTCATTCTATGTTGCGGCGCGTCGGGGCGGCTCGGTCTGCCGGCGTCGGGATACCTGTACGGCACCTACGAGAATCCCTCGAATGCCGGCGACGGATACTCGATGGCTTACCACGCGGGCGCCGAATTGACCGGCATCGAGTGCTTTCAGATCAACCCGCTCATCAAGGACTACAACGGGCCCGCGTGCGCGTACGTGACCGGTCCTCTCGGCGGGCACACCGTGAACGCGCTCGGGAATCGGTTCATACGGAGCGACTACTGGAGCGGGCAGATGATGCTCGAGTTCCATCGCGAGCTCCACTCCGAGAACGGCCCCGTCTACTTGAAGCTCACGCACCTGGCCCCGGAGACGATCGAGGAGATCGAGCGCGTCTTGCACAGGACCGAGCGCCCGAGCCGCGGTCGATTCCACCTGGGTCGTCGCCAGTCGTACGACGAGAACCTCGTCGAGATGCACGTCTCGGAGATCGGGTTGTGCAGCGGTCACAGCGCGTCCGGTGTCTGGGTCAACGAGCGCGGCGAGACCACGGTGCCCGGCCTCTACGCGGCCGGCGACATGGCGTGCGTTCCGCACAACTATCTCCTCGGGGCGCTCACCTACGGCAAGATCTGCGCTACGAGCGCGCTCGACTTCATCTCTCGGGCCGGGGCGCCGGCCCTCGACGCGGACCAGGTGGCCGCCGAGCGCGCACGCCTTCTGGCGCCCCTCTCCCGCCCGGACGGGATCCCGCATCACCAGTACGAGTACAAGGTCCGACGCCTGGTGAACGACTATCTGCAGCCGCCCAAGACCGCGAATCGCATGAACAAGGGCCTCGAGTACTTCTTGCGCGCGAAGGACGAGCTCGACGAGGTCGGCGCCGCCGGCGCGCACGATCTGATGCGCGTCGCAGAGTGCGGCTTCATTCGCGACTGCGCGGAGATGGCGGCGCGCGCGTCGCTCTATCGCACCGAGAGCCGGTGGGGTCTCTACCATCATCGCCTCGATTTTCCCGAGATGAACGACGACGAGTGGTTCGTGCACGTGAATCTCAAGAAAGGTCCCGACGGCGCGATGGTCCTCTTCAAGCGGCCCGTGGGCGAATACGTCGTTCCCATGAGCCGCGCGGAGCTCTCGGGTTACCGCGACCTTCGAGTCTCGGAGCGCTCGCCACCGCTCGAACCGCCGACCGTTCACGACGGGATGGCCGCCCCCCCATGAAGAGCAAGAAGGTCGAGGATCGCGAAGGGTTCAAGGCCGCCCAGGCGTTGACGGTCGGCCACGCGCAGACGACGCGCGTCTACGACGTGCCCGTCGTGGTCGATCTCTCCAAGTGCATCACGGGCTGCCAGATCTGCATCGATTCGTGCCCCGTCGATTGCCTCGCGGTCAATCCCGAGACCACGAAGGCGCACATGAAATACGACGAGTGTTGGTATTGCCTCGCGTGCGAGCTCGATTGCCCGAAAGACGCCATCACCGTCAAGATTCCCTTCCTGATCCGCTGAGCGAGGAACTCTCGATGGGATCCGCGCGCGACGACCTCTTCATGGCACTCGAGAGCCCCGATCCGGCCGGGCGGCAGCTGGCGCTGATCGCGCTGGAAGACGGCGTGGAGCCGGCGCTGTTCGAGCCGCTCGTCCAGGCCGCGCACGACGTGGATCCGACGGTGCGGCGCCTCGCGGTGGGCATGCTCGAGGAGCTCGGCGATCCCCGGGCCGTCCCGGCCGTGGTCGAGGCGCTCGCCGACCAAGACCAGGGCGTGCACGAGGCGGCACAATCCGCCATTCGCGAGTTCCGTGGTCCCGAGGCCGCGGCGCACCTGCTCGCCGCGGCCCGCCATCCGAGCGCCGCCGTTCGAACGTGGGTCATCGTCGGTCTCCGCGAGCTGAAAGACGCGCGTGCGACCCCCATCTTGTTGCAGGCGCTCGGCGACGAGTCGGCCGAAGTGCGCCGTGCGGCAGTCGTCACCCTGGCCTATCTCCGGTCGCCCGAGGGCCTCGCGGCGCTGGTTCAACGCCTCGGCGACGAGGACGCGGGCGTGCGAAGGCTCGCCGTGGCCGCCCTGGGGAGAGCGTGGTCGCCGGACCGGGCAGCAGCCGCCATCGCTCGACTCGAAGACGAAGACTGGCAAGTTCGGGTCGAGGCTGCGTCGGTGCTCGGCAGCAGCGGCACCGTCGAAGCGACCGCCGCGCTCGTCACGGCGACGCGCGACTCGCACTGGCAGGTCGTCAAGGCCGCGGCAGCCGCGCTGGGCGCGCTGAAGGGCGCCGACGCGGCGCCTGCCCTTCTTCGGCTCCTCGAGAGCGACGTTCCGGACGTTCGACGCTCCGCCGCGCAGGCGCTGGGCGAGCTGCGTACGCGCGAGGCGGGTCCGCGGTTACGCGGATTGCTCGCCGACGCCGATATCGAAGTCCGCAAGGCAGCGGAGCGCGCGCTCGAGAGCCTGTAGTCGCGCGATGCGATAGCGATGCGATACTGTGCGCGCAGTGAAGCGCTCCTACGTCGTCTTCGGCGCGACCGGCGCGCTGATTGTCGTCGGCGCGATCTTCTTCCGGCCTCCGGCGAGCGCCGATGTCCCGCGTCTTCCCGCAGACGACGCCGAGATCCTCGAGCGCCTGCCGATGCGGTCGAGCGATCCGCGCGAGCGCGAACGCCTGCGCCTGCACGATGCCCTGGTGGCGCACCCGGACGACCTGGGCACGGCGCTGACGCTGGCGCGACTCGACATCCAGCTCTCTCGCGCCCGCTCCGATCCGCGGTACCTCGGATACGCCCAGGCGGCCCTCGGGGCCTGGTGGGAGCTCCCGTCGGCCCCGTCCGACGTGCTCGTCTTGCGCGCGACGATTCGCCAGTCTTCGCACGACTTCGACGGCGCGCTCGCTGACCTCGATCGGGTGCTTGCGATCGATCCCGACGACGCGCAGGCGTGGATCACGCGCTCGGTCGTTCTCGCCGTGCGGGGCCGCTACGAGGAGGCCAAGGCGAGCTGCCAGCCTCTGGCTCGCCTGGCGCCCGAGCTCGTCTTCACGGTCTGCGAGACGTCGATCGACGCCGTGAGCGGCTCGGCAGGGCCGGCCTACGACCGGCTCTCCATGTCGATCCGACGGTCGCGCCGGGTCTCGGCGAACGAGGACGCGGACGAGAGGGAATGGGCGTCCTCGACGCTCGGCGAGATCGCGCTCCGGCGCGGCCGCGACGACGACGCCGAGAGCGCGTTCTCGGCCGCGCTCGCGATCGATCCCGACGACGCGTACGTACTGGCCGCCTATGCCGACCTGCTCATCGATCGGGGCCGACCGGCCGAGGCGATGAAGCTCGTGGCGGGACGCACCGACAACGATGGCCTCCTATTGCGCCTCGCGCTCGCCGAGGCGAAGGCCCACGCTCCGGCGGCCGCGACCCATTCGGAGATGCTTGGCGCCCGCTTCGAAGCGAGCCACCTTCGGGGCGACACGGTGCACCGGCGCGAAGAGGCGCGCTTCGAGCTCGAGCTGAAGGGCGATGCGCGCGCCGCGCTGGCGCTCGCGCGCGCGAACTGGGACGTGCAGCGCGAGCCCTGGGACGTGCGCGTCTTGCTCGCATCGGCGGTCGCCGCGGGCGAGCCCGGCACGGCGGCCCCGGCCCTCGCGTTCCTCGACGAGCACCACCTCGAAGACCCTCGCATTCGAGCCCTCGCCGCCCGCCTACGAGGCGGGGCGCCGTGAAGCGGCGAGAGGGAGCGCGACGCGCGATCGCGCTGCTGGCGTTTGCGCTCGTGGCGCTGGTCGCCTGGCCCGCGCACGCGCACAAGCCGAGCGACAGCTACCTGACCCTCGTGGCCGTCGGCTCGCGGATCGACGTCCGCTGGGACATCGCTCTCCGCGACCTCGACAACGTGATGGCCCTCGATCGCGACGCGAACGGGACGATCACCTGGGGCGAGCTCCGCGCGCGACGGGACGACGTGACCGCGCTCGCCCGTGAGCGCCTGACGGTTCGCTCCGGCGACGACGCCTGCCCGTTGAACGCGACCCGCCTCGAGGTCGCCGATCACTCGGACGGCGCGTACGCGGTCCTGCGGTTCGATGCGGTCTGCCCGTCGGAGCCGCGCGCGCTCGACGTCGACTACGAGCTCTTCTTCGACGTCGATCCCCAGCACCACGGGATCGCGCGAATCGACGACGGGGCCGGCACCCGCACCGCGATCTTCACGTTCGCCGACCGCCGTCAGCGCTTCGAGCGGTCGACACTCGGTCGCGCCCACCAGCTCGGGGCGGCCATCCGGCTCGGGATCGGACACATCTTCTCCGGCATCGACCACTTGCTCTTCTTGATCGCGCTCCTTCTGCCCTCGGTGCTGGTGCGCAAGGGCGACCGGCGCGGGTGGGAGCCCGTCGGCCGATGGCGCCCCGCGCTGATGGACGTCCTCAAGATCGTGACCGCGTTCACCGTCGCCCACTCGATCACGCTCTCGCTGTCCGCTCTCGGCGTCCTCAGGCTCCCGAGTCGGTTCGTCGAGTCGGGGATCGCCGCGTCGGTCGTGCTCGCCGCGATCAACAACGTCGTCCCCATTCTCGAAGAAGACCGTTGGACGGCGGCCTTCGCGCTCGGGCTCCTCCACGGCTTCGGCTTCAGCGCGACCCTGATGGACCTCGGGCTGCCGCGCCAGAACCTCGTGGTCACGCTCTTCGGCTTCAACGTCGGCGTCGAGCTCGGGCAGATGTGCGTCGTCGCGGTGTTTCTGCCGCTCGCGTACCTCGTGCGTCGGACCGTGGCCTACCGGCGGGTCGCGCTGCTCGGCGGCTCCGTGGCGATCGCAGGGGTGGCGACCGTATGGTTGATCGAGCGAGCCTTTGCGCTCAAGGTCTTCTGACCGGCGCGGCCCGCTCAGATTGCCCCGCTCAGATTGCCCCGTTCACATCGCGAGGAACGCCGCGACGAGCTTCTTCTTCAGCGCCGTGGTCGCGTCGTCGTCTTTCAGCTGCACGATGGCCAGCGTGCCGGCCTTGTGGCTCCAGACGTCGCGCACCGTCACGTGCGACAAGATCGTCTTCGAGAGGTCGCGTCCGGCCGTGGCCGCCGCCGCGTCCGCGTACTCGCAGGCGCTCAGTGCGAAGGCCCCGTCGAGCGTGTAGCCGCCGAGGCAGTAGCTGGCCTTGTAGGTGTCGCCGAGCGACTGCTGCCTGGTGGGGACGCTCTCTCCGGCCTTCTCGAGCGTGGCGAGCACTTCTTCGGCCGTGGGTTGCACCTTCGGGCGATCGCGGGCCTCGCGGGCGAGCCGCCCGATCAACCCGTCGAGGGGAACCGCGGGCGCCTCGAACGAGCTGGCCGGCGCCTCTGACGACGGCGCCGACCCCGTCGCCGCCGCAGACGAGGCCGGCGGGTGGGAGGAAGGCGAGGAAGCGGGGACCGAAGAAAGGGGGGCTGAAGAAAGGGGGGCTGGCGGTGAATCCGTGGAGGAGGACTTCTTGTCGCACGCGGCCGAAGCCGGCGAACCGAGCACGAAAATCACGGTCAGGGCCGCTTGTGGCGAAAATGGCCACGACGTCAGTGTGGAGCTCTTCATTTTAATCCGAATCCAAAGACCACCGTGACACGTACGTTGGCGACGACCCTAGTTCCCCGCGAGGGAGCCTTTGCAAAATTAGGAGGATGACCATGAGGATGCAACGAGCAATCACTGCTCTTTCGGTGGGGGTGCTCCTCGCGCTTCCAGGGGCAGCGCTGGCGTCGAGCCATAGAGAAGCGCCGTTCGTCACGAAGAACCCGAAGGTCGACGGGACCGATCTCTATGCGTTCAGCAGCTACGAGTCGGGTCGTACCGGGTTCGTCACGTTGATCGCGGACTATCTGCCGCTCCAGGACGCGTACGGCGGGCCGAACTACTTCGAGCTCGATCCCACCGCGCTCTACGAGATTCACATCGACAACACGGGCGACGGAGTCGAAGACCTCACCTTTCAGTTCCAGTTCCAGCACACGCTCGGGAACAACATGAAGGGGTTGTCGCTCGCCATCGGGTATGCCGACGGCGGCCCCACGCAAGACATCGCCGTTCCGTTCCTGAACCTCGGCGACGTGAGCAAGGCGGGGACCCTGAACGTCACGGAGTCGTACACCGTGAACGTCGTCCCGGGCCCGCGCCGCTCCGGCACTCCGGCTCCGGTGAAGGCCGTCGGGGGCCCGAACGCCGCGGTGGTCGCGGGCGCGACGACCTTCTTCAAGCCGACCGACAACATCGGCGTCAAGTCGTTCCCCGGGGGCTACGCCGCCTACGCGAGCAGCTTCGTTTACCCGATCAACATTCCGAACTGCCCGACGCCGGGCAAGATGTTCGTCGGCCAGCGCGCGGAGCCCTTCGCGGTGAACCTGGGGCCCGTGTTCGATCTCATCGACGCGCCTGCGATGGTCATCACCCACGGCGACACGAGCGCGAACGCCGTACCGAATCCGCTGGCGAAGAAGAACGTCACGTCGCTCGAACTCGAGGTTCCGGCCTCGTGTCTCATCAAGGCAGGGCAGCCGGTCATCGGGGTCTGGACGACGGCCAGCATGAGGCAGGCGCGGGTGCTCAACCCGGGCGCGACCTACACCGTTCCTTCGGTCGAAGGCGGCGCGTGGACGCAGGTGTCGCGCCTCGGCGCGCCGCTCGTCAATGAAGTGGTCATCGGCCTCCCCGACAAGGACCGCTGGAACGCCAGCGAGCCGAAGGACGACGCGCAGTTCGCCAGGTACGTGACGAACCCGACGCTTCCCGCCGTCATCGACGTGCTCTTCGGGCCGGGCCTCGCGCCGCAGCTCTTCCCGCGGGCGGATCTCGTCGAGGCGTTCCTCACCGGCGTTCCCGGCGTCAACGCGTTCCCGACGACGGACGCCGGCCCCCCTCCGGCGACCTGCGAAGAGCTCCGCCTGAATACGGCCATTGCGCCGACCGCGGCAGCGACGCAGAACTATCTCGGCGCGGCGGGTTGCTTCGTCGACGGCACGCTCACCACGACCAACAACGCGGCGTGCGATCCGGCAGGCTTCCCCAACGGCCGACGCCCCGGCGACGACGTGGTCGACATCGCGCTCGACGTGATGGAGGGGTACCTCCTCGGCACGTCGAAGACGATCGGCACCACCACGCAAAAGGCCGCGCCGGCGGCGGGCATCCCCTTCACGGATGCCGTTCAGCAGATGGCCAGCCAGTTCGACGTCACGTTCCCTTACCTGAAGACGCCGACGTCCGGCGCCAACGGGGACGGGACGTGAGGAGGCCTTCATGAGAGCGCTCCTCAGCGGCTTGCTCGCGCCGGTTCTCGCCGGGGCGATGCTCATGGCCTGCGGCAACGGCGACGACAACAACGGCGCCGCTCGGGGGATCGACGCCGGCAGCGACGCGGAACCGCCGATCCCCGATGGGTCTTTTCCGCCAGTCAACGACGGCGGCAAGGGCCCGGCGACCGACGCGAGCGACGGCGGGTGCAACTTCGCCACGTTCGTGAAGGGACTCATCGCGAACGACACGACGGCGAGCGCACTCCCGTCGACCGATCTCGGCCAGAGCTGCAAAGACAACCAGGACCAGGCCGAGTTCCAGTCGCTGTTTCCGTGAGCCGGCGGCGGCCCTGCTCGGTCACGAATCGCGCGCGGCAGCCCGGGAAATCGAGCCGCCGTGCTTCGCGCGCGGGTCGCTGGAACGACCTTTGCTCAGGATCGACGTGCAACCTGGCCCCAACTGGCTGGAGCGCATGGAGGAATCGTCATGGCTGCAAAGAAATCGTCCGGTCGAAAGTACGGCAGAGGCGCGAGCTCGAAGGTGGAGAAGACGATGAAGGAGCGCAACGAGGGAACGCTCCGCTCCGGGTCGTCGGGCAAGCGAGTCACGAGCCGCAAGCAGGCGATCGCCATCGGCCTGTCCGAGGCCCGTCGTGCAGGGAAGAAGGTCCCCAAGAAGCCGAGCGCCAAGCGCAAGAGCGCCAAGCGCACGACGCCGAAGAGCAGCACGAGCAGGTAGAGCGAGGCGCCGACGGCGAGGGGCTGACCCCCGGCTCCGAGGACAGCGAGAGCGCGCCCGCGGCGCCGTTCGGCTACGCTCGCGCTCTCTTGCGCAGCGGCGCCGCTTCCGTGACGGCTCTGGCCGTTCTGGCCATCGGTGGGGCGAGCGTCCCGGCGGTCGCGCAGGTGCGCGACCTCCGGTGGGATCACGTCGCGGACCCCGTGGCCGTCGGCGTCGGTGGGATCGCGTGGCTCACGAGCGAGCTTCTCAAGTCGACGCTCGTCCCCTCCGCTTGCCGCTGGTGCGACGTCGACGGCCTCGACCTCGGCGTGCGGAACGCGCTCAGGTGGCAATCGACGTCGGCGGCGGGGACCGCGAGCAGCGTGATCGCGTTCGGACTCGCGCCCATCGCCGCCGCGCTGACCCTGGGGCTCGCGGCCGATCACGATCACGCCTTCCGCCGCGACATCGTGGGCGACGTGGTCATCGTCGGCGAAGCCACCGTGCTCGCCATGGACCTCGATCAGCTCACGAAGTTCGTGGTCGCGCGCGCGCGCCCGTTTGCGCGCGCGCTCGGCCCCGACGAGCGAAGTCACCGCGCGGATCCGGACGACGACCTGTCGTTCTTCTCGGGTCACACGACCGCCACCTTCGCGCTGGCGGCTGCCGCCGGGACGGTCGCCACGATGCGCGGCTACCGGTGGGCGCCGGCGACGTGGATCGCGGGTGGGACCCTAGCGACCGCAACCGGCTATCTGCGCATCGCGGCTGACAAGCACTGGCTCACCGACGTCTTGACCGGAATGATCGTCGGCACGGCAGTCGGCGTCCTCGTGCCCGTCGCCTTCCACTCGCCTCGCGGCATGCCCGCGGGCACGGACGCCGGCGCTGTCTCGCCGTCGCGTGCGGGGGCGCCCGTCACGGCGTCGCTGTCGTTCGCCTGGTAGCGTGCGTGGCCCGCGTGCGGGCATCTCGTACGACTCCCGAAACATTCGCGGTCGCCGACAGAAACGTCCCACGCTGCCTCTCGGGCCGCTTCTTGCGTACTCGCCCGGTCGTCGCTACGAGGGATCGACACGATGCAAAAGCTCGCCGAGGGCGTCCACGCGTTTCACTCGCAATACTTTGCGACCCATCGCGCCCTCTTTCGTCGCCTCGCCGAGCGCGGTCAACACCCCGAGACCCTCTTCATCACGTGCTCGGATTCGCGCGTGGTGCCGAACCTCATCACGAGCACCGAGCCGGGCGAGCTGTTCATCGTCCGCAACGTCGGCAACATCGTCCCCGACGTCACGCTGCCCGGCGGCACGGCGGCGGCCATCGAGTACGCCGTCGAGTACCTGTGCGTCGAGAACGTGATCATCTGCGGACACACCGACTGCGGCGCCATCGAGGCCGCGCTCAAGCCGGAGATGCTCGAGCGCATGCCGCTCGTCAAGAAGTGGCTCGCGCAGACCGAGCGCCTCCGCGCCATCGTCGCCGAGCGCTACGGGCACCTCGAGGGGCCGGAGAAGTTCGTGGCCACCGTCGAAGAGAACGTGCTCGTGCAGCTCGAGAACCTCCGCGCCTTCCCCTTCGTCGCCAAGCGCATGGAGAAGGGCGAGCTCAAGATCAGCGGCTGGGTCTTCCAGATCGCGACAGGCGACGTCTTCGAATACGACCCGGCGGTCGGTCAGTTCGCGCCCATCGGGCGCCCCTCGATCAAGCCGCTGGCACCCGTCTCGGCGCGCTGACCGGGCTGGCGTCGTCTCCCGGAACCGCGGCGCTGGCGTCGTCGCCCGCGGGCGATGTCGAGGTATCGGCGGTTTCGTCGCTGGACGGGGCAGACGCCCGCGACTTTTCAGAAGGTGGCGAGCCACGCCTGACGCGAATGACGCGAGGCGAAAGAGTCGCCGCGATCGTGGGTTCACCCGCCACTCGGGGCCCGCATCCGGCATCGGAGGATCGAGGACGAGCTCGCCCATGACGCCGATTCGCGAACAGACCGTACTCGTCACCGGAGCGACCGACGGATTGGGCACGGGGGTCGCCCTCGATCTGGCGCGCCGCGGGGCCACCGTGCTCGTGCACGGGCGCGACGCCGGACGGATCGCGCGCACGGTAGACGAAGTGAAGCGGGCGAGCCGTGGCGGCGCCGTGCGCTCGTACAAGGCGGACTTCGCTTCGCTTGCGGAAGTGAGGGCGATGGCCGCCGAGCTCGTCGCGAACGAACCGCGGCTCGACGCGCTCGTGAACAACGCCGGCATCGGCACGACCGTGCCCGGTGGCCCCGCCCGTCAGGAGAGCGCCGACGGGCACGAGCTCCGGTTCGCGGTGAACTACCTCGCGCCGTATCTCTTGACGCGGCTCCTCTTGCCGAAGCTCCGGAGCTCGGCGCCCGCGCGCGTCGTCAACGTGAGCTCGGCGGGCCAGATGTCGCTCGACGTCGACGACGTGATGCTCCACCGCGGGTATACCGGCGTGCGCGCGTACTGTCAGAGCAAGCTCGCGCAGATCCTCTTCACGATCGACCTCGCCGACGAGCTCCGCGTGGCACGGGTCACCGTGAACGCGCTTCACCCGGCGACGTACATGCCCACGAAGATCGTCGAGTCGCCCACGAGCAGCCTGAAAGAGGGCGTCGACGCCACCGTGCGCCTCGTCGTGGAGCCCGCGCTCGACGCGGTGTCGGGCCAGTATTTCGACGGGACGCGCGAGACGAGGGCGAACGGGCAGGCTTACGACAAGGTGGCGAGGCAAAAGCTGCGCGCGCTCTCGGCCGCCCTCGCCGGCGTCGACGGGTGAGCGACGAGGCGGGCATCGATGCGCTCGGCGATGTTGAACGACACGCCAGACTCGGCATCTATCCTGACGCAGGGGGGGCCCGGTGAACGTCGCATCCCGACTCTGCCCAGGTTGGAGGCGGCGGACGGGTATTTTTATGGTCTACGGGTCCA